>DASQAW010000394.1:0-2295 GCA_035635495.1 Burkholderiales bacterium
TATTCCCAGGTGGCGCGCTTTTGCGCTTCCGATTGCGTCGCGGTTGCGGCGGTGTCGGTCAAGCCGGGCAATACCGCGTTTGCGGTAACGCCGTCGCCTGCGACGTCGTTCGCCAGCCCGCGCATGAATCCAATGATCCCCATCTTCGAAGCGATGTAGTGGCTCATGCCCGGGATGGCCAGGCCGACCATGTTCGACGAGATCCCCACGAAGCGGCCCCACTTCCTGCGCCGCATCGCCGGCAGGAAGAATTTCGCGCTCAGGAAGTGAGCATCGAGGTTCGTGGCCATCGTTTTGCGCCATGTCGACAGGTCCAGCTCGTCGACCGGGCGATTCGGGAAGTAGCCGGCGTTGTTAACCACGATGTCGACTTCACCGACGTCCTGGCTTTGCAGCGATGCTCGCCGCCAGGCATCTTCCTGCGACACGTCGAGCTGAAGGCCGAATGCCCCGGGACCGATCTTGCTCACCGTCTCCTGCGGCAGGACGAGGTCGGTCGCGATCACTCGCGCTCCTCGTGCTGCGAGGGCGAGCGCGATCGCCTGGCCGATGCCCTGGCCGGCACCCGTCACCAGGGCCAGTCTTCCTTCGTGTGTCATCGCCGGCGTCATTCCCGTTGCAGCGCGAAACGCCCGATGCCGCGGGCGACCACGTGCAGCAGGCCGCCGAAGATGGCGAGATTCTTCATGAACTCGATCATCTGCAGGACCGCCTGATCCGCGGGCACCGCCCAGAACGCATGGAAGATCGGCGTGACCGCGGCCGTGAAGAGCGCGACGAGCAGGGCCGCTTGTCTTGCCCGGAAGCCGACAGCGAGCGCGAGCCCGCCGGCCAGCTCGACGATCCCCGCCGGGTAGACGAGCAGCCCGGCGAGCGGCACCCGGTAGGCCTCCATCATCTGGACGGTCTGCGCCGTGTGAGCGAAGAGCTTGTCCGCCCCCGACATGATGAAGATCGCGGCAAGCGCGATGCGTCCGGCGAGATCGGCGACGTCGTTCCAGCGGCCGACGGCGACGCCGGCGGCAGTTTCAACGGTGGAAACGGATTGCATGGCTTTTCTCCTTCCTTTCCCGCGTGGGTTGCGACACCCGCAAGATAGGAGTTGCGCGTCGGATACAGAAGCCCTGAAAATGGAATTCACCCTTCCACCGCCGCAAAGGTCGGCCGCACCCGTCAGCGCGTGATGCAACTCAAACCGAATGACCTTCTGCTCTTCGCCCGCGTGGTGGACGAAGGCAGCTTCTCGAAGGCTGCGCAGCGGCTTGCCGTCCCCGTCTCCACGGTGTCGCGGCGGATCACGGCGCTCGAGACCGCGCTCGGCGAGCGGCTCATCCTGCGCACTACGCGCAAGCTCACGGTGACCGAGCTCGGCCAGGCGGTCCTCGAGCACGCGCGCCAGGTGCAGCAGAGCGCCGAGGCCGCCGGCGCGCTGGCCGACAACCGCAAGCTCGAGCCCGCGGGCCGGCTGCGGATCACGATGGCGACCGACCTCGGCCTGATGGCGCCGTTCCTCGCCGAATTCCTGGCGCGCTACCCCGCGATCGTCCTGGAAGTCGACGTGTCGGCGCGTTTCGTCGATCTCATCGGCGAGAACTTCGATGTAGCGCTTCGTCTCGGCGCGCTGAAAGACGATGCCACCCTCGCGGCGCGGCACGTCTGCGACGTGTGTGGCGGCCTGTACGCGTCTCCTGCCTACCTGAAGAAGCGCGGCACGCCGCGCGATCCGAACGCGCTCCTCGAGCACCACGCGGTGTATACCCAGCGACGCACCGGCCAGCCGCTCGAATGGCTCCTGCAGCGCGGCAAGTCCCGCTGGGAGGGCCTGCCGCCGGCGCGAGTCATGGGAAACTCACCCGACCTGGTTCTGCGAATGGCTGCCAACGGCGCGGGCATCGTGCTCGCCGAGCACGGCAGCGCGGAGTCCTACGTGAAGGCAGGCCAGCTCGTCCGCGTGTTGCCGGAATGGGAAATCCGGCCGGTGCCGCTCTCGGCGGTATTTCCGGGGCGGCGCCTGATGCCGGCGCGCACGCGTGCCTTCATCGACGCCCTCGTGGACAAGTTCGGCGGCTCGAAAAGAGCCTAGGCGCCCTGCTTTTGCAACTGGCACGACAGGTACTGTTGGAACATCTCACTAGTTCTTGGCCGCCCGCGGCCGGAATCGACTCTTGTCGATCTTGAGGGTGCGGATCTTCGATTCGAGCGTCGAGCGCGGGATACCCAGTCGGGCTAACGAACTTCAGGCGAGCAACGCCTCGATCCTCTCGTTGAGCACCTCGAGCGCCGTGCCGGTGGCCG
>DASQAW010000395.1:0-2129 GCA_035635495.1 Burkholderiales bacterium
TCGCGCGCGAGCGTCGTGAGCTCGGCCACGGAGCGAACGCCGAGCTTCGTCGTCACCGCCGTCCGATGCAGCTTTACGGTGCGCTCATGGATGCCGAGGTCGGCGGCGATCTGCTTGTTCATTCGGCCGCGCACCACGTGGCGCAGCACTTCGAGCTCGCGCCCGGTGAGCTGGGCGAACCGCTGCTGCAGCTCGCCCTGCTTGCGGTCGGATCGGAGAGCGCGCTCGACGGCCGCGATCAGCTGTTCCTGCGGCGCGTGCTTCTCGAGGAAATCCACGGCACCGTGCTGCATGGCGCGCACCGAGCTCGGAATGTCGGCTTGTCCCGTGAGGAAGACCACGGGCAGCCAGACGCCGCGTTGCGCCAGCTCCTTCTGCAACTCCAGCCCACTTAGCCCAGGCATGGTCAGGTCCATGACCACGCAGCCGCGGCTCTCGCGGGAAACCTGCGCCAGCAGCTCCGCGCCCGAGGCGAATGTCCGCACTGCAAAACCGTGCGCGCCCAGCAGCCGCGACACCGCCCGGGCGAATGACCCGTCGTCATCCACCACATGCACGACGGGGTCGTGGCTCATGCCGGCGCGACCGACAGCGTGAAGCGGAAGGTGGCGCCGGCTTGCGGGTTGTTCTGAGCCCACAGCCGCCCGCCGTGCGCTTCGACGATGGTGCGCGAGACCGCGAGCCCGATGCCCATGCCTTTCGGCTTGGTGGTGACAAAGGGCTCGAACACCTTGGCGAGCATGTCGGGCGCGATGCCGTGGCCCGAGTCGGCCACCGCGACCTCGACCGTGCGCTCGTCGGCGTGCCGGGCTTCGATCGCCACGCGCCGCGCGCCGTTGCCGGGATCGCTCACCGCATCGAGGCCGTTGACGAGCAGGTTGAGCAGCACCTGCGAAAGCTGAACGCGGTCGGCGACCACGGGCGGCAGACCTTCAGGTATGGCGCAATCGAGCGTCACGCGCCGCTCGGCCGCATCGCCGCGCACGAGCGCGAGCACCTCCTGCGCGAGCGGCTGCAGGGCGACCTGGTGCAGCTCGAGCGTGTTGCGCTTCAGCAGCGCGCGCATGCGCTCGATGATCAGGCTGGCGCGCCGGTCGTCGCTGTAGATGTCAGCGACGATGGCGCGCAGCTCGGCGAGGTCCGGCGACTCGCTCTGGAGCAGGATCTTCGCCGTTTCGGCGTTGAGGAGGATGGCAGCGAGCGGCTGGTTCAGCTCGTGCGCAAGCGAGCTGGACAGCTCGCTCAGCGTGCTGACGCGCGCAACGTGCGCCAGCTCGTCGCGCAGCCGATGCGCCTCCCTTTCGATTCCCGCCGAGCGCACGATGTCGCGGCACAGCTCGTAGGCCATCGCAGCCAGCATGATCAGGAAGGGCGGACTCACCATCGCCGGCATCCGCATCACGCCCCACACGACCAGCTGAGTCTGGACGACCGCGATCACGAGGAAGCCGACGATGCTGCCGCCGACGACGATGGCCTTGCGCCGCGCGTCGCGGTCTCGCTTTCGCCAAAGCGCCAGAGCTGCGTCCAGCACGTAGCCCACCATCAGGATCGCCGAGAGGGTCGCGAGCCACTGCAAGGGGCGGACAGTGGCCTCGACGCTTGCCGCAGCCTGCTCGCCGAGCAGCGGGATCCGGTCGAGCCGCATCACCTGCCAGGGGGCTGCCGGTCCGCCCACGAGGTTGGCGACGCTGATTACGCCGCGCAGGGCGATGACCGTCCAGCCGAGCCACCGCCGCCCGGTGCTGAACTGCAGATGCACGAACACGACGAGACCGGAGACGACGAAGAAATTCGCCAGGTGGAACCAGCGCAGCCATTGCGCGAATTCCTCGGGCGAGGCGGCGCGCATCATGCCGTATTCGATGCGCGCGATGGCGGCCACCGCCACCGCGACGACACAGAATGCGAGATTGACGAGGAACCGCCGGTCGAGCAGCCACAGCAGTCCGTGCATCACGGCAAGTGTTAACGACGCCGCCCCGACCATGGACCAGACGATGAGCAGCGTGTTATCGATGTTCGTGGCGAGCTCCCTGGTGGAAACGCCACCTCCCCGAGCAAAGGCTACACCGAAAAGGACGGGTCGGAGCAAGGCGTCGCGGAAGTACCATGAGCAGCGTTGTATT
>DASQAW010000396.1:0-1574 GCA_035635495.1 Burkholderiales bacterium
GGCGTCGAGCACGTAGCGCCCGTCCTGGTAGAACTCCGACGCCGCGCAATCGAGCGCCAGCATCACGTCCTGCCCGGCGCTGTAGCCGGCGTTGCCGATCGCTTCCACCAGCAGGTCGAGCGCGGCCGCATGGCTCGCGACATCGGGCGCGAAGCCGCCCTCGTCGCCCACCGCGGTCGACATGCCCTTGCCGTCGATGATCTTCTTCAGCGCGTGGAACACCTCGGCGCCGCAGCGCAGCGCCTCGCGGAAGGACTGCGCGCCGACCGGCACGATCATCATCTCCTGCAGGTCGAGCCGGTTGTTGGCGTGCGCGCCGCCGTTGATCACGTTCATCATCGGCACCGGCATCTTCATCGCGCCCGAGCCGCCGAAGTAGCGGTAGAGCGGCAGCCCGGCTTCCTCGGCCGCGGCCCGCGCCGCGGCCATCGATACCCCGAGGATCGCATTCGCGCCGAGGCGCGACTTGTTCTCCGTGCCGTCGAGCTCGATGAGCGTGCGGTCGATGAACGCCTGCTCCATCGCGTCCAGCCCGACGACGGCTTCCGAGATCTCGGTGTTGACGTACTCGATGGCTTTCAGGACTCCCTTGCCGCCGTAGCGACGCTTGTCGCCGTCGCGCAGCTCGATCGCCTCGCGGCTGCCGGTCGAGGCGCCCGACGGCACCGCGGCGCGGCCCATGACGCCGGACTCGAGCAGCACATCGGCTTCCAGGGTGGGGTTGCCGCGCGAGTCGAGGATCTCGCGCGCGACGATGTCGACGATGGAGCTCATCAGCCTTTCACTTTCATTTCAGCGAAGCCTTTCTTCTTGACCGTCCGGTCGAGCTCGACGAGAGTTTCGAGCAATCCCTGCATCATGCCAAGCGGCCAAGCGTTGGGCCCGTCCGACAGGGCCTTCGCCGGGTCCGGATGGGTCTCCATGAACAGCCCGGCGATGCCGCTGGCCACCGCCGCGCGCGCGAGCACCGGAATGAACTCGCGCTGGCCGCCCGAAGCCGTGCCCTGCCCGCCCGGCAGCTGCACCGAGTGCGTGGCGTCGAACACCACCGGGCAGCCGGTGTCGCGCATGATCGCGAGCGAGCGCATGTCGGACACGAGATTGCCGTAGCCAAACGAAAAGCCTCTTTCACACACCAAGACATTATCCGCGCCGCTCGCTTCGCGAGCTTTCTCTACGACGTTCTTCATCTCCTGCGGCGACAGGAACTGGCCCTTCTTGATGTTCACCGGCTTGCCGGCGGAAGCGGCCGCGCGGATGAAATCGGTCTGGCGGCACAGGAAGGCCGGCGTCTGCAGCACGTCAACGACTGCGGCCACCGGCTTGACTTCGCCCTCTTCGTGCACGTCGGTGAGCACCGGGACGCCGATCTGGCGCTTGACCTCCGCGAGGATCTGGAGCCCCTTGTCCATGCCCAGGCCGCGGAAGGATTTGCCCGAGCTGCGGTTGGCCTTGTCGTAGGAGGATTTGAAGATGAACGGGATGCCCAGCCTGCCGGTGATTTCCTTCAGCCGGCCGGCAACCTCGAGCTGCAGCTCGCGCGACTCGACCACGCACGGCCCGGCAATGAGAAA
>DASQAW010000397.1:0-10560 GCA_035635495.1 Burkholderiales bacterium
ACCAGCACGAGCGCGAGCACCACCGCGCCCGGGCCTACGAACGCAAGCAGGGCCGTGAAGGCGACGCAGCCCACGGTGGTTAGGAACAGCAGCTTCTTCTTTGCCGCGTGCGCATCGGCCCAGGCGCCGATGACCGGGCCGGTGAGGAGGATTGCGGCGTAGGAGACGGACAGCGCCGCGGTCCACGCGAAGGTCGCCCACGCCGCGTTGCCCGCCACCGCGCCGACGAAGTACGCGCCGAACACCGCGGTGATGACCACCGTGGTGTAAGCCGAGTTGGCGAAGTCGTACATGCTCCACGCCCAGACTTCGCGGAACTTCACTTCTGAAGCCAGAGCGCGTCGCATCGGCCGAGAGAGTAGCAGCCTAGCTGCGTTTCTTCTTCAGCTCGGCTTGATAGGCCTCCAGCTGCGGCAGGAAGCTCTTCCGGCGCTCGAGGCTCTCGCGCGGCCAGTATTTCTCCCGCTCGTAATACTCCGGCACCGATGGCATGCCGGGCGGGATCACCACCCAGGGCTGCTTCGACGCGGTGAAGATGTGGATGTCGGGCGGCAGCGCATCCGGGTCGTCGAGCGTGCCGACGCGCACGAAGCTGATGAGCGCTCCGGCGCCGGCGTAGTGGCTCCAGAGCGCGATGCGGCACTTCGCGCAGCGCGCCACTTTCTGGCCCAGGCCGCTCTGCGACGGCGTATCGACCAACTCGGGCTTCGCGCCGAGCAGCGTGAGCCGGTCGGACTCGATCATCGCGTTGAGCGCGAACGACGCGCCGCTCTCGCGCTGGCACCAGCGGCAATGGCAGCAGTGCACGAAGAGCGGCTTCGTCTGCATGCGGTAGCGCACCTGCTCGCAGTCGCAGCGGCCTTCGAGCGGGAACGTCATAGCTTCCGCCACAGGCGCATGAGCCAGCGCATGTAGCCCGGCATGCCATGCGCGCGATCGATGTCATCGAGCGCGCCCGCCCACGCGGCGCTGCCGGCCGAGGTGAGCGATTTGCGCAGCACGCGATGCTGCATCAGCGTGTGGCCGACGCCGCTGTAGATTTCGCCGGAAGTGGAAGCGCATTGCACGCCCTCGACGAGCTGGTCGGCCACCGCGGCCTGGCCGTGGTTGCGCAGCTCGGCCACCACGATGCCGAGATTCCGCCAGCCGGCGCGTACCTCAGCGTCGTTCATCCGACGCGCACCGGGTCGCCGATTCGAACGCTTCCTTCGCGCAGCACCCGCGCGTAGAGCCGGCTCCAGCCGGGGTTGACCTTCTGCGCGACGCGGACGAAGGCGCCAGCCGTGAAGTACGGCCGCAGGTTGCCGCACGGCGCCGCGTAGTCGGTGAGCTCGATCTGCACCTCGCCCACCTCGAGCTTCGCGCCGGGCACCATCTGTTCCCACGGCACTCCGGTGAGCGTGAAGTTCTCGCCGATGCAGCCGACGTCGACGGGATGACCTTCCGCCCGCAACGCGTGGATCAGCTCCAGCGAGTAGAGCGAGACGGCGCGCGTCGGCCCGCCGTGGTAGCGCAGGTCGCGCTGGCGGTCGCCCTCGACGCCGCGAGTACGAACCGCCGCGGCGCGCTGCGACAGCTTCGGCACGCCGCCATTAGATACGTTGATGGAATGCAGGACGCCGCTCACCGCGCGCCACCGAGGTTAAAGAACGCTCGGTCCATGCAATAGGCCACGCTCAGCTTCGTCATTTACCTTGGAGTCCAAGGATCGCCGGCGAGAGTTTGCGGTATAGTCTTTCGCCTATGCAACAAGTAGTTAAGAGTGCCCCGGGAGAAGGCACACCGCATCGGCTGGCGCTCGCCGAGCTCCTGGACTGGATGGTCGGGGACAAGCTCGTGTCCAGGGAGACGGCGGAGGAGCTGAAGAAGGAGCGCCGCTATTACCGCGGCGCGCTGCATCCGCTGGTGATCATTGCCGAGCAGAAGTGGCGCGCGCCGGGCACGGGCGGCAAGTTCCTGCAGCTCGAGACGCTGAGCGAGTGGCTGGCGAAGCGCGTCGGCATGGAGTACCTGCACATCGATCCGCTGAAGATCGATTTCGCCGCGGTCACCGACGTGATGAGCTCCGCCTACGCCACTCGCTTTCGCATCCTGCCGGTAGGCGTGACGGCGAAGGAAGCGGTCATCGCCACCGCCGAGCCGAACGTGCGGGACTGGGAGCCCGAGCTCGCGCGCATGATCAAGCGCGAGATCAAGCGCGTGATCGCCAACCCGCTCGACATCGAGCGCTACCAGGTCGAGTTCTACAACCTGGCGAAATCGATCAAGGGCGCCGGCCGCGCGGCCAGCGGCGCGAGCGGGCTCTCCAACTTCGAGCAGCTGGTCGAGCTCGGCAAGAGCGACAAGCCGGTCGACGCGAACGATGCGCACGTGGTGCGCATCGTCGACTGGCTGTGGTCCTACGCCTTCGAGCAGCGCGCGAGCGACATCCACGTCGAGCCGCGCCGCGAGCAGGGCATCGTGCGCTTTCGCATCGACGGCGTGCTGCACCAGGTCTACCAGATCCCGGCGTCGATCCTCGCCGCCATGACCAGCCGCATCAAGATCCTCGCGCGCATGGACGTGGTGGAGAAGCGCCGGCCGCAGGACGGGCGCGTCAAGACGCGCACGCTCGCCGGCGAGGAGGTCGAGCTGCGCATCTCGACTTTGCCGACCGCGTTCGGCGAGAAGCTGGTGATGCGCATCTTCGATCCCGAGGTCCTGGTGCGCGACTTCAAGGAGCTCGGCTTCTCGGAGGAGGATCACAAGCGCTGGCAGGAGATGACCAACCGGCCGAACGGCATCGTGCTGGTGACGGGCCCGACGGGATCGGGCAAGACGACCACGCTCTATTCGACGCTGAAGACCCTCGCCACGCCCGAGGTCAACGTCTGCACCATCGAGGACCCGATCGAGATGGTCGAGCCCGCCTTCAACCAGATGCAGGTGGTGCAGTCGATCGAGCTCGGCTTCGCCGATGGCGTGCGCGCGCTCATGCGGCAGGACCCGGACATCATCATGGTCGGCGAGATCCGCGACCTCGAGACCGCCGAGATGGCGGTGCAGGCGGCGCTCACCGGGCACCTGGTCCTTTCCACGCTGCACACGAACGATGCGCCGAGCGCCGTGGCGCGGCTGCTGGAGCTCGGCGTGCCGCCGTATCTCCTGAACGCGACGCTGAACGGCGTGATGGCGCAGCGCCTGGTGCGCACGCTCTGTCCGCATTGCAAGCAGAAGGTGGAGCTGCACCGCGACGCGGACCAGACCGCGTGGGAGGCGCTGGTCGCGCCGTGGAAGTCGAAGCACCCGGCGCGCCTCTACAAGCCGGTCGGCTGCCTCGAGTGCCGCATGACGGGCTTCATGGGACGCATCGGTGTCTACGAGACGCTGCTCTTCACGCATGCCATCAAGCACCTGGTGAACGCCAACGCCGACCTGGCGGCGCTGCGCGAGCAGGCCTTCAAGGAAGGCATGAAGCCGCTGCGCATCAGCGGCGCGATGAAGGTCGGCTCCGGCCTCACGACCATCGAGGAAGTCCTCAAGGTCGCGCCGCCGGTGCGCGACGGCACCGCCTAGCCCGTGATCGCCGACGCGCTGCTGCTGGCTGCAGCGATCTCGGGCTGCGCCGTCTATCTCGTCATGGTGGTGGCCGCGCGCCGCCGCGAGCGCGAGCTCGCCGACGCGCGCGCGCACGAGCAGCGGCTCAAGAGCCTGACCGAGCTCTCGGCCGACTGGTTCTGGGAGACCGACACCGGGCACCGCATCACCTGGCTCTCGGGCGGCGGGCCGGTGGCCACGCTCTTCGGCGACACCGCCACCTACGGCAAGCGCTTCTGGGAAATCCCGCGCGTCGAGGTCGATCCGGGCGCGCTCGAGGCGCACCTCGAGCGGCTCGAGAAGCAGCTGCCGTTCTTCGACCTGGAGATCTCGCGCGCGGACGAGCGCGGCGCGCGCGCCGTGCACATCGTCTCGGGGCAGTCGCACCACGACGAGCACGGGCGCTTCGCCGGCTACCGCGGCGTGGGGCGCGACGTCACCGAGCAGCGCCGCGCCGAGCGCGGGCTGGCGCAGGCGAAGGAGCGCCTGGAGATGGCGCTCGACGGCGGCAACCTCGCCGAATGGCATCTCGACCTCGAGCACGACGAGCTCTACGCCGGCGACGGCTGGGTGCGCTTCCTCGGCCACGACCGCTCGCCGGCGGTCGCGCGCGGCTCGGATCTGCGCGGCCTGATCCATGCCGACGACGAGCCCGGCACGCGTGCGGCGCTGGTGCGCGTGCTGAAGGGCGAGGAGGCGGAGTTCGACAGCGAATTCCGCATCGCCACCAAGGTCGGCGAGTGGAAGTGGCTGCACGCGCGCGCGCGCGTCACCGAACGCAGCCTGGAGGGGCGGGCGCTGCGCCTCTCGGGCATCGTCACCGACATCGACGCGCGCAAGCACGCCGAGGCGGCGGTCGTCGAGGCCGACCAGCGCTTCCGCGACGTTGCCGCGGTGTCGGGCGAGTACGTCTGGGAAGCCGACGCGGAATGGCGCTACACCTACCTCTCCGAGCGCGTCGAGGCGCTGATCGGCTATCCGCGCGCCGAGCTCCTCGGCCGGAAACTTTGGGAATTCCTGCCGCTCGGCGAGGAGCGGACCATGCGCGCCTGGTTCGCCGCCCACGGCGGACGTGAGGAGGAGAAAGGCGGCCGGCCGTTCCGCGACCTCGTGCACCGCATCATGACCAAGTCGGGCGGCGTCATCTGGCAGTCGCTCTCCGGCGTGCCGCTCACCGACGCCGACGGCCGCTGGATCGGCTACCGCGGCACGGCGGCCGATGTCACGCCGCGCAAGCAGGACGAAGCGCGCATCGAGCAGCTCGCGACGCGCGACGCGCTCACCGGGCTGGCCAACCGCAGCCTGCTGGCCGAGCGCACCGCGCAGGCCATCCTCAATGCGGCGCGAGCGCAATCGCAGCTCGCGCTTCTGGCGATCGATCTCGACCGCTTCAAGCTGGTGAACGACTCGCTCGGCCACGCGGCAGGCGACGTGCTGTTGCGCGCGGTGGCCGAGCGGCTGCAAAACGCGCTGCGGCGCGAGGACACCCTCGCGCGCCTGGGCGGCGACGACTTCGCGCTGCTCTGGAACGGGCTCAAGTCGCGCGACGAGGCCGCGCAGCTCGGCGAGCGCCTGCTCTCGATCCTCGGGCGGCCGTTCACCATCGAAGGCCGCACGCTCAGCGTCGGCGCCTCGATCGGCATCGCGCTCTATCCGCGCGACGGGCGTGACTTCGCCGAGCTCCTCAAGCAGGCCGACGCCGCCATGTACTCGGCGAAGGAGGCCGGGCGCGCCGCGTTCCGCTTCTTCCACCCGGCGCTCGGCGTGCGCGCGGCCGAGCGGCTGCGCGTCGAGAACGACCTGCGCGCCGCGCTGACGCGCAGCGAGCTCCTGCTCCATTGGCAACCTGTCGTGCAGGGGAAGCCGGGTAGAGGCGGACAGATCGTCGGGGCGGAGGCGCTGGTCCGCTGGCAGCACCCGTTGCGCGGGCTGCTCGGACCCGAGGAGTTCGTGCCGCTCGCCGAAGACTCGAGCCTGATCCGCGCGATCGGCGAGTGGACGCTCGAGCGCGCCTTTGCGCAGGCAGGCGCCTGGCAGCGCGAGCTGCCGGGGAAGCCCTGGTTCGCAGTCAACGTCTCCGCGCCCGAGCTGGCGCAGGGCGACGCATTTGTCGACAAGCTCAAGGGCCGCCTCGCTGCCCATTCACTGGAAGGGTCGCGCGTCGAGCTCGAAGTGACCGAGCGCGTGCTGATGTCGAACTTCCCGGAGAACGCCGAAACGCTGCGCAAGATCGGTGCCCTCGGCGTGCGCTTCGCCATCGACGACTTCGGCACCGGCTACTCGAGCCTCGCCTACCTGCGCGAGCTGCCGATCGACAAGCTGAAGATCGACCGCCTGTTCCTCCGCACCATCGAGACCGATCCCGCCGACCAGGCGATCGTGCGCACGATCGCCGAGCTGGCGCACACCATCGGCGTCGCCGTGGCCGCCGAGGGCCTCGAGCATCCCGGGCAGCTCGACCGCCTGCTCGAGCTCGGCTGCGAGCAGTGGCAGGGCCACCTCTTCAGCACGCCGCTCGACGCCCCGGCCTTCGCCGAGCTGTTCCGTACGACGTCCGCGATCATTCCGACAGCTTCTCCGCGCGCACCGCGCGCAGCGCCTTAGCCTCGATCAGCCCTTCGGCCGCCGCATGCGCCGCGGCATGCTCGCTGTCGGGCGCCAGGACGAGCTGGCAGCCGGTGCGCGCAACGTGCGCGATCAGCCGCTCGATGGCGGCGAGGCGCTTGGCTCGGCGATTCACCGAGCGGATGTAGATCACGCGGATGCGCTTCGGATAGCGCCGCACGATGTCCGCGTAAACCTCCGGATCGTCCTCGCCGCTATCGCCGATCAGGATGAACGGCAGGGCGGGATAGGCTTCGAGCAGCGCCGAGATCGCGGCGCGCTTGTGATTGCGCGGCATGCGCAGCCCGAGGTTGCGCAGGAAGAGCGGCGCTTCAGGCAGTCCCTGCACCTCGAGATACTCCACGAGCGGCAGATACAGGTTCCACGGGCTCTTGGAGACGTAGAAGAACGGGTTCACGCCGGCATGCAGCGCCCGGTAGAACGCGGCCACGCCCGGGAAGGGCTTGCGCGTGCGCGCGTTCGACAACGCGACCGTCAGCAGCATGCGCAGCTTGTTGGTGACGTAGCTGTGCACCACCGTGTCATCGATGTCGCTGACCACGGCGAATTTGGCTTTCTTCGCCGGCACCAATACCCGCCCCAGCGCGCGCACCGCCGGATCGTCGATCCACTCCACGGCGAGCTCGTGCCATCTCGCCTCGACGCGCGGGCACTTCAGCTCGACGCGGAAGTAGCCTTCCCGGTCGGCGCGCAGCTCCTGCACGACGCCGCGGAAGCTCGCGCGCAGGCGGGCGTAAGGCACCTCGTCCGATTCGATGAACTTGATGAACGCCGCGAGGTTGCGCCAGCGGCGCTCGCGCAGCCGCGCGGGGCGGATGCGCTTGTCCTTCAGCACGCGGCCCGGCAGCACGAGCTTTTGCGCGTTGCCGTAGCCGCGGTACGGCAGGATCGTTATTGCGCGCGCGCGGTGTGAAGCACGAGCGCGGAGAGCAGCCACGAGATCAGGCTATAGACGATCGCGCCCAGCACGCCCCACCAGAAGCCGGCGACGACGAAGCCCTGGATGAACGAGCCGACGAACCAGAAGAGGAGGCCGTTGATCACGAAGATGAACAGGCCGAGGGTGAGGATGGTCGCCGGCAGCGTGAGCAGGATCAGGATCGGCCGGATCACCGTGTTGACCAGGCCGAGCACCAGCGCCGCGACCAGCGCGGTGCCGAAGCTCGCGACGCTCACGCCCGGCAGGAGATACGCCACCGCGACCAGCGCCACGGTGTTGATCAGCCAGACGATCAGAAGCCTCAGCACGTGCTATTCCCAGAGCGCCGCGGGCATTGGCAGGCCGGCGTAATCTGCCGCGGTCAGCGGGCCGTCCGGCGCGATGCCGAAGCGCTCGAGCACCGCGACGATCTGGCGCGCATGCTGCGCCGAGTGCCAGGTGCAGCGCTCCATTACGTGGTGCAGGGGTTGCTCGCCGTAATAGGTGCGCAAACGGGCGGTTGGGGCATCGTGACCGTCGCGGCGCCACCAGGCTTCGAGTCGCTTTGCCACCGACGCGCCGTAGGCGCGGATGTCGTCCCCCCGGGTGACATTTGCTGGCGGCGGCGCGTTGTATACCGCGGTCAGGTCCTGTGCGCCGTCCTCCACCGCCTGCACGAACGCGTCGGGCACCTGATAAACGTGGTACGCGAGGTCGCGGATGCTGCGGTCGCGCCCCGGCGTCGCACGCTCTTTCAGGCGCTCCGCCGGAATCTGCATCACGTGCCGTTGCGCCGCCGCGAGCACCGTCTGCCATTTGCGGTACAGCGCGTCGGGCGGCAGCCGCTGGAAGTCGACCTTGCGGCCGACGAACTGCGACACGTCGGCGAGCTCCTGCGCGAACACGTACTCCCTGCCGCGCGCCACCACCGGCACCGTGCGCACGCCGAGCTCGCGGAGCTCGTCCATCGCTTCGGGCCGCGCCGAGACGTTGATCGACTCGTACTCGACGCCGAGGTGGGTCAGGAACTCCTTCACCTTGACGCAGCTCGAGCAGCCGGGCCGCCAGTAAACGCGCAGTTCATTCATGAAGCCACCTTTACACCCTTGACGCCGTGTTTCTCTATCGTGCGCGCGACGAGCCCCGAGCGCTTCACGTCCTCGGCGAACTCACGCAGGTACTGCGCCGCCGCCGGGCGTCCCTTGGGTGCGCCGATCGCCTGCTGCACGCCGGTGATCTGGCCGTCGAGGATGCGCGAGCCGGGCGTGCGCGCCTGCTCCTCGACCAGCTTCGGCTTCAGCCCGCCGAGCGCTTCGAGCTTCTGTGCGATGAACGCGTCGTACGACGCCGGGATGCCTTTGGTGCGCACGAGCTGGGCCTTCTTGAACGTGCGCGTCAGGTACAGGTCGTAAGCGCTGCGCTCGGAGACCGCGACGCGCACGCCCTCGCGGTCGACGTCCGCGATGCTCTTGATCGGCGAGCCGGCGGGCACGAGGAACGTGACGGGGATCTCCAGGTACGCGGCCGTGAAGTCCACCTCGCTGGCGCGCTGCGGCTCCGCGCCGAGGAAGCCGACGTCGCATTCGCCGCTCTTCACGGCGTCGAAGAGCTTGCCCGCCGCATCGAACTTCACGAACTCGAACGGCATCCGCAGCCGCTGGGCGAGCTCGCGCCCGAGGTCCGGCGCGATGCCGCGGGGGTCGCCCTTGGCGTCGTCGCCGAGCACGAGCAGGAAATTGGAATAGTTGAGGCCAATGCGCAGCTTTCCGCTGGGGGCGAGTTCCTTGTTCATGGCGTGGCGGCGTAGAAGAGGTTGGTCATGCTCTTGATGTCGAGCATTCTGAACCCGCGGAAGCCCGCTTCGCGCAGGAGTTTCTCAGTCTGGCCGGGTCCCATGCAGGTGCCCAGGCCCGGGCCGCCGCGCGCGAGCGACTGCGTCATGCAGTGGAACAGGCTGAAGCCGTAGAACATGGTCGCGACCGGGTTGCGGTTGTCTTCCAGCCGGTCGGCAGCCTTGGGCTCGACGACGAAGAGCGTACCGTCGGGCTTCACCAGCCGGCGGACCTGGCGCAGCGTCTCCACCGGCGCGGCGAGGTCGTGGATGCAGTCGCAGATCGTGACCAGGTCGAACGCCCCTTTCGGTACCTCGGTGCTGAACGCGATATCCAGACCGGCGGCTGCCTCGCGCGCGCGCCGGATCGACTGCGCGTCGATATCGAAGCCCGCGACCTGAGCCGCGGGAAAGGCACGCTTGATCGCCATCGCCACGCGTCCCGATCCGCAGCCGTAGTCGAGCATGCGCCCGCCGCCCTGCAGCCGCGCCACCACGTCGGGAAGCGATTTCAGCCAGTAGCTGGCGAAGCGCTCCTCGTACTGGCCCCGGTTGATGAGGTCGAGCGCGTTGACGCAGTCGGGACCGAAATCGGCGAACGGCACGCCGCCGCCCTTCTCGAAGGCCTCGGCCACGCGCGGCGCCACGCGCATCAGCGCCGGCACCATCTCCCACATGCCGCCGACGAAATGGTCGGTGCCGTCCGAGGCGACGAAGTACGCCATCTCCTCGGGCAGGGTATAGGTCTCCTTGGCGGCGTCGTACTCGACATAGCCGGCGGCGACCATGCCGCGCAGCCATTCCTCCACGTAGCGCCGCTGCAGGCCGGAGGCGCGCGCCACCTCGTCCAGCCGCATCGCGCCTTTGCCCGCCATCGCGCGAAACAGGCCGGTGCGCGTGCCGACGAAGGCCATGCCGGCGGCCATCGCGCCCGCCATGTCGCGGAACACCTGGTCTACGGCGAGCTTGGTCTTTTCCTTGTCCATGATTCGCCGCATTGTAGACTCGGGCCATGAAGGAACCGCGCCCGGTCACGCTCGAAGGCCACGGCGTGCGCCTCGAGCCGATGGCGAAAGAGCATCGCGACTCGCTCGCGAAAGCGGCGGCCGACGGCGAACTTTGGCGGCTCTGGTTCACCTCCGTGCCCGAGCCCGAGCAGACCGAGGCCTACATCGCGCAGGCGCTCGCCGGGCGCGATGCGGGGCACATGCTGCCGTTCGTGGTGCGCGAGCTCTCGAGCGGCGAGATCGTCGGCAGCACGCGCTACCACGACATCATCCGGGACGCCCACCGCGTCGAGATCGGCTGGACCTGGTACGCCAGGCGCTGGCAGAAGAGCCACGTCAACACCGCGTGCAAGCTGCTCCTCCTCGGCCACGCGTTCGACGGGCTGGGCTGCAAGGTGGTCGGCTTGCGCACCGACAACTTCAACTTCAACTCGCAGCGCGCGATCGAGGCGCTCGGCGCCAAGAAGGACGGCGTCATCCGCCATCACTGGCCGCGGCGCGACGGCACGGTGCGCGACTCGGTGATGTACAGCATCATCCTGTCCGAGTGGCCCGACGTGAAGCGCCACCTGGAGCTACGCCTGAAAAAGGGGTCAGAGCAA
>DASQAW010000398.1:0-2178 GCA_035635495.1 Burkholderiales bacterium
CCGAGCCAGGCGCGGAGCGCCTCGCCCATGACGAGCGGCTTGTCGGCCTCCGGCAGCCAGCGCAGTTCCTCGGTGAAGAGCGTCACGCACTGACGCCACGTGCAGGGCATCTTGGTGATGTCGGTGCCCCAGAAGAAGCGCTTCGGGCCGAAGGCGTCGTAGATGCGCTCCAGATAGCCGTGGATGCTGCGGTAGGGATACTCGTCGGTCGCGTACGCCGGCGCGCCGGTCGCCTTGACCGCGACGTTCGGACAGCGCGCGAGCGCGACGAGCGCATCGCTGTGGACGAACGCCGCGGCGCCGGTGGCGCCGAGCGGCACGGCGAGGTGGTCGATCAGCAGGCGCAGAGCGGGATGGCGCTCGGCGAGCCGCTTCACCTGCGGCAGGTACGCGGCCGCGGCGAGCGCGATCGGGATGCCGTCGCGCGCCGCGCCGGTCCAGAGCCATTCGAGCTCGCCGCCCTCGAGCCAGGCCGCGTGCCGCGGCTCGTTGAAGATGTAGCGCAGGCCGAGCATGCCGGGCTGCTTCTTCCAGCCGGCAAGGTGCTGCGGCTCCTCCAGCGGGAAGTTGCCGAGGATGGCGAAGCGCTGCGGATGGCTCTTCGCGGCGTCGACGGCGATCTCGTGCGCGCGCGGATCCCAGGCCGGCGGCTGGATCACCGCCGCGCCGACGCCGGCACGCACCATGTCGTCGAGCGCCTCCTCCTTCGAGTACGGCACCTGCCGGTGCGCGGCGCGCGGCTTGCCGCCCGCCCACAGGTGGATGTGGGCGTCGACGATTTCCATCATTCCGGCACCAGGCCGGCGAGCTTGACGACTTTCGCCATGCGCTCGTACTCGTCGCGCACGAAGCGCGCGAACTCAGGCGGCGTCGTCGTGCGCGCGTCCGCGCCCTGGTTGGCGATCTGCTCGCGCATTTCGGGTACCGCCATGGTCTTCACCGTCGCGGCATTCAGACGCTCGACGATGGCCGGCGGCGTGCCTTTCGGCGCCATCAGGCCGTACCAGGTGCCGGAGAAATACTCGGGAATGCCCGACTCCGCGACCGTCGGCACGTCGGGCAGCGCCGGCGAGCGCGTCGCGCCGCCGACCGCGAGCGCGCGCAGCTTGCCCGAGCGCACGTGGGGCAGCGGGCCCTGCATCGGCGTGAAGGTCCATTGCGCCTCGCCCGAGACCACCGCGAGCACCGAGGCGCCGGCGCCCTTGTACGGCACGTGCGTCGCGCGAACGTCGGCCAGGCTGGTGAGGAGAAGGCCGGCGAGATGGCTGGACGAGGCGACGCCAGCGGAAGCCATGTTGAGCTCGCCCGGCTTCGCCTTCATCAGCGCGACCAGCTCCTTCACCGAGGTCGCCGGCAGCGACGGATTCACGGCCAGCAGGTTCTGGCTCACCGCGAAGAGCGACACCGGCAGGAAATCGGCGAGCGGGTCGTACGGCATCGTCTTGTACGTGTGCGGCGCGACCGTGATCCAGGCCGTCGCGCCGACGAGCAGCGTGTAGCCGTCGGGCGGCGCCTTCGCCGCGGCCTCGGCGCCGAGCAGGCCGCCCGCGCCGATGCGGTTCTCGATGACGAGCGGCTGGCCGAGCGTGTCGCCGAGCTTCACGGCGACGAGCCGCGCGAGCACGTCGGTCGCCGAGCCCGGCTGCTGCGGCAGGATGAGGCGGATCGGGCGCGAGGGATAGTCCTGCGCCTGGGCGGTGAGGATGCAAAGGAGAAGTAACCACGCTCTCATGGGACGAGTACCACCTTTCCTTTCTGCCCGCGCTGCAACGCCGCGTAGGCTTCGGTCGCCTGCGCCAGCGGCCGCGCGACGATGCCGTCGGGCGCGCGCAGCTCGCCGGCCTCGAACGCCGGCGCGAGTTGCGCGAGGAGACGCGCGCATTCGGCAGGCTTGTAGATGAGCGAGTTGATGCCAACGATGCTCGCGCCTCGCCGGTAGAGGTCGCGCGCCGACACCGGCACCGCGCCGTCGCCGGGAGCGAAGATTACGATCACGCGCCCGAAGCGCGCGAGCGCGCCGATCGCCTGGGCGAGCCAGAAGCCGGTCGTGTCGAAGACCGCGTCCCATTCGCCGGGCACTGTCTGCTCGAGAACCAGCGCCTGGAAGCCACGCGCCTCGACGTTCGCCTTCTGCTCGGCGCGGCGCACGCCCGCCACCGGCTGAAGGCCCTGGCGTCG
>DASQAW010000399.1:0-7597 GCA_035635495.1 Burkholderiales bacterium
CTTGACGTCGACTTGGCCCGCGTCGTTCCTGAACTCGTCGGACGGGATGATGCTTTCAGATTTCAGCCCCGCGTTCACCACCACGAAGTTGTCGTCGACGCTCAGCACCTCGGCGGTGATCACCTCGCCGACGCGCATCTCCTTCCGGTTGAGGCTCTCCTCGAAGAGAGCGGCGAACGACTCGCCGCCGGACGCTTGCGCGGATTTCGGCGACGACTTCTGGGATGACGGTGCTGGGGAAATGCTAGCCATTAAGAAAAAACCTTTTCACTCCGCAGCTTGCGCCGCGGGTCTCGTTGAACACCGGGCAAGGCTTCAGGCCTGCCCACCCAATTTCCTCTCCCGACACCAAGCGACGATGCGCTCTACCACCTCGTCGATCGAAAGTGCCGTGGAATCGAGCACTTGCGAATCTGGCGCCGGAACCAGCGGCGCGACCGCCCGCTTGGCGTCGCGCTCGTCCCGGTCCCGCAGATCCCGGGAAAGGGCGCGAAGATTAGCATCGATTCCTTTTTCTATCAACTGCTTATAGCGCCGTTCGGCCCTGATTTCAGGGGCGGCTGTCAAGAACACCTTAAGGTCGGCGTCCGGGAACACGACGGTGCCCATGTCGCGGCCGTCGGCGACCAGGCCGGGGGGGCGGCGGAAGGCCCGCTGGCGCCGCAACAGCGCCTGGCGGAGCGCCGGTACCTTGGCAACCTCGGAGGCGCGGTTGCCCACCGGCTCGCTGCGGACCTTTTCGGTAACCGCCTCGTCATCGAGCAGGATCTCGCCCTCGTCGAAGAGCACGTCCATCTCGTCGGCGAGTTGAACGAGCCGCTTTTCATCCACGGTGCTCTCCCGCAGAGACAGGAGCGCCACGAGGCGGTACAGAGCGCCGCTCTCCAGGTAGTGGAACCCCAGGCGCTTCGCCACGCGGCTCGCGATCGTTCCCTTGCCCGAGGCCGACGGGCCGTCGATCGCGATCACCGGCGCGCTCATGCGCGAATCTTCTCCAGCGCGGCGAAGTAGTCGGGAAAGGTCTTGGCGACGCACTGGGGATCGTTGATCCGCACCGGAACGCCGCCCAGCGCGACCAGCGAGAAGCTCATCGCCATGCGATGGTCGTCGTAGGTATCGATGGCGATACCCGCCTTCAGCGAGCCGGGTGTGACGCGCAGATAATCGCGCCCCTCCTCCACCGCCGCCCCGAGCTTGCGCAACTCGGTGGCCATCGCCGCGAGGCGGTCGGTCTCCTTCGCGCGCCAGCTGGCGATGTTGCGGAGCGTGCTCGGCCCATCCGCGAACAGCGCGAGCACGGCCGCCGTCATGGCCGCGTCCGGGATATGGTTCAGGTCCATGTCGAATCCGCGCAGCTTCCCGCCGGCGGCGCATTCGATCCATCCCTCGCCCATGCGCACCTCGGCGCCCATCGCCTCCAGCACCTCGGCGAAGCGCACGTCGCCCTGGATGCTGCCGCGTCCCACCCCCTCCACCCGCACGGGCCCGCCCAGCGCGCCGGCAGCGAGGAAGTACGAAGCCGACGATGCGTCGCCTTCGACGAAGATCTTCCCGGGCGAGCGGTAGCGTCCGACGGGAAGGTCAAAGCGCGCCCAGCCGCTCCGCGCGACGTCGAGCCCGAAGCGGCGCATCACGTTCAGCGTGATTTCCACATAGGGCTTGGAGATCAGCTCGCCCTGCACTTCGATCACCGCCGATCGGCCGGTGAGCGGCAGCGCCATGAGCAGCGCGGTGAGGAACTGGGACGACACGTCGCCCCGCACCGGAACTGGCTTGGCGACGTGGACGGACGCCGGGTGGATCGTCAGCGGCGGGAAGCCGGCCTTGCCGCGGTAATCGATGCGCGCGCCGATCGAGCAGAGCGCATCCACCAGATCGGCGATCGGCCGCTCGTGCATGCGCGGCACGCCCGAGACGAAATACTCGCCGCCCGAGAGCGCGAGCGCCGCCGTCAGCGGCCGTAGCGCGGTGCCGGCGTTGCCGAGGAAAAGATCGGCTTTCTTCTCGGCGAAGGGACCGCCCGCGCCGCGCACCTTGATGCCGCCGGCGCGCTCGGACAGGACCACGCCCAGCCGCGCGAGCGCCTCGCGCATGACGCGCGTGTCCTCGGCGTCGAGAAGGCCGCTCACCTCGGTCTCGCCCGCGGCGAGCGAAGCGAGGAGGAGCACGCGGTTGGAGATGCTCTTCGAGCCCGGCAGGCGCACCGTGCCGCGCGCGCCGCGCGCCGCCTTCAGCTCGAGGACTTCAGCCATCGGTTGCGCGCAGCGCGCGCTTCGGCAAAGAGCCGCTCGAGCCCCGCGCCATCCTGAGCCCGCAGCAGCGCGGCCAGTGCCGAGAGCTTGGCGCCGTAGCGCTCGAGCTCGGCGAGCAGTCGGTCGCGGTTGGCGATGCAGATGTCGCGCCACATCTCCGGGTGGCTCGAGGCGATGCGCGTGAAATCGCGGAAGCCGCCCGCAGCATAGGCGAAGAGCTGCTCGGCGTTGCCGCGCTGCGCGATATCGTGGACCAGGCCATAAGCCAACAGATGGGGCAGGTGGCTCACCGCGGCCAGCACCGCGTCATGCTCCTCGGGGTCGAGCCGCGTGATGCGCGCGCCGCAGGCCTTCCAGGCGTCTTCGACGCGCTGCACCGATTCCGGCCTGTTCTCGGGCAGCGGCGTAAGCACGACGCGTCGGTCGAGGAACAGGCTCGCTATTGCCGCGCCCGCCCCGCTCTGCTCGGCGCCGGCGACCGGATGCCCGGGGACGAACTGCGCGATGCGCGCGCCGAGCGCCGCGCGCGCCGCGGCGACGACATCGCGCTTCGTGCTGCCGGCGTCGGTGATGAGCGCCTTGCAATCCTTCAGCTGGGCGAAAATCGCCGGGAATTGAGCCACCGGAGCGGCGACGAGGACGAGATCGGCATTGCCCGCTGCCGCGTCGACGTCCGCAGCGATGGAGTCGATGATGCCGCGCTCGCGCGCGAGATCCAGATTGGCGCGGTTGCGGCCAACTCCCACCACATGGGAGACCTTGCTGGCCTGCTTTAGCGCGAGTGCGAACGAGCCGCCGATCAGGCCCACGCCGATGACGGCGAGGCGCACCTTACTCCTTCAGGCTTGCCGCGAGCGCGGCCAGGAACTTCTCGTTCTCCTGGGCGGTTCCGACCGTGACGCGCAGGTGCTCGGGAAGCTGGTAAGCGCCGCCGACCGGCCGCACGATCACGCCGCGGCGCAAGAGGCGCTTGTAAATCTCGGGCGCCTTGCCGACGCGGATGGTGAGGAAGTTGCCATGCGAGGGAATGAAGTCCAGGCCCAGCGCGCGCGCGCCTTCCTCAAGCTGGCGCAGGCCGCGCAGGTTCTCGGCGTAGCTGCGCGCGACGAACTCCATGTCGTCTAGCGCGGCCGTCGCGGCGGCGAGCGCGATGCTGTTAACGTTGAACGGCTGGCGCACGCGATTCATCACGTCGGCAACCGACGGATGCGCGAACGCATAGCCCACGCGCAGGCCGGCGAGGCCGTACGCCTTGGAGAAGGTGCGCGTAAGGATCAGGTTCGGATGGCGCCGCAGCCACTTCACGCTGTCGCCGCGCAAGTCCGGCGTCAGGTATTCGTTGTAGGCCTCGTCGATCACGACGAGCACGCGCTCCGGCGCGCGCCGCAGGAAGGCCTCCACCGCGTCGGGGCGCGCGAAGGTCCCGGTCGGATTGTTCGGGTTGGCGACCCAGATGACGTAGGTCTCGTCGTCCACCGCGCGCACCATCGCTTCGAGGTCGTGGCCGTAGTTCGCCGCCGGCACGACGATCGAGCGCGCGCCGCGCGCCTGCGTGGCGAGCGGGTAGACCGCGAAGGCGTGCTGCGACATGACCGCGGCGCGACCCGGCCCGAGGAAGGCCGCCGCGACCAGCTCGAGCACGTCGTTCGAGCCGTTGCCGAGCACGATCGCCGGCATGTCGACGCCGTAGCGCGCGGCGAGCGCGCTCTTCAGCTGGAAGCCGTTGCCGTCGGGGTAGCGCGCGACGTCAGCGAGCGCGGCGTCGATCGCCGCGCGGGTACGCGGGCCGATGCCGCGCGGGTTCTCGTTGGACGCAAGCTTGACGATGCTCGCCTCCTCCAGGCCCATCTCGCGCGCGAGCTCCGAGATCGGCTTGCCCGGCTGGTACGGCGCGATCGAGCGCACGTAGGAGGGCGACAGTTCGCAGGGATCGATGAGCATCAGCCTGAGTTCCCTCTTGTGGCTATCGGATAAGAGCCGAGCACCTTCAGAAAGGGCGCCTTGGCGCGCAGCTCGGCGAGCGCCTTGGCGACGGGGGAGTCCTTCTGGTGCCCCTCGACGTCGATGAAGAACATGTACTCCCACAGCGCCGAGCGGTTTCTCGCGGGGCGCGATTCGATGCGGGTCATGCTCACCTTGTGCTGCGCAAGCGGCGTGAGCAGCGCATGCACCGCGCCGGGCCTGTTCTCCGCCGACAGGACGAGCGAGGTGCGGTCCTTGCCGGTCGGCGCGGGATCGAGCTGGCCCAGAACCAGGAAGCGCGTGGTGTTGTTCGGCGCGTCTTCGATCGAGCGCGCGAGCACGTCCAGGCCGTAGCGCTCCGCGGCCGCTTCACCGGCGATCGCGCCGGCACCTTCCTCCTTTGCCGCGCGGCTCGCCGCCTCGGCGTTGGAGGCGACCGGAATGCGCTCGGCGCCGGGCAGATGCTGCGCGAGCCAGGCATTGCACTGCGCGAGGGACTGCGCGTGGGAATAGACGCGCCGGATGTCCTTCAGGCTGCCCTTCGACAGCAGGTTTTGCTGCACGCGCAGCTCGATCTCGGCGCAGATGCGAAGCGGCGTGGTGAGGAGCAGGTCGAGCGTCCGGCCGACCACGCCTTCGGTGGAATTCTCCACCGGCACCACGGTGAACTGCACCGCGCCGGCCTCGCAGCGGCGGAACGCCTCGTCGACCGAGGGCACCGGCAGCGCCTCGACCGCGCGGCCGAAGTGCTGCCGCAGCGCCTGCTCGCTGAAAGTGCCCTCGGGGCCGAGATAGGTCACGCGGATCGCCTCTTCGAGGCCACGGCACGCCGAGATCACCTCGCGAAAAACGCTCGCCACCCGCTCGGCCGCGAGCGGTCCGGGGTTCGTCTCGGCGACGCGCCGCAGGATCTGCGTCTCCCGCTCGGGACGGTACGCCGGCGCGCCCTGCTTCAATGCACCGATGCGGCTGGCGAGCGCGGCGCGCTGGTTGAGGAGCTTGAGCAGCTGGTCGTCGACCCCGTCGATCTCGCGGCGCAGCTTGTCGATGTCATCAGCCATCGACGGGAAGATAGCGCACCGCCAGGACCCCGGGGGTATGGCAGAGCTCGTCGACGACGTCATTGCCGACGGGGGTGTCGGCGTCGACGAGCGTGTACGCCATGTCTCCTTTGGACTTGTTCAGCATGTTGTGGATGTTGATCTTGCGCTTGCCGAGCGTGTGCGAGATGCGGCCGAGCATGTCCGGGACGTTCGCGTTGGCGATGGCCAGCCGGTAAGGCGCCTCGCGCGCCATGGCGGCGTCCGGAAAGTTGACCGCGTTCTGCAGATTGCCGTGCTCGAGGTACTCGCGCAGCTGGTCGACCACCATCACGGCGGAGTTGTCCTCGGCCTCCGCGGTCGAGGCACCGAGGTGCGGCAGCGCGATCACGCCCGGCTTGCCGATGAGCGCCGCGCTCGGGAAATCGGTGACGTACCATTTGAGGCGGCCGCTCTCGAGGCCCTTCAGCACGGCGTCGTCGGCCACCACGCCCTCGCGCGAGAAGTTCAGCAGCACCGCGCCGTTGTGGCAGTGATCGATGTTCTTCGCGTTGATCATGTGGCGGGTCTTGTCCATCAGCGGCACGTGCAGCGTGACGAAATGGCTGCCCTTCAGCACCTCGTCGACGGAATGCGCGCGGCGCACCTGCGACGGCAGGCTCCACGCCCCTTCTACCGTGATGTGCGGGTCGTGGCCGAGCACGTTCATGCCGAGGCGCATCGCCGCGTCGGCGACCAGGCTGCCGATCTTGCCGAGGCCGATGACACCGAGGGTGTGGCCCGGCAGCTCGAAGCCGGCGAACTGCTTCTTGCCGCTTTCCACCGTCTTGTCGATGTCGCCGCCGTTCAGGCCTTTGACGAATTCGAGCGCGGGACCCAGGTTGCGCGCCGCGATCAGCATGCCGGCCAGCACCAGCTCCTTCACGGCGTTGGCGTTCGCGCCCGGCGCGTTGAACACCGGGATGCCGCGCTTGGAGAGTGCCGGCACGGGAATGTTGTTCACGCCGGCGCCGGCGCGCCCGACCGCCCGTAGCGAGGGGCCGAACTCGAACTTGTGCAGGTCCTGCGAGCGCACCAGGATCGCCCACGGATCCTTCGACTCCTTCACCACGGCATAGCGCTCGGCCGGAAAGCGCTTCAGGCCGACCTGGGCGATCTGGTTGATCACCAGGATCTCGCACTTCTTGCCCTTAGCCATGCTTCCTTTCGAACTCCCTCATGTACTCGACCAGGCGCTGCACGCCCTCGATCGGCATCGCGTTGTAGATCGAGGCCCGCATGCCGCCGACCGAGCGGTGGCCCTTCAGCTGCACCATGCCGCGCTCAGTCGCACCTTTCAGGAACGCGTCGTCCAGCTTCGCGTCACGCAGGGTGAAGGGCACATTCATCCGCGAGCGGTCTTCCCTTGCCACCGGGTTGCCGTAGAACTTGGTGGTGTCGAGAAAATCGTAGAGCAGCCTCGCCTTGGCGATGTTGCGGCGCTCGATCTCGCCGACGCCGCCCAGCGCCTTCAGCCATTTGAAGACCAGGCCGGCGATGTACATCGAGTAGGTCGGCGGCGTGTTGAGCATCGAGTCGGCTTCGGCCTGCAGCCGGTAGTCCATCACGCTTGGCGTGCCCTTCTCCGCTTTGCCGAGCAGGTCGTCGCGCACGATGACGATCGTCAGCCCCGCCGGTCCGACGTTCTTCTGCGCGCCGGCATAGATCAGGCCGAACTTCGAGACGTCGAGCGGGCGCGAGAGGAAGTGCGACGAAGCATCGGCCACGAGCGGAACGTCGCCATGGGAAGGCACCGTGTGAAACTCAACGCCGCCGATCGTCTCGTTCGAGCAGTAGTGGACGTACGCCGCGTCCCTGCGCACGTTCCAGTTCTTCGGCGCGTAGGTGAAGTTCTTGTCCTCGGCGCTCGCGGCGATGTGCACGTCGCAGAACGCTCTCGCCTCCTTGATCGCCTTCTTCGACCATTCGCCGGTGGCGACGTAGTCGGCCTTCCCTTTGCCGTGCAGCAGATTCATCGGCACCTGGGCGAACTGCAGCGTCGCGCAACTGCGCGAGATGGGTCGCTCGACGCAGGGCGTGACCCTGATCTCGCTCGACGCCGGCGAGAAGCTTGCCGGCATCGAGCGCATCGAGGAGCGCGACCTCGGCAACGGCAATGGCGGCAATGGCGGCAGCCATGAAGAGCCGCCCCCCGAATCGCCTCCCGAGCCTGCGCCCGACACACCACCGCCCACGGTGCACTGATGTCCCGGATTTTCAACTTCAGCGCGGGGCCGGCGATGCTCCCCGCGGAGGTCCTTTCCCGTGCCGGCGACGAGATCCTCGACTGGCACGGCAGCGGCA
>DASQAW010000400.1:0-2883 GCA_035635495.1 Burkholderiales bacterium
CGCGCTGCACATCCTCGGCACTTCCGCCGACCATGATCGCGAGCGTGCCGTCCTTCGCCTTGGGCAGCGCGCCCGACACCGGCGCGTCCACGATGGAGATGCTCTTAGCCGAAAGAACCGAAAGTAAAGCCTGCGTGCCCACCGGATCCGAGGAGCTCATATCGATCACGAGCGCGCCGCGTTTGAGCGCAGGCAGCGCCTCCAGCACGACCTCGCGCACCGCCTCGCCGTCGGGCAGCATCGTTAGGAGCACATCTGCTCCCTCGACTGCCGCGCGCACCGACCCGTGCGTGCCCGTGCCACGCGCGTCGTAGCTCTGGACCCGGAAGCCCGCCGCCGAGAGGTTGGCCGCCATCGGCACACCCATGGTGCCGAGGCCGATGAAGGCTATTCTTTCGATGCGAAGACCTCGCGCGCGCAGCGGAACGCCGCCACCGCCGCCGGCACGCCGGCGTAGACGGCCGCCTGCATGAACACTTCCTTGATCTCGTCCTTGGTCACGCCGTTGTTCAGGGCGCCGCGGATGTGGAGCTTGAGCTCGTGCTCCTTGCCGAGCGCCGTGAGCATGCCGAGGTTCAGCATCGAGCGCGTCTTGCGCGAGAGCCCCGGGCGGTTCCAGATGTCGTTCCAGCAGTACGTGTGCAGGAGCTCGTTGAACTCGCGGTTGAAGTCGTCGACGTTGGCCTGCGACTTCTCGACCCAGGCCTTGCCGAGCACTTCCGTGCGCGTCTTCAGCCCGTCCTTCTCGCGTTCCTTGTGTGGCCTCGCGTCCATTTCGCCTCCGGTCCTCAGTTTGGATAGGGGGAGCCACTATACTTTCCCCGATGAGGAGACTGGAAGGCCGCGTAGCGATCGTCACCGGCGGCGGCCACGGCATCGGCAAGGCCTACGCGCAGCGCCTGGCCGAGGAGGGTGCCAGGATCGTGATCGCGGAACTGGACGGCCCCGCGGGCGAACAAGTCGCCGCCGAGCTGGGCGGGCTGGCGGTCCGTACGGACGTCGCCGACGAGAAGAGCGCGAACGAGATGGCGCGGCGCACGGTCGAGCGCTTCGGGCGAATCGATGTGCTGGTGAATAACGCCGCGATCTTCGCCACCGTGCCGATGTCGCGGGCCCCCTTCGACCAGATCGACCCGGAGGAATGGGACCGCATGATGGCGGTCAACCTCCGCGGCACCTGGTTCGCGTGCCGCGCGGTGATCCCGCAGATGCGCAAGCAGCGCTACGGCAAGATCATCAACATCAGCTCGGGCACCGCGCTCAAGGGCTCGGCCTCGCGCATCCACTACGTCACTTCAAAGGCCGGCATCCTCGGCTTCACCCGCACCCTGGCGATGGAGGTCGGCAAGGACAACATCTGCGTCAACTGCATCGCGCCGGGGAGCACCCTGAGCGAGGAAAATCCCGACGAGGGCATCGTCAGGTATCGCCAGGCCGCCGCATCCACGCGGGCGCTCCAGCGCCTGCAGAAGCCCGAGGACCTGGTCGGCGCGGTCGCCTTCTTCGCCTCCGCCGACAGCGACTTCATCACCGGCCAGACGCTGGTCGTCGACGGCGGCGCCCACATGCACTGAGGAAAAGGGGTCAGAGCAATTTTCCTGAAACAAAAGGCGCTGTGCCGAATTCCGGTTTGTTACAGGAAAATTGCTCTGACCCCTTTTTGAGCCCTGATTGGAGATCATGAATTACGAAATCGCCGCCGAGTGGGTGCACGTCCAGTATCCCGAGCGCGCCCAGTTCACGGAGGTCTACGGCTTTTCCGGCACGCAGGGCACCGTGAACTGCGAAGGCCTGCGCTACGTGCCGAAGGGCAAGCCGTCGAAGACGCTCGCCGTGTACATGCATCCGTCTTCGACGCTCCAGCTGCTGCCGATGCCGAGCGCGATGGCGCGCGCGGGCGTGCACGTGCTTTGCGCGGGCAGCCGCTTCGCCAAGAACGACACGCCGCTCATCATGGAAAAGGTCGTGATGGACCTCGGCGCCTATATCCGCCACGCGAAGGAGAAGTGGGGCTACGACAAGATCCTGCTCTGCGGCTGGTCGGGCGGCGGATCGCTCTCGCTCTTCTACCAGGCGCAGGCCGAGAAGCCGTTCGTCAAGGAGACGCCAGCCGGCGACCCGGTCGACCTGGGCGGCCTGATAGCGGCCGACGCGATGATCTTCCAGGCGGCGCACCTGTCGCGGGCGCGTATTTTCTCGGAGTGGATCGATCCGTCGGTGAAGGATGAGCTCGATCCGGACCGCCGCGACCTCGAGCTCGACATCTACAACCCGAAGTGCCCCAACCAGCCGCCCTATTCGGCGGACTTCGTGAAGCGCTTCCGCACCGCGCAGCTCGAGCGCATGCGGCGCAGGACGGCATGGGTCAAGGAAACTCTGAAAAGGTTGAAGGGCGATGAGCTGGAGCGCGGCTTCGTCACCTACC
Source organism: Burkholderiales bacterium (assembly GCA_035635495.1). Taxonomy (GTDB): domain Bacteria; phylum Pseudomonadota; class Gammaproteobacteria; order Burkholderiales; family SG8-39; genus SCGC-AG-212-J23. The sequence continues at coordinate 2,426 of DASQAW010000400.1, forward strand.
GCACGATGTGCGATGTGCGTTTCATGGACCCAGGCGTCGAGCCCAACGACCGCAAGGCGCGCTGGTGCTATCTCGGCAAGCCCGAGACCGCCAACACCGGCCCGGTCGGCATCGGGCGGTTCTCGACCCTGCGCGCGTGGCTGTCCCAGTGGTCGGTGGACGATTCGAACGCCGACGGGCCGCGCTGCGCCGCGTCGATCAGCGTGCCGCTGCTCGCGATCGAGAACTCGGCGGACGACGCGGTGCCGCAGCCGCACGCGCGGATCATCCACGACGCCGCGGCGAGCCGCGACAAGGAGTTTCGTGTCATCAAGGGCGCGACCCATTACTATCAGGGGCAGCCGGAGCTGCTCAGGCAGGCGGTCGAGACCTGTCTCGGGTGGATGGCAAAGCAGCGGTTAATCGACTAGGAGGGGGACCATGAAGCTTTTTGCATTGCTGGGCGCGGCGCTGCTGGC
>DASQAW010000401.1:0-2803 GCA_035635495.1 Burkholderiales bacterium
CGCTAGAAACATCGAAGTCTTCATTGGCAGTTCTCTCCTTGGCGATGGCGTTAGGATACCTCTCTATGTCCCGCACAAGCTGGCGCACGCCGGCGGTGGTGCTCATCTGCGGTGGCCTCATCCTGATGCTCGCGCTCGGGATACGGCAGAGCTTCGGCCTCTTCCTGCGGCCGATGACCATCGACCTGGGCTGCGGCCGCGAGGTGTTCTCATTCGCCATCGCGCTGCAGAACCTGGTGTGGGGCCTGGGGATGCCCGTGGCGGGCGCGATTGCCGACCGCTACGGCGCGGGTCGCGTGTTGACGCTCGGCGGGCTCGCCTACGGCCTCGGCCTCCTGGCGATGGCGCATTCGACGACGCCACTCGAGCTGGACGCGACCGCGGGCCTCCTCATCGGGCTGGGACTCGCCTGCACCGGGTTCGGCGTCGTGCTCTCCGTGGTGGCGCGCGCCTTCCCGCCCGAGCAACGCAGCTTCGCCGTCGGCATCACCGGCGCCTGCGGCTCGATCGGCCAGTTCGTGATGCTGCCCGGCGGACAGGCGCTGATCTCGGGCTTCGGCTGGGTGAACGCGCTGATCACGCTGGGCGCGCTCGCCTTCCTGATCATCCCGCTCGGCGCAGCGCTCGCCGGGCGCAATGCCGCGGCGCAGGAAAGCCAGCAGTCGATCGGCGAGGCGCTCGCCGAAGCGACGGCGCACCGCGGTTTCTGGCTGCTGACCGCGAGTTTCTTCGTCTGCGGCTTCCAGACGATTTTCGTGATGACGCACCTGCCTGCCTATGCGGTGGACCGCGGCCTGACCCCGACCCAGGGCATGACTGCGCTCGCCACGATCGGTTTCTTCAACATCATCGGCTCGACCGCTGCCGGCGCGCTGGGCGGGCGCTACAGCAAGAAGTGGATCCTCTTCTGGCTCTACGTGGCGCGCGCGCTCGCCATTGCCGTCTACCTCGCCACGCCGCTCTCCGCCGAAGGCACCTACCTTTTCGCCGCGGTACTCGGCGTCACCTGGCTCGCCACGGTGCCGCTCACCAATTCGCTCGTCGGCCAGATCTTCGGCATGAAGTACCTGTCGACGCTCTTTTCGCTGGCATTCCTCGGTCATCAGGTCGGCGCCTTCATCGGCGCCTGGGCGGGCGGCGCGATCTACGACACCACCGGCTCCTACCAGATCGTGTGGCTCGCCTCGATTGCGCTGTCGGTCGTGGCGGCGGCGCTGTGCGTGCCGATCGACGAGCGCGCGCTGGTGCGGCCGGCGATGAGGGCTGCATGAAGCCTTTACCAAAAGTGAGCGCGTCCGAGGCGCCGCCTGCGGATCCACAAACGCAGCGGCTCGCCGCGCTCGGCTTCATGCTCGCCAGCGTGTGCCACGAAATCTCGAACCCGCTGGCGGCGATCCATTCGATGCTGCAGATCCTGCAGTCGAAGCGCGGCGTCAGCCCGGAAACGCTCGACAAGGGCCTCGCGTCGATCTCCTCGAACATCGCCCGCGTGCTCGCGATCACGCGCAAGCTCGGCGACTTCTCGCGCGTCGGCGGCGACGCGCCGGCGCCGGTCGCGCTCGACACGGCGATGGAGTCCGCGCTCGCCCTGCTGCGATACAGCGAACAAGGTCCTGAAGTCGAGGTGACGTACCGTGGCGCCCCGGGCGCGGCGGTGCTGGCCCGCGCGGGGCAGCTCGAGCAGGTCATCTTCAATATCCTGCTGAACGCGGCGCAGGCGATGGGCGGGCGCGGCCGGGTCGAGGCCGGCGCAGTTGTGCACGAGGGCGAGCTCAGGCTATCGATTCGCGACACCGGCCCCGGCATCGCCGCCGAGCATCTCGCCCGCGTGTTCGAGCCGTTCTTCACCACCAAGCCGCCCGGCGAAGGCACGGGGCTCGGCCTCGCCATCAGCTACGAGATCGCGCACGAGCTCGGCGGCACGATCCGGGCGTCCAACCGCGAGGAGGGCGGGGCGCTCTTCGAAACCTCGCTTCCCCTATGGCGCGGCTAGCCCGGTCGGCGCGCAAGCCGCCGCGCGTGCTCCTGATCGACGACGATCCCGGGCTGCCCGAGGTGCTCGAGCTGCTGCTCTCGCGCGAAGGCTACGACGCCTTTCACGCTGCTACCGTCAAGGACGGCCTCGATCGCGTGGCGGCCGCAGCGCCCGACGTCGTGATCACCGATCTCAAGCTTCCCGACGGCACCGGACTCGACGTCATCCAGCGCGTGCACAGCGAGCGGCCCGAGCTGCCGCTCATCCTGATCACCAGCTACTCCTCGCTCGACAGCGCCATCGGCGCGTTGCGCGCCGGCGCGGTCGACTACCTCATCAAGCCGTTCGAGAACGAGGATTTGCTGCGCGCCGTGAGGCGCGCAGTGCGCATCAAGCGTGCGCCGCCGCTCGCGGTGGAGGCGTACATGCGAGAGGTGGTCCAGCGCTTCCAGGATTCGCACAGCGAGATCGAGCTCGCGCGCATGCTCGGCATCGGCCGCAAGGCGCTGTGGATGCGGCGGCGCCAGTGGGGTCTCAAGCGCCCGCGTTAGCAGTTTCATTCCGAAACACTTGCATTCCACCGATGGTCTTGCTACCTAGGAAGCTCTAGGAGGAGATATCCATGGCCGAGGCGAAACCCGCAGGAGCAGCACCCGCGCGCAAGAAGGTCACCATCCCGATGCTGATGGACAAGATGAAGAAGGGCGAGCCGATCGTGCAGCTCGCGGTGTACGACTACGAGACCGCGATCATCGCCGACCGCGTCGGCATCGACATCCTGTGCGTCTCGGACACCGGCGGCATGGTGCTCTTCGGCCACGAGAGCAC
>DASQAW010000402.1:0-3676 GCA_035635495.1 Burkholderiales bacterium
GTACGTGCCCGGCTGGGACTGCCACGGCATGCCGATCGAGGTGCAGATCGAGAAGAAGTACGGCAAGAACCTGCCGCCGCAGGAGACGCAGCGCCTGTGCCGCGCCTTTGCCGCCGAGCAGATCGAGCGGCACAAGAAGGATTTCCAGCGCCTCGGCGTGCTCGGCGACTGGGAGCATCCGTACCTGACGATGGATCCGGTCACCGAAGGCAACGAGATCCGCGTGCTCGGCAGGATCCTGGCGAACGGGTTCGTCTACCGCGGGCTGAAGCCGGTGAACTGGTGCTTCGACTGCGGCTCGGCGCTGGCCGAGGCCGAGGTCGAGTACGAGGACCGCAAGGACCCCGCGATCGACGTCGGCTTCGCGTTCACCGAGCCCGAGAAGCTGTCGAAAGCGTTCGGCGTCAAGGTCGACAAGCCGGGCTTCGCCGTCATCTGGACCACGACGCCTTGGACGCTGCCCGGCAACCAGGCGCTGAACGTGCATCCCGATCTGGTCTACAACCTCGTCGAGACGAGGAAGGGGCTGCTCATCCTCGCGGCCGAGCTGCAGGAAGCCTGCCTCAAGCGCTACGGCTTGGAAGGCAGGACGCTCGCCTCGTGCAAGGGGGCGGCGCTGGAACACATCCGCTTCCAGCATCCGTTCTACGAGCGGCGCGCGCCGGTCTATCTCGGCGAGTACGTGACGCTCGATACCGGCACCGGCATCGTGCACTCGGCGCCGGCTTACGGCGTCGAGGACTTCGAGTCGTGCCGGCGCTACGGCATGAAGGACGAGGACATCCTCACGCCGGTGATGGCGGACGGCAAGTTCGCGCCTTCGCTGCCGCTCTTCGGCGGGCTCACCATCTGGGACGCCAACCCGAAGATCGTTGCCGAGCTGGAGAAGCGCGGCACGCTGCTGCATCACGAAACCCACGTGCACAGCTACATGCATTGCTGGCGCCACAAGACGCCGGTGATCCTGCGCGCCACCACGCAATGGTTCGCGGCGATGGACAAACCGGTGGACGGAGAGAGCCTGCGCACCACGGCGTTGCGCGGCATCGAGGCCACCGAGTTCTTCCCGTCGTGGGGCAAGGCGCGGCTGCACGGCATGATCGCCAACCGGCCCGACTGGACGCTCTCGCGCCAGCGGCAATGGGGCGTGCCGATGCCTTTCTTCCTGCACCGCGAGACCGGCGCGCTGCACCCGCGCACGCAGGAGCTGCTGGAGGAGGTCGCCCGGCGGGTGGCGCAGGGCGGCATCGAAGCCTGGCAGACGGTCACCGCCGAGGAGCTCCTCGGCGCGGAGGCGGCCCAGTATGAAAAGAGCCGCGACACGCTCGACGTGTGGTTCGACTCCGGGTCGACGCACTTCACGGTGCTGCGCGGCTCGCATCGCGAGGAGACGGGCTTTCCCGCCGACCTCTACCTCGAGGGCTCGGACCAGCACCGCGGCTGGTTCCATTCGTCGCTCCTCGTCTCGTGCATGCTCGACCGCGTGCCGCCGTACAAGGCACTGCTCACGCACGGCTTCGTCATCGACCTCGAGGGCCGCAAGATGTCGAAGTCGAAGGGCAACTCGATGGCGCCGCAGGAGATCTCGAACACCCTTGGCGCGGAGATCCTGCGCCTGTGGGTGGCGAGCACCGACTACTCGAGCGAGCTCAACCTGTCGAGCGAAATCCTCAAGCGCGTCGTGGAGAGCTACCGCCGGGTACGCAACACGCTGCGCTTCCTGCTCGCCAACACCGCGGACTTCGACGCCGCGCGGCATAGCGTGCCCCTGGCCGAGATGGTCGAGATCGACCGCTACGCGCTGGCGATGGGCGCCGAGATGCAGAGAGCGGTCGCGGCGGACTACGACAGCTACCAGTTCCATCTCGTCGCGCAGCGCCTGCTGGCGTTCTGCTCGGAGGACCTCGGCGCCTTCTACCTCGATATCCTGAAGGATCGCCTCTATACGAGCGGCGCCGACTCGCGCGCGCGCCGCTCCGCGCAGACCGCGCTCCATCACATCACGCACGGTCTCGTGCGGCTGATGGCGCCGATCCTGTCGTTCACGGCCGAGGAGGTCTGGCAGCACTTTGGCGGCGCGCAGGACGACAGCGTCTTCTTCCACACGCTGCACAAGCTTCCGGCGGTGCCGGACGCGGAGCCGCTGCTCGCCAAATGGCAGCGGCTGCGCCAGCTGCGTGATCCGGTGCGCAAGGAGATCGAGGCGCTGCGCGCCGCGGGGCGGGTGGGCTCGTCGCTCCAGGCGAACGTCGACTTCCATGCCTCCGGCGACGACTACGATGCGCTCGCGAGCCTTGGCGACGAGCTGAAGTTCCTCCTCATCACGTCGGTCGCACGCGTGCACAAGGGTGAGCAGCCGGGCTCACCGGCGGTAAAGGTCACGCCGAGCGCTGACTCGAAATGCGACCGCTGCTGGCATTACCGCTCGGACGTCGACGACGACGGGCTGTGCGGGCGCTGCCGCAGCAACCTCAATGGACCGGGCGAGCCGCGCCGCTTTGTCTAGCGCGTGGCGCTGGTTCGCGCTGGCGGCGGCCGTCGTGCTCGCCGACCAGGTCACGAAGGCGCTGGTGCGCGGGCGCTTCGCGCTCGGCGAGCGCCTCGAGGTGACCGGCTTCTTCAATATGGTGCTGGTGTACAACAAGGGCGCGGCGTTCAGCTTCCTCTCGGACGCCGCCGGCTGGCAGACGCCGGCGCTGATCGTCTTCGCGCTGGCGGCGATCGGCGTGGTGGGCACCTTCATCGTGCGCTCGCCGGGCCGGCGGCTGCTCTGCACGGGGCTCGCGCTGATCCTCGGCGGCGCGCTCGGCAATCTCATCGACCGGCTGCGCTTCGGCCAGCTCGTCGACTTCCTCGACTTCCACGCCGCGGGCTGGCACTGGCCGGCGTTCAACGTCGCCGACTCGGCCATCACCGTCGGCGCGGCGCTGATCATCCTCGAAGGCTTCCTGCACCATGAAGGGCCAGCTCGCTCTTCTCCTTAAAGCCCTGGCTTTTGCGGCCCACAAGCACCGCGACCAGCGGCGCAAGGACGCCGAAGCCTCGCCCTACATCAACCATCCGATCGCGCTCGCCGACGTGCTGGTGAACGAGGGCGGCATCACCGATTACGAGGTGCTGAGCGCGGCGCTGCTGCACGACACGGTGGAGGACACCGCGACCACGCACGAGGAGCTGGTCGACGCCTTCGGCTCGCGCATCGCCCGCATCGTCGCCGAGGTCACCGACGACAAGCGCCTGTCCAAGGCGGAGCGCAAGCGCCTGCAGATCGAGCACGCGCCGTTGATCAGCCATGAGGCGAAGCTGGTGAAGCTGGCTGACAAGCTCGTCAACCTGCGCGACGTCGCCGAGCGGCCGCCGGCCAAGTGGGACCTTGCGCGCCGGCGCGAGTACTTCGACTGGGCGAGGCAGGTGATCGACGGGCTGCGCGGCACCCATCCGCGCCTCGAGGCGGCGTTCGACGCCGCCTATCAAAGAAGGCCCTGACAAATCCTGTCTTTGCAATGGCCTGCGGCGGGCGCAGACTGCCGCGCAAGGGGGCTGCATGCCCAGAACCATTCTCGTGGTCGAGGACGACGCCGACATGCGCGAATGGATCAGCTTGCACTTGCGCAACGCCGGTTACACCGTGCGCGCGGTGGCCGACGGGCACCAGGCCGCGTCGGCCTGCCTCAGG
>DASQAW010000403.1:0-1715 GCA_035635495.1 Burkholderiales bacterium
GAACCTGCGCGAGCGCCTCTCGCTCGACAACTGGCGCGCGCTCAACCGCCTGACGCAGGCGGTGACGCAGCGCCGCGGCCGCAAGATCGCGTTCTCGGATCTGCTCACCGAGCTGGATCTCGCGATCGCCGGCTTCACCACCCTCTCGGGCTACGCGCTCGACGGCATGACGCGCGACCCGGGCTGGCGCTTCCTCTCCGTCGGGCGCCGCCTCGAGCGCCTGCAATGGCTGTGCACCGCGCTCAAGCACACCGTCGCCGGCACGGCGGAAATGGACCTGACCTGGCTCCTGCGGCTCACCGATTCCATCATCACCTACCGCGCGCGCTACATGGCGCGGCCGGAATGGCTGCCGGTGCTCGACCTCCTGATCCGCGACGAGGCCAACCCGCGGTCGATCGCTTTCCAGGTGCACGGCCTGCGCGACTATGCGCAGCGGCTGGTTGATCTCTTCGGCGACTACGGCGACGAGCGCTTCCACGGCGCGCTGAAGGGGCTGCTGCAGCTCGACCCCGGCAACGACTTCCAGCCGGGCAACGAGCGGCTGCTCGCGCGGCTGGATGACTGGCAGGCCGCCGCCTACCGCCATGGAGAGCAGCTCGGCCTGCGCTTCTTCAGCCACGTCGGCGAAGCCAGCTCCCAGACCTTCGCTACTTAATGCGGCTGCACGTCCTCCACGAGACGCAGTACCGCTATTCCACGCCGGTCGTGCTCTCGCAGCAGCTCCTGCACCTCAGCCCGCGCGCGCTGCCCTGGCAGCGCTGCGACCAGCATGAGATCGGCGTCGAGCCGACCGCGAACGAGATGACGCAGCGCGAAGACTATTTCGGCAATCGAACCATGAGCCTCGTCATTGCAGTACCACACCAGGCACTGCTGGTGCGGGCCGCGTCGACCGTGACCCTAGAGCCGCGCGCGCAGGCCGCGCTCGCGATGCCGAGGGGCTCGTGGGAGGCGGTGCGCGCGCGCCTGAGCGCGCTCGACAAGCCGCCGCTCGCCCAGCCCGCCGAATTCCTGTTCGACTCTCCGCACGTCGAGCGCTCGCGCGAGCTCGCCGACTACGCGGTGAGAAGCTTTACGGCGCGGCGCGCCATCCTCGAGTCGGCGCTGGATCTCGCCCGGCGCATCTACAAGGACTTCAAGTTCGACCGCACGGCGACCAGCGTCTCCACGCCGCTCAGGCAGGTACTCAGGGACAAGCGCGGCGTGTGCCAGGATTTCGCCCACCTGATGATCGGCTGCTTGCGCTCGATCGGGCTCGCGGCGCGCTATGTCAGCGGCTATATCCTGACCTCGCCGCCGCCGGGACGGCCGCGCCTGATCGGCGCGGACGCGTCGCACGCCTGGGCGTCCGTCTACTGCGGCGAGCGCGCGGGCTGGGTCGACATCGACCCGACGAACAATTGCCTGGTGGACGACGCGCACGTCACCCTGGGCTGGGGACGCGATTTCGCCGACGTCACGCCGATGCGCGGCGTCATCCTCGGCGGGGGCACGCAAAGCCTCGCGGTCCGCGTCACCGTCTCGCCCGCGGTCGAGGCGACGCTAGAATCGAAGTGAATGGCTGACCGCAAATTCGGCTTCGAGACGCTGTGCCTGCACGCCGGGCAGATCCCCGATGCCGCGACCGGGGCGCGGGCAGCGCCGATCTACCAGACCACCTCGTTCGTGTTCGACTCGGCCGAGCATGCGGCGAGCCTCTTCAACCTGCAGAC
>DASQAW010000404.1:0-2500 GCA_035635495.1 Burkholderiales bacterium
CCTCGACGTAGACCTTGAGCGTGGAGAGATTCACCTTCCACACGTACCAGAGTGGAACGGCAAGGATGGCGAGCGCCAGCACGCCGAGCGCGATGTAACCGATCGCCAGCCTGGAGGGAGTGACGCGAAACAGCTTGTTGATGCGCGCGCGCGTTGCTTCCTCCCCTTTTGCGCCATCGACGATCGGCGCATGCAACCGACTCAGGTTCTCATCGAGCTCAGGTTTCATGGCAGGCCCACCCTGATTGGGAACGATAGGCCAATCACGCGCACTTGCCAACGGCAAAGGGTGCCGCTCGATCTAATGGAAAGACGTGATTGACCGCAACGCTACCGTCGTCACTGAGCTGTGACGGATGTGATTTGCTCGTGAGCCGTACGCCATCCGTTCGTCACGCCGATCTCCGACGCTCGCTCCATCGTTCACTTGCAGTTCCCCGAAAAAGCCGCGCCGTCCCCCGGGCGGGGGATAAAAGATTTCGCGGCCAATGGCCAGAATCTCGTCGGTCAACGTGATTGAGGTGCAAGCGAGACCGGCATGACCCAGGCAAACGGCATTTCGCGCATCGAGGCAGACGCCTCGCCGCGGCTTCAGGAGTTCTTCGCGCTCACCAAGCCGCGCGTGGTGTCGCTGATCGTCTTCACCGCGGTGATCGGGATGTTCCTGGCGACGCCGGGGATGGTCGCGTTCCAGCCACTGGTCTTCGGCGCGATCGGCATCGCGCTGGTCGCCGGCGCCGCTGCCGCCACCAATCACCTGCTCGAGCAGAGGATCGATGCGCTGATGGCGCGCACGCGCAAGCGGCCGTTGCCGATGGGCCGCCTCAATTCGGCCGAAGCGCTCGCGTTCGCAGTCGTCGTGGCCGCCGCCGGGCTCGCGCTGCTGTACTCGCTCGTCAATCCGCTAACCATGTGGCTGACGCTGGCGAGCTTCGTCGGCTACGCCATCGTGTACACGCTGTTGCTGAAGCCGCACACGCCCCAGAACATCGTGCTTGGCGGCGCCGCAGGCGCGATGCCACCGGTGCTCGGCTGGACTGCAGTGACGGGCGAGGTTTCCGCCGACGCGCTGCTGCTGTTCCTGATCATCTTCCTCTGGACGCCGCCGCACTTCTGGTCCCTGGCGCTTTACCGCCGGAATGAATACGCGAAGGCCGGGGTGCCGATGCTGCCGGTGACGCACGGCGAGCGCTACACGCGGCGGCAGGTGCTCCTGTACACCGTGGTCCTCTTCGCGGTCAGCCTGCTGCCGTTCTGCACGCACATGAGCGGGCTGCTCTACCTGGCGGCCGCGCTCGCGCTGGGCGGGGTCTTCCTGGCGTACGCGGCCAGGCTCTACCAGAGCTACAGCGACCGGCTGGCACACGCCACCTTCCGCTACTCGATCGTGTATCTCGCGCTGCTGTTCGCGGCGCTTCTGGTCGATCACTACCTATGAAGAAGCACACCCTCCTCCTGATCGCCGTTGCCGCGCTCGCCGGCTGCACCGAGGGCGTGCTGGACCCGAAAGGTCCGGTCGCCATCGCCGAGCGGCAAATTCTCTTCAACGCGCTCGGCATCATGCTGGCGATCGTCATCCCGACGATCCTCGCCACGCTCGGCGTCGCCGCCTGGTTCCGGGCGTCCAACAAGCGCGCGCGCTACTTGCCGGAGTTCGAGTACTCCGGCCGCCTGGAGCTGCTCGTCTGGGCGATTCCCGCGATGACGGTGATCCTCGTCGGTGGCGTCGCCTGGGTCGGCGCACACGACCTCGATCCGCGCAAGCCGCTCGAGTCGGAGGCGAAGCCGGTGCACATCCAGGTCGTTTCGCTCGACTGGAAGTGGCTGTTCATTTATCCGGAGGAGGGCATTGCCACCGTCAATCAACTCACCATTCCCGTCGGCACGCCGGTCAGCTTCGAGCTGACTTCCTCGGGAGTGATGAACAGCTTCTTCGTGCCGCAGCTCGGCAGCCAGATCTACACGATGGCCGGAATGGTGACGCAACTTCACCTGCAGGCCGACCATCCGGGCACGTACCGCGGGCTTTCGGCCCAGTACAGCGGCGGCGGCTTTGCCGACATGCGCTTTACCGTCAACGCCGTAGGCGGTGAGGAGTTTTCGCGGTGGGTGGATGCGGCGCGCAGCGCCGGTCCGGTGCTCGACGCGCAGGCCTACGCCGCTCTGGCGAAGCCGAGCGCAGCGGTCGCGCCTTTCACCTACCGCGAGGTCGCTCCCGATCTGTTCAACGGCATCTCACAGATGGCTCAAAAATGAATCTCCTTGGCAGGCTCACCTGGAGCGCGATCCCGTTCGACCAGCCGATCATCATGGGCGCGACGGGATTCATGGGGCTCTTCGTCGCGTTGGTCCTCGGGTTGATCACGGTCAAGAGATGGTGGCCCTATCTCTGGAACGAGTGGCTCACGTCGGTCGACCACAAGCGCATCGGCGTCATGTACATCGTGCTCGGGCTGGTGATGCTGCTGCGCGGCTTCAGCGACGCGATCATGATGCGCGC
>DASQAW010000405.1:0-2789 GCA_035635495.1 Burkholderiales bacterium
GGCCCGACGGCGAGCGGCAAGTCCAGCATGGCGCTCGAGCTGGCGGCGCGCGTGCCGGCCGAGATCGTGTCGATGGACTCGGCGCAGGTCTACCGCGGGCTCGACATCGGCACGGCCAAGCCGAGCGCCACGGAGCGCGCGGCGGTGCGACATCACCTGATCGACGTCATCGATCCCGACCGCAGTTACTCCACCGGCCGCTGGCGCACGGACGCGATCCGAACGGTGTTAGAGGTTTTGGGGAGAGGCAAGGTCCCGCTGATCGTCGGCGGCACGATGCTCTACTACCGCGCCCTCGTCGGCGGGCTCGACGCACTGCCGCAGGCGGACGCGGAAGTGCGCGCGGCGATCAACGCCGAGGCGCTGGAGCGCGGCTGGCCGGCGCTGCACGCCGAGCTAGCGCGCGTCGATCCGAAGAGCGCAAGGCGCATCCCGGCAGGCGACACGCAGCGCATCCAGCGGGCGCTCGAGGTGTTCCGCATTACGGGCCGGCCGCTTTCATCGCTCCAGGGCCAAACGGCGCCTGCGCTTCCCTTCGCGCTCAAGGCGTTCGCGCTGATCCCGCAGGATCGCGAGGCGCTGGCCCGCCGCATCGCCGAGCGCTTCGACGCGATGCTCGCCGCCGGGTTCGTCGACGAAGTGCGGACGTTGCGCAAGCGCTTCCAGCTGACCCCCGGTATGCCGAGCATGCGTGCCGTCGGCTACCGGCAGGTGTGGCAGCACCTCGAAGGCGAGCTGAGCGAGGCGGAGATGCGGGAGCAGGCCGTCGCCGCGACACGCCAGCTCGCCAAGCGCCAGCTCACCTGGCTACGCAGCTTCCGCGACCTCGCGCCCGCGGAACGGCTGGGTCACTCGTTCTTGTAGACGCCGCGGATGTTGATCGCGGCGAGACAGAACTGCAGTCCGACCAGCGCGTACGCGTGGTCGTGCAGCCCCCACACCACCCACAGCACGTTGCTCGCGAGGAAGCACCAGAAGCCCACCGCCCGGCGTCGTGCGGAACGCGACGCGACCAGCCACGCGGCCACGACCGTGGTCAGCATGGCGGGCCATTGCAGCAGGTCGACGATATCCATGGGGAGGGTGAGACCCTAGAATCGCCAGACACGTTCAGGAGAGTTCATGCAGATCGGAATCGTCGGGCTGGGCCGGATGGGCGCGGGCATGGCGCGCCGGCTTGCGCAGTCCGGTATGGCGGTGCTGTGCTACGACCAGGCCGTTGACGCGCGCGCGGCGCTCAACGGCACGGCGAACATTACCTGCGTCGAAAACCTGGCCGCGCTCTGCGCCCGGCTCGAAGGCGAGCGTGTCATCGTGCTCATGCTGCCGGCTGGCAGCGCGGTGGAGGACACCATCCGCGATCTCGTGCCGCTGCTCTCCGCCGGCGACGCGATCGCCGACGGCGGCAACAGCTACTACCGCGACTCGATGCGCCGCGCGCTCGCGCTCTCGCAGCAGGGCCTGCGGTATATCGACGCCGGCGTCTCGGGCGGCGTCCATGGCCGCGAGCAGGGCTACTGCCTGATGCTCGGCGGCACGCCGAAATCGATCGAGATCTTCGAGCCCGTGGCCAAGGCGCTCGCGCCGCACCCGGCGAACGGCTGGCTGCACTGCGGGCCGAGCGGCGCCGGCCACTTCGCCAAGATGGTCCACAACGGCATCGAGTACGGGATGATGCAGGCCATCGCCGAGGGCTTCGCGCTGCTCGCGGCGAAGAAGGACCTCGACATCGACGTCGGGCGGCTCGCCGAGACCTGGCGGCACGGGAGCGTGGTGCGCTCGTGGCTGCTCGATCTCTGCGCCGGCATCCTCGAGGACAACGAGTCGCTCGCCGGCATCGCGCCGGTGGTGGCGGACTCGGGCGAGGGCCGCTGGACGGCGCTCGAGTCGGTCGAGCTCGGCGTGCCGGCGCCGGTGATCGTGACCGCGCTCATGAACCGCTTCGCGAGCCAGGGACGCGCCGACTACAGCCGGCGGCTGCTTGCGATGATGCGCGCGCGCTTCGGGGGCCACGCGATCACCAAGGCATGATCGTGGTGCTCATGGGCGTCTCGGGCGCCGGCAAGACCACGATCGGGGAGCTGCTCGCGGCGCGCCTCGGCTGGCGTTTCATCGAGGGCGACGAGTGTCACCCGCCGGAAAACGTGGCGAAGATGGCTGCGGGCACCCCGCTCGAGGACAGCGACCGCTGGCCCTGGCTCGACGCGCTCAACCGGCGCATCCGCGGCGAACGCGACGCGATCGTCACCTGCTCGGCGCTGAAGGAGTCCTATCGCCGGCGCTTGCTCGCGGGGGTCGCCGATGCGCGCATCGTCTACCTCCACGGCACGAAGGCGCTGATCGCCTCACGCCTTGCAGAGCGCAAGCACCGCTACATGCCCGCGTCGCTGCTCGACAGCCAGTTCGCCACGCTGGAGCCGCCGGCGGCGGCGATCGCCATCGACGTCACCGGCGACCCCGAGGACAGCGTCGAGGCGATCGTGCAAGCTCTCTAGCGCCCCCGCGCGATCCCCTCGCGCCGCGGATCGGCGCCGCCGCGCCAGCCGCCGGGCACGCGCTCGATGCCGTGCAGGCCGCTTTCCATCTCCAGGAGCCTGACGTCGTGCCCCCGCTCGGCAAGGGCGGGCATCAGTGCCTCGTAGCGCGAGCCACGCTCGATCTGCGTCGGTCCGTTGCGGCTGCCCAAATTCGGCAGCTCGATCGCCTGCTGGATGTCGAGCTTCCAGTCCAGCACGCCGACCAGCGCCTTCGCGACGTAGTTGATGATCTGCGAGCCCCCTGGCGAGCCG
>DASQAW010000406.1:0-1947 GCA_035635495.1 Burkholderiales bacterium
GGTTCTCATGCGGTCCTCCGCTTAAAGGCGTCCAGCGCCGCGCCCAGTATCCCCTTCGGCATGTAAATGATGAAGAGGACGAGCATCACGCCGTAAATGGTGCTGTCGAGCGCCGGATAGCGATTGCCGAACGCGAGCCGCAGCCCCTCGGCGAGGAGCAGCGTGAACGCCGCGCCGACCGTGGGCCCGAGCATCACGAACATCCCCCCGGCAATCACGCCGAACACCATCTGCAGGCTGATGGCGATGCCGGAAACCGTGTCGGGGTTCACGTAGAGCTGGTACTGCGCGTAGAGGATGCCGCCGGCGCAAGTCATGAGCGCCGAGATGATGGTGATGCGCAGCTTCGCGCGCGTGACGTGGATGCCGATCGACGCCGCCGCCTCCTCCTCCTCGCTTATCGCCTGCAGCGCGAGGCGGCCCATGCTGCGGTCGACCAGGCGCCACACCCACAGACCGCCCAGCCAGAAGGCGAACACGATGACGAGCCACACCTCCTTCGACGAGAACTGCAGCGCGCCGAGCGCCACCGTGTCCCCGGCATGCAGCGCGCCGTTCGGCGTCGCGCCGAGCGAGCCGCCGGTCTGGTCGCGCAGCGCGACGATCACGAGGCGCGTCACCTCCGAGAGCGCGAGCGTGACCAGCGCGAAATAGTGCCCGACGATCTTGAACCGGAAGCACGGATAGCCAATGATCACCGCGACGACCGCGGTAAACACGAGCGCGGCGACCGCGCCGAGCCACGGCGTGAGGCCGAAATGGTTCCAGAGCATCACCACGGTGTAGGCGCCGACGCCCATGAACGCGCCGTGGCCGAAGCTGACGAGTCCCAGTCGCCCCATCAGCGACCAGCTCGTGTAGATGTACCCCCAGAGCAGCACCAGGATCGCGAGGTGGATGGGGTAATTCATTTTCCGAAGATGCCGCGCGGGCGCCAGAACATGACTGCGATGAAGAATGCAAAGGCGATGACGTAGCCCCACTCGAGCGCGAAGAAAAAACCGCCGACCGCGATGAACTGCGCAAAGATGAACGCGGCGACGAAGCCGCCGAGCATGTTGCCCAAGCCGCCAAGCACGCAGATGAGGAACGTGATCGGCCCGAACGACAGCCCAATCGCCGGATGGATGTCGTACTGCAGAACCAGCAGACAGGCGGCAAGGCCGGCCAGCGCGCCGCCGAGCGCCGAGGTGAGGGCGAAGATGCGCGCCGGGTTGACGCCCATCAGCGGCATGATCGCGCGGTCCTGGCTGATGGCGCGGACGGCCGTTCCAAAATAGCTGCGGCTGAGGAAGAGCCACAGCCCCAGCATGCCCGCGAGCGCGACGCCGAATGCAATGAGCCGCGCCCCGGAGAACGACATCTCGCCGAAGCGCACCGCAGGCAGCGTGACGCCGAGGTTCTTGAACTCGATGCCGAAGACGAGCGTGGCCGCCGCCTGCAGGAAGAACAGCACGCCGCCCGTGACTAGGAGCTGATTGATCGGCTCCGCGCTCAGCACCGGGCGGATGACGAACTGGTGCAGGATCAATCCGAGCAGCGCGACGATCGCGATGGCCGCGAGCATCGCGAGCACCAGCGGCCAGTGGTACTGCACGTGCAGGTAGTACACCGCGTACATGCCGCACATGATCAGCTCGGCGTAGCAGATCCAGACGACGTCGATTACGCCGAAGATCAGGTTCAGCCCGAGCGACAGCAGCGCGAGCAGGCCGCCGAGCAGCAGGCCGTTGAGCACCGCCTCCAGCAGGAAGATGTCGAAGACGTCGCTCATAGCCCCAGGTACGCCTTCTGGATCTCGGGCGCCGCGAGAAGCTCGGCGGCGCTGCCGCTCTGCACGATCCGCCCGGCGTCGAGCAGATAGGCGCGGCTCACCACCTTCAGCACCTGCCGGATGTTCTGCTCGACGATCAGCACGGTGTAGCCCTGCGCGCAGATGCGCCGCAC
>DASQAW010000407.1:0-34845 GCA_035635495.1 Burkholderiales bacterium
CGCGGCGTTCGGCGCGGCGCAGGCGGCCGTCGCGCAACAACTTGGACCAGCGTTTGACCTGCGGATTGGTGCGAGACGTTATCAGGTGCGCTTTGCGCGCAGCTCGAGCCGCGCCTTCCGCAGCATCTGGTCGACGAGATCCACGTGCCCGGCCGCGTCCGAGGCGGAGCGTACGTCGGCGTAGCGGCGCTGCAGCTTGCGGCGCAGCTGGTCGAACTGCGTGATGGGGCCCTTCGGGTCCATGGTGAGCTTCATGGCGTCGCAGCACATCCGGTAGCTGCGGATGCGCAGTTGCTCCGCCATCGCGTTCCAGCTCTCGGCGAAAAGGTCGCCCTGGAAGAAGATGCCGACTGGGTAGAAGCTCTTGCGGTGGATTTCGCAGGGGCCGGCGCGCCCGAGCGCCGCGAGGTGTTCGGCGGTGGCGTAGCCCTTGTGCTTGTCGAAACCGTAGTGCGGGTAGCGGTCATGCAGCGCCGTCATCTCGGCGTCGCGCGCGGTCTTGGCGAGGATCGAGGCGGCGGAGATCGGCCGCTCGCTCGCGTCGCCGTCGACGATCGCACGCGCCGGGCAACCTAGGCCGGGCGGGCAGGAATTGCCGTCGATGATGGCCTCGCTCGGGGGGATGGAGAGGCCCTGGACAGCGCGTCGCATCGCCAGCATCGAAGCGTGAAAGATGTTGAAGCGGTCGATCTCCTCCACCGTGGCGAAGGCGATGGACCAGGCGGTGGCGCGCTGCTTGATGCGCGCGGCGAGCACCTCGCGGCGCTCGGGCGTAAGGACCTTGGAGTCGGCGAGGCCGTTGATGCGCCGCGCCGGGTCGAGGATCACAGCGGCGGCGTAGACCGGTCCGGCGAGGGGGCCGCGGCCGGCCTCGTCGACGCCGCAGACGAACGCGCTATTTGAGGATGCCGAGGATCGCATCGGCGGCTTTCTCCGCGGTGTTCTGCCGCAGGAGCTGGTGGAACTCGCGGAAGCGCTCGATCTGGCGGCGCTGGGCCGCGGTGTCGCGCAGGAGGGTGAGGAGCGCGCCCGCCAGGTTTGCCGGCGTGGCCTGGTCCTGCAAGAGCTCGGGCACCAAGAGCTCGCCGGCGAGGATGTTGGGCATGCCGACGTAAGGCAGGTAAAGCATCTGGCGCATCAGCGCCCATGTTAGCGGAGACTGCCGGTAGGCGATGACCATCGGCGTCTTGAACAGCGCCGTCTCGAGCGTCGCCGTGCCGCTCGCGACGAGCGCCAGATCGGCGGCGGCGAGCGCGTCGTGCGAGTGGCCGAACAACAAGGTCAAAGGCAGGTCGGTGCGCTGGTGCTCATGGATCGCGCGCTCGAAGAGCTCGCGCGTCTCGCGCGTCACCATCGGGCAGACGAAATGCACCTCGTGGATCTCCTGCCAGAAGCGGTGCGCGGCGAGCAGGAAGGCGCCGGCCATGTACTGGAGCTCGGAGCGGCGGCTTCCGGGCAGGAGCGCCACGATCAGCTTGCCCGTCGGCAGGCGCAACTGCGCGCGCGCCTCGTCCTTGGGCGGCTCGAGCGGGATCATGTCGGCGAGCGGATGGCCGACGTAGGTGACCGGCACGCCGGCGGCCCGGTAGATCGGCTCCTCGAAGGGGAACATGCAGAGGATGCGGTCCACCGAGCGCGCGATGCGCCGCACGCGCCAGCGCCGCCAGGCCCAGACCGCCGGGCTCACGTAGTGAACCGCCGGGATGCCGGCGTCCTTGAGCTTGCGCTCGAGGCCCAGGTTGAAATCGGAGGAGTCGACGCCGATGAAGATGTCGGGCCGATCGCGCAGCATGCTGCTCGCCAGGCTTCGGCGGATGCCCATGATCTCGCGGTAGTGGCGCAGCGCCTCGGCGTAGCCGCGCACGGAGAGCTTCTCTATCGGGAAATGCGACTCGAAGCCTTCCGCCGCCATGCGCGGCCCGCCGATGCCGGCGAACTCGATGCCGGGACGGCGCGCCTTCAGCGCGGCGATCAGGTGGGCGGCCAGCAGGTCGCCGGAAGCTTCGCCGGCCACCATGCCGACGCGCAAGGGCCGGGGCCGCAGTTGCCGACTCATTTGGCTAGCGGATGATGCCGCGCTGGCTGCGGGCCAGAAAGTCCAGGATGTCGCGCACCTGGGGGCAGGTGGCGACCTGCGCTGCCAGCTGGGCGCGCGCTTCCTCCAGGCCCAGCCCGCTGCGATAGAGCGTGCGGTAGGCGCGCTTCAGGCCGGCGATGTCCTCGGCCGAGAAGCCGCGGCGCTTGAGGCCTTCGCTGTTGATGCCGTAGGGCCTGGCCATGTTGCCGGCGGCGGTGACGAAGGGCGGCAGGTCCTGCGGCAGGTAGGTGCCCATGCCGGTGAAGGCATGCGCGCCGATGTGCACGAACTGGTGCACCAGGGTCGTCGCGCCGAAGATCGCCCAGTCGCCCACCGTCACGTGGCCGGCGAGCTGGCAGGCGTTGGCGAAGATCGTCTTGTCGCCGATCTGGCAGTCGTGCGCGAAGTGCACGTAGGCCATGATCCAGTTGTCGTTGCCCACCCGCGTGACGCCGGCGTCGAGCGCGGTGCCGCGGTTGATGGTGACGTACTCGCGGATCGTGTTGCCGTCGCCGATCTCCACCGCCGTGTCCTCGCCGGCGTACTTCTTGTCCTGCGGCGGCGCGCCGAGCGAGGCCGAGTGGAAGATCTTGTTGTTGCGGCCGATGCGCAGCCTGCCGTCGAGCACCACGTGGGCGCCGATCCACGTGCCCTCGCCCACTTCGACCTTCGGGCCGATCACGCTGTACGGCCCGACGGTGACTCCCCGGGCAAGGCGCGCCGCGGGGTCCACGAGCGCGGTGCGATGAACCTCCAGATTCATTTGGCGGCGATGCCCTGCATGGCGCAGAGGATCGTCGCCTCCGCCACAACGTCGCCGGCCACGCGCGCGACGCAGCCGAACTTGCTGATGCCGCGCAGCTCGCGCTCGATGCGCACCTCGATCTCGAGCTGGTCGCCGGGCACTACCGGCCGCTTGAAGCGGGCATTGTCGATGCCGACGTAGTAGTACACGGTCTTGTCGTCCGGCATCATCCCGCGGCTGCGGAAGACGAGCACCCCCGCCGCCTGCGCCATCGCCTCGAGGATCAGCACGCCGGGCATGATCGGCCGGTGCGGGAAATGCCCGGGGAAGTACGGCTCGTTCACCGAAACGTTCTTCAGCGCCACGATGCGCTTGCCCGCCTCGAACTGCGTCACGCGGTCGATCAGCAGGAACGGGAAGCGCTGCGGCAGGTGCGCGATGATCTCGTTGACATTCATTTCACTCATGTTTTTTTCCCTTGCGGCGAAGCCACGCCGCGCCGCGTGCCCACGACTCGTGCTCGTCCACCGGATAGATGCCGGTATAGGTGCCGGGCTTCAGGATCGAGCGCGAAATGAAGGTGCCGGCCGAGATGTTGACATGGTCGACGATGCGCAGGTGGCCGAGGATCATGGCCGCGCCGCCGAGCGTGCAGTGGCGCCCGATGTCCGCGCTGCCGGCGATGCCGACGCAGCCGGCGATGGCGGTGTGCGCGCCGATGCGCGTGTTGTGGCCGATCTGGATCTGGTTGTCCAGCTTCACGCCCTCCTCGATCACGGTGTCGTCGAGCGCGCCGCGGTCGATGGTGGTGTTGGCGCCGATCTCGACGTCGTCGCCGATGCGCACCGAGCCGATCTGCGGGATCTTCACCCAGCTGCCGTGGTCGTCGGCGATGCCGAAGCCGTCGGCGCCGATCACCACGCCCGAGTGGACGATCACGCGCTGGCCGAGGCTGCACTTCGGGTAAACCACCACCCGAGGATAGAGGCAGCTATCGTCGCCGATGACGACCTCCTCGCCCACGACGCAGCCCGCGCCGATCGAAACGCGCGCACCGAGCCTGGCGCTCTTCGCCACCACGGCGCTGGGGTGCACGCCGGGGGCCTGAGTGACCATCGGGTTGAAAAGCTGCGAGACGCGTGCGAAGTAGAGGTAGGGGTTGTCGGCGACGATCCGGGGTAGGGTCGTTTCGCCTTCGGCATCCGCGCCGAGGATGATGGCGCCGGCGCGGGTGGCGGCGAGCTGCTCGCGATGGCGCGCGCCGGCGAAGAAGCTGATGTGGCGGGCGTCGGCGTTCTCGAGCGAGGCGACCTGGTGGATCACCGTGTCGGCGGCGCCGGCCACGCGGCCGCCGAGCCGCGCGACGATCTGCCCGAGCGTCAGCGGCCCCGGCACGAACTCACTTCGCCGGCGGCTTGCCCTGCTCGAGCGCCTTGATCACCTTGTCGGTGATGTCGATGCGCGGGCTTGCGAAGACGGCGTCCTGGAAGATGATGTCGTACTTCTCCTGCTCGGCGATCTGGCGGATGACGCGGTTCGCCTGCTCCACCACCTGCGCCAGCTCCTCGTTGCGGCGCTGGTTCAGGTCCTCGCGGAACTCGCGCTGCTTGCGCTGGAAGTCGCGGTTCAGCTCGCCGAACTCGCGCTCCTTCGTGCGCCGCGCCGATTCGCTCAGCGTCACGCTGTTCTTCTCCAGCTCGTCCTGCATGCGCTTCAGCTGGTCGGCCAGCCGCGCGAGCTCCTGGTCGCGCTTCTGGAACTCGGCCTCGATCTTCTTTTGCGCGCGCTGCGCCGGGGTGGCGTCGCGCAGGATGCGCTCGGTGTTGACGAAGCCGAACTTGCCCGTGAGTGCGGCGGCCGCCGCCGCGGGCTTGTCCTGCGCAAGCGCCGGCGCCGCAACCAGCGCGGCGGCAAGCGCGAATATTCGGATGGTCATCGGGTGCTTAGAAGCCGGTACCGAAGGTGAATTGTAGCTTCTGGATGCGATCGGTGGGCTTGGCATTCAGCGGCTGCGCGTAGGACAGGCGCAGCGGGCCGAAAGGCGACGACCAGAAGAACGCCAGTCCGGTCGAATAGCGCAGTTCGCGGAAGTTGAAGCCCTGCGCGAAGACGTTGCCGCCGTCGATGAAGTAGGCGAGGCGCAGCGACGGATCCTGCCCCGCGCCGGGCATCGGAAACAGCAGCTCCAGGCTGCCGGTGGCCTTGCGGTTGCCGCCGATGGAGTTGCCGAAGTCGTCCTGCGGGCCGAGCGTGAAGGAGCGGTAGCCGCGCACCGAGCCGGGGCCGCCGGCGAAGAAGTTCTTGAAGAAGGGCAGCGGCTTGCCGCCAAGGCCGCCGGCGATGCCGAGCTCGCCGCCGGCGAGCAGCGTCAGCTCGCGCGACAGCGGGTGGTACCACTGGTGCTGGTAGCCGAGACGTGTGTATTGCAGGTCGCCGCCGGCGATCTCGCTCGAGGCGCGCATCAGCGTGCCGGCGCGCGTGGTGATCAGGCTGTCGCGCGTGTCGCGCGACCACCCCAGCGTGCCCGCGCCATAGCGGTAATTGTTGCCGAACTGCGAGACGAAGTTCAGGTAGCTGAGCGGGCTGTTGTCGAAGGTCTGCAGGCGCACATCCTCGAAGGACAGCCCGAGGTCGATGCGGCTCACCTCGGAGACGGGGTAGCCGAACTTGATGCCGCCGCCGAGCGCGTCGGTCGAATAGGCGCCGATCGAGAGGTTCGAGGCGTTGGTGCGGCGCTTGTAGATGTCGAAGCCCTGGCTCACGCCGTCGACGGTGTAGTACGGATCGATGTACGAGAGCGAGTACACCTGGTTGACGGTGCCGTGGCTCACGTTGAACGCGAGGAACTTGCCGGTGCCGAACACGTTCGACTGCGTGAGCGAGGCGGACAGCGCGAGCTTCTCCACGCTGGAGAACCCGAGGCCGAAGAGCAGCGCGCCGGTCGGCCTCTCCTTCACCGTGTAGGTCACGTCGACCTGGTCGGGGCTGCCTTCGACCGGCTGCGTCTCCACGTTGACCTCGCTGAAGTACTGCGTGCGGTCGATGCGCCGGCGCGAGAGCTGGATCTTCGAGGCGTCGTAGTAGGCGCCCTCCAGCTGGCGCATCTCGCGCCGCACGACCTCGTCGCGCGTTTTCGAGTTGCCGGTGACGTCGATGCGCCGCACGTACACGCGCCGGCCGGGGTCGACGACGATGTTGAACGAGACGCTGCGCTTCTCCTTGTCGACCTCGGGAATGGCGTTGGCGTTGGCGAAGGCGTAGCCGTCGTTGCCGAGCCGATCCGCGATCGCCTTGGTCGTCGCGGTGAGCTTCTCGCGCGAGAACACGTCGCCGGGCTTCAGCTGTACCAGCCGCTCGAGCTCGGGGCGCGGCGCGAGCAGCTGCCCCGAGAGCTCGACCTTCGACACGGTGTACTTCTCGCCTTCGAGGAAGTTGACGGTGATGTAGATGTCGCGCCGGTCGGGGGTGATCGACACCTGCGTGGACTCGATGCTGAAGTCGAGGTAGCCGCGGTTCTGGTAGAACGCGCGCAGGTTCTCGAGATCGGCCGAGAGCTTCTCGCGCGAGTAACGGTCGAGCTTGGTGTACCAGGTCAGCCAGCCCGGCGTGCGCAGCGTGAACTGGCCGAGCAGCTCGCCCTCGGAGAAGGCGTTCGCGCCGACCAGGTTGATGCCGCGGATCTTGGCGATCTCGCCCTCGGTCACGGTGACGCTGATGCCGACGCGATTGCGCTCGAGCGGCGTGACGGTGGTCTGCACCTCCGCCGCATACAGGCCGCGCGACAGGTACTGGCGCTTGATCTCGAGCTCGGTGTTCTCGAGCATGGCGCGGTCGAAGATGCGGCCCTCGGCCATGCCGATGTCGCGCAGCACCTTGCGCACGGTCTCGGCCTCGAACTCCTTCATGCCGGAGAAGTCGATCGACGCGATCGCCGGGCGCTCCTCGACGTACACGACGAGGATGTCGTTGTCCATCTCGAGGCGCACGTCCTTGAAGAAGCCGGTGGCGTAGAGCGCGCGCAGCGCCGCCTGCGCCTTCTCCTCCGTCATGGTCTCGCCCACCTTGACCGGCAGGTAGCTGAACACGGTGCCCGGCTCGGTGCGCTGCAGGCCCTCGACGCGGATGTCCTTGACCGTGAACGGCTGGAACGACTGTGCCTGCGCGGCGGCTGCGGCCGCGAGCGCACACGCGGCGAGCACCGCGGCCACACTTCTGCGGATCATTTCAACCGGTCAGCAGGCGATTCAGATCGTTGTAGAAAGCGAAAGCCATCATCACCAGCAGCAGCGCAAGACCGACGCGCTGTCCGAGCTCCATGAAGCGCTCGGAGACAGGCTTCCCCTTGACGATCTCGATCGCATAGTACATCAGGTGCCCGCCGTCGAGCAGCGGGATCGGCAGCAGGTTCAGCACGCCCAGGGAAATGCTGATCAGCGCGAGAAAGGTGAGGTACGAGATCCAGCCGAGGCTCGCCGACTGGCCGGCGAAATCGGCGATCGTCACCGGCCCGGAGAGGTGCCGCCACGACACTTCGCCGATCAGCATCTTGCCGAGCATCTTCAGGCTGAAGATCGAGATGTCCCAGGTCTTCGCCGCCGCGCGGCCCAAGCTCTCGAGCGGCCCGTACTTGACGCGCACGAGCAGCCGCTCGGTGTAGCCCTCGGGCTGCTGCGGCCCCGCGCCGATGCGGCCGATGCGTGCGCCGCCGGCGTTCACCGCGTCGGGCACCACCTCCACCGTGCGTTGGGTGCCGCCGCGCTCGAGCGTGAGCGAGAGCGGTGTGCCCGGCCGCGCGCGCACGACGGCGACGAAGGATTCCCAGTTATCGATCGGCGTGCCATCGGCGCGCACGATGCGGTCGCCGACCGCGAGCCCCGCGCGCTCGGCCGCGCTGCCCGGCACGATCTGGCCGAGCACCGGCGCCAGCGGCGGCCGGTAAAGCCGCAGGCCGACGCGCTCGAGCACGTCGGATTCGACGTCCGCCGTGGGGAAGCCGCGCAGGTCGAGCGTCACCTCGGCGATGTGGCCGCGCTCGTCCTGCGTCTCGAGGCGCACCGCCTCGCGTTGCAGCGCCGCCTGCAGCACGCGCCAGCGCAGCTCCTGCCAGGTGCTGATCGCCTCGCCGTCGATCGCGCGCACCGTGTCGCCGGCGTGCACGCCCGCGGCCGCGGCGAGGGTGTTCGGCGGCGGGCTGCCGAGCAGCGGCCGCGCCTCGGGCAAGCCGTACATGAAGAGGCCCGCGTAGACGAGCACCGCGAAGGCGAAGTTGAAGAGCGGCCCCGCCACGACGATCGCAAAGCGCTGCCAGACGCTCTGGCGGTTGAAGGCACGGTCGAGCTCCGCGGGCGGCACCTCGCCTTCTCGCTCGTCGAGCATCTTGACGTAGCCGCCGAACGGTATCGCCGCGACCACCCATTCGGTGCGGTCGGCGCCGAGCCGCCACGTGGCGAGCGCGCGGCCAAAACCCACGGAAAAACGCAGGACCTTGACGCCGCACAGGCGCGCGACGAGGTAGTGCCCGAACTCGTGCACGACGATCAGCACGCCGAGGGCGACGATGAACGCGACGATGGTCTGCACGAGGTTCACGCCGCCGCCCTCGCCGGCATCTGCGCCAGCGCCGCGCGCCGCGCCTCTGCGTCGGCGCTCATCACCTTCTCCAGGCTCGTCGCCTCGCCGGTCGGTACCGCGTCCAGCGCATCGGCGATGACGCGCGCAATGCCGGTGAAGGGCAGCCTTCCCGCGAGGAAGGCGTCCACCGCAACCTCATTCGCGGCATTGAGCACGGCCGGCGCCGTGCCGCCGCGCTCGAGCGCAGCGTAGGCCAGGCGCAGGCAGGGGAAGCGGCGCTCGTCGGGCGGTTCGAATGACAGCTGCTTCATCGCGGTGAGGTCGAGGGGCGCAGCCCCCGACGCAATGCGCTCGGGATAGCCGAGCGCGTGGGCGATCGGCACGCGCATATCGGGATTGGAGAGCTGTGCAATCAGCGAGCCGTCCACGTACTCGACCAGCGAATGCACGATGCTTTGCGGGTGGATCACCACCTCGATCGCCTGCGGCGGCAGGTCGAAGAGCCAGCGCGCCTCGATCACTTCCAGGCCCTTGTTCATCATCGTCGCGGAGTCGACGGAGATCTTGCGTCCCATCACCCAGTTCGGATGCGCGCAGGCCTGCTCGGGCGTCACCGAGTCGAGCGAGTCGAGCGCCGCGGAGCGGAACGGGCCGCCCGAAGCGGTGAGGACGATGCGGCGCACGGCCTTGATGTCGGAGAGGCACTGGAACACCGCGTTGTGCTCGCTGTCCACCGGCAGCAGCGTCGCCCCGCCCTCGCGCGCCGCGCGCATGAGGAGCGGACCGGCCATCACCAGCGCTTCCTTGTTGGCGAGCAGCACGCGCTTGCCGGCGCGGGCGGCGGCCAGCGTGGAGGCAAGGCCGGCCGCGCCCACGATCGCCGCCATCACCGCGTCGACGCGGCCGTCGGCGGCGACCTGCTCCAGCGCGCGCGCGCCGAACAGGAGCTCGGTGCCGCATTGCGCGAATGCCGCCGCGAGCTTCGCCTCGGGCGCCGCACCGGACAGCACGGCGTACGCGGGCCGGTGCTGGCGGCAGAGAGCAAGGAGCGCGTCGGCCGAGCCGTTCGCCGTGAGCGCGAAGATGCGGTAGCGGCCCGGATGGCGCGCGACGACGTCGAGGGTGCTCGAGCCGATCGAGCCGGTGGCGCCGAGGAGGGCGAGGTTCACTTGCTGGCTACTTCCACAACGAGCAATGCGGCAAAAACGGGAAGGACGGCCGTCGCGCTGTCAATACGGTCCAATATTCCTCCGTGACCGGGGAGCAGCGCGCCGCTGTCCTTCACCCCCGCTTGGCGCTTCGCCGCCGATTCGAATAGATCGCCCACTATGCTAATGACGGCGAGAAGGACTGCAACAAGCACGTAGCCGAGCCACCATCTGATTCCGATCAGGAAGGTGCCGCAGATGATAGCGTAGGCAACCGCGGCAGCGACGCCGGCCCAAGCACCTTCCCAGCTCTTGCCGGGACTGATGGCGGGAGCGAGTTTGCGCCGTCCCCATTTGCGGCCAACAAAGTACGCTGCCGTATCGGCCACCCAAACAAGCACCAGAACGGCGAGCACGTGCTGCGGTTGTAGAGCCGCCAACGCGACGGCGGCCGGAACCAGGACCATGAAGCCTGCGGCGATCAGGGCGACTCGATGTCGGGCGTCCACGCCGCGCGCAAGCCATATCGGCACGACGAAAATCCAGAAGAGCGTTGCCGCGACGACCGCGAAGCGCCTCGCAGGTTCGCCGCTCACGAATAACACGCCGAATATTGCGGCTACTGCGATGGCATAGAGGCCGGCGCCGATGCCCGAGAGTCGGCAAAGACGAGCCCATTCGTGGCCGGCGGCGGCGACGATGAGCGCCACGAGAGCGGCCCACCCGGGTCTCGGCAGGAAGAAGAGCGCGGCAAGGAATGCGACGATCAGTGCCGCGGCGGTCGCGACGCGCGCGGCGAGCGCCTGGTTCAGGCGACCTTGCCCCGCTTCGACTCGACAAGCTGCTCGCTGGTACGGCCAAAGCGGCGCTCGCGGCCGCGGTAGGAGACGATCGCCTGGTCGAGCGCCGCGGCGTCGAAGTCCGGCCACAGCGTCTCGGTGAAATAGAGCTCGGTGTAGGCGAGCTGCCACAGCAGGAAGTTCGAGATG
Source organism: Burkholderiales bacterium (assembly GCA_035635495.1). Classification (GTDB taxonomy): domain Bacteria; phylum Pseudomonadota; class Gammaproteobacteria; order Burkholderiales; family SG8-39; genus SCGC-AG-212-J23. The sequence continues at coordinate 10,531 of DASQAW010000407.1, forward strand.
CGCTGCTCGCCGCCCGTGCGGATGAAGAGGTCGGGCTCGGGCGCGTAGGCCATCGCGAGGTGCGACGCGAGCGCCGCCTCGTCGATCGGACGCTCGGTGAGCTTGTCGAGCGCCTGCAGGATGTCCCAGCGGCCGCCGTAGTTCGCGGCGATGGTGAGCGTGAGGCGGCAATTGTCGGCGGTCAGCCGCTCGCCCTGCTCGATCAGCGTGCGGATCTTCGGATCGAAACGCCGCGTATCGCCGACGACCTTGAGCCGCACGCCGTTCTTGTGCATGCGCTCGACTTCGCTCGTGAGCGCGACCTGGAAGAGCTGCATCAGCAGCGCCACCTCCTCCGCCGGCCGGCGCCAGTTCTCGGAGCTGAAGGCGAACAGCGTCAGGTATTCGACGCCGCGGTCGGCGCAGTTCTCCACGGTCGCGCGCACCGCGTCGAGGCCGCGACGGTGGCCGGCAATGCGCGGCAGCATGCGGCCGCGCGCCCAGCGGCCGTTGCCATCCATGATGATGGCGACGTGCCGCGGCACGTCGCTGTGCGGGGGAACCTCCTGCGTCGAGCTCGCGTGCTTCATACGGCCATCAGCTCCTTTTCCTTTTCCTGCAGCAGCTTGTCGATCTCGGCGATGTGGCGGTCGGTCATTTTCTGCACCTCGTCGTGCGCGCGGCGCTCGTCGTTCTCCGAAACCTCGTGCTTTTTGAGCGCATCCTTCAGGTGCTGGATCGCGTCGCGCCGCAGGTTGCGCACGGCGACGCGCGCGTTCTCGGCCTCGTGCTTCACGACTTTGGTCAGCTCCTTGCGCCGCTCCTCGGTCAGCAGCGGCATCGGCACGCGCACGGTGTCGCTCTGCGTGGCGGGGTTGAGCCCGAGGTCCGACTCGCGGATGGCCTTGTCCACGGCCTGGATCATTTTCTTGTCGAATGGCGTGACGCCGATGGTGCGCGCGTCGAGCAGCGTCACCTTTGCCACCTGGTTGAGCGGGGTCGCCGCGCCGTAGTAATCGACGTGGATGTGGTCGAGGAGGCCCGTGTGCGCGCGGCCGGTGCGCACCTTGGCCAGGTCGGCCTTGAACGCCTGGATGGTCTTGTCCATCTTCTGGTCGGTCGTCTTCTTGAGATCAGCGATCTGGATGGCCATGGCGGTCTCCCCGGAAAATCATACGTGAACCAGCGTGCCTTCGTCCTCCCCAAGCACGACGCGCCGCAGCGCGTCCTGCTTGAAGATGCTGAAGACCACGATCGGCAGCTTCTGGTCGCGGCACAGGGTAAGTGCGGTGGCGTCCATGACCTTGAGGTTGCGCACGATCGCCTCGTCGAAGCTGATGCGGGTGAAGCGCTGCGCGCGCGGGTCCTTGTTCGGGTCGGCGGTGTAGATGCCGTCGACCTTGGTCGCCTTGAGCACGATCTCGGCGCCCATCTCGCTGCCGCGCAGCGCCGCCGCGGTGTCGGTGGTGAAGAACGGATTTCCCGTCCCGGCGGCGAAGATGACGATCTTGCCTTCCTCCAGGTAGCGGATCGCCTTGCCGCGAATGTAGGGCTCGACCACCTGCTCGATGTTGAGCGCCGACAGCGCGCGGCTCGAGATGCCCGCCTGGCGCATCGCGTCCTGCAGCGCGAGCGCGTTCATCACGGTGGCGAGCATGCCCATGTAGTCGGCGGTGGCTCGGTCCATGCCGGCAGCGCCCGGCGCTACGCCGCGGAAGATGTTGCCGCCGCCGATGACGATACCGACCTCGCAACCAAGGCGCGACACCTGCGCCACCTCGCCGACGATCGTCTCGATCGTCTGCCGGTTGATGCCAAAAGGATCCTCCCCCATCAGGGCCTCGCCCGACAGCTTGAGGAGGATCCTTTTGTATTTGGGCGTCAGTGGGCCTTCCCTGCCTGGGCCATCACTTCGGCGGCGAAGTCGGTGCTTTTCTTTTCAATCCCCTCGCCCACCACGAAGAACGCGTAGGCGTTCACCTTCGCCTTCCTCGCCGCGAGCATCTTCTCCACGGTCTGCTTGTCGTCCTTGACGAAGGGCTGGCCGAGCAGCGTCTTCTCGCCGAGGAACTTGTTGACGGCGCCTTCGACCATCTTCGCTACGATCTCGGCCGGCTTGCCGGACTCCTTGGCACGCGCCTCCTGGATGCGCCGCTCGGCGGCGGCCACGTCCTGCGGAATCTCGGTCCTGTTGAGGTAGGCGGGCTTGGCGAAGGCGATGTGCATCGCCAGGTCCTTGCCCACCTCCTCCGGTCCTTCGTAGTCGACCAGCACCCCGATCTTCGCGCCGTGCAGGTACAGCGCAAGCTTCCCTTTGGCCCGAACGCGCTTCCAGCGCCGGATGCTGAGGTTCTCGCCGAGCTTCTGCACCAGCTTCTGGCGCTGCTCCTCTTCGGCGCTGCCGGGATCGCGCGTCGCCGCGAGCTCGGCGAGCGCGTTGGCGAACGCGACGAACTCGTCGTTCTTGGCGACGAAGTCGGTCTCGCTGTTGAGCTCGACGAGCGCGCCCAGCTTTGCGTCGGCGGCCAGCCAGGCGCCGATCACGCCCTCGGCGGCGATGCGGCTCGCGGCCTTGCTCGCCTTGGCGCCGCTCTTGATGCGCAGCAGCTCTTCCGCCTTCTTCAGGTCGCCCTGGCACTCGGCGAGGGCCTTCTTGCACTCCATCATTCCCAGGCCGGTGAGCTCGCGCAGCTCCTTCACCAGTCCTGCACTGATTTCCGCCATTACCCATTGCTCCTTGCAGGTTGAAAAAAAGGGGCGCTCGGCCCCTTTTTGGTCTCGGTCCGGATGAGGCTAGCGGGCTGCTTCATCCTCTTCCACCTCGACGAACTCGTCGCGCGAGGCGGAAACGACCTCCTCGAGCGATTGCGTGCGGCCCTCGAGCACTGCGTCGGCGATGCCGCGCGCGTAGAGCCGGATCGCTCGACTGGAATCGTCGTTGCCTGGGATGATGTAGTCGATGCCCTCGGGCGAGTGGTTCGTGTCGACCACGCCGATCACCGGCACGCCGAGCTTGTTCGCCTCGGCCACGGCGCCCTTCTGGTAGCCGACGTCGACGATGAAAAGGGCGTCCGGCAGCGCCGAGAGGTCCTTGATGCCGCCGAGCGAGCGGTGCAGCTTCTGCATCTCGCGCGTGAGCCCGAGCGCCTCCTTCTTCGACATGCGCTCGAAGCTGCCGTCCTGCGCCATCTGCTCCATCTCCTTCAAGCGCTTGATCGACTGCTTCACCGTCTTGAAGTTGGTGAGCATGCCGCCAAGCCAGCGATGATCGACGAACGGCATCTGGCAGCGCTGCGCTTCCTCGCGGATGATGTCCCGCGCCTGGCGCTTGGTGCCGACGAGGAGAAGGGTTCCTCTATTGGCGGTGAGCTGGCGCGCGAACTTGAGCGCGTCCTGGTACATCGCCAGGGTCTTCTCGAGATTGATGATGTGAATCTTGTTGCGGTGGCCGAAGATGAACGGCGCCATCTTCGGATTCCAGTACCGGGTCTGATGTCCGAAATGGACCCCGGCTTCCAGCATCTGACGCATCGTGACCGACACTACTGTCTCCTATTAGGGTTAGGTCTGCCGCCCGGCCTAGAACCCCCGATTGAATCGGTCGGGGGCACCCTAATGGACGGAGCGGGATAATTTGCCGGCCCCACAGGGGGCAAGCGAGCCCGAAATTCTAGCATAATCAGCGTAATGCCCGTTGTATTGAAGACCACCGAGGAGCTTGAGCGGATGCGCATCGCCGGGCGCCTCGCCTCGGAGGTGCTGGACTTCATCACGCCTTACGTGAAGCCCGGGGTCACCACCGGAAAGCTGAACGACCTGTGCCATGACTACATGGTGCGGGAGCAAGGCACCGTGCCGGCGCCGCTCAACTATGCGCCGCCGGGCTACAAGCCCTTCCCGAAATCGATCTGCACGTCGGTGAACCATCAGGTCTGCCACGGCGTTCCCGGCGAGCGGGTGCTCAAGCCCGGCGACATCCTCAACATCGACATCACCGTCATCAAGGACGGCTTCCACGGCGATTGCAGCCGGATGTTCGACGTGGGCGAACCGTCCATACAGGCGCGGCGGCTCGTCGACGTGACCTTCGAGTGCATGTGGCTTGGCATCCGTGCGGTGCGCCCCGGCGCGCGCCTGGGCGACATCGGCGCCGCCATCCAGGCGCACGCCGAGCGGCACGGCTTCTCGGTGGTGCGCGAGTTCTGCGGCCACGGCATCGGCCGCAAGTTCCACGAGGAGCCGCAGGTCCTGCACTACGGCAAGCCGGGCACCGGACTCGCGCTGCAGCCGGGCATGACCTTCACCGTCGAGCCGATGATCAACGCCGGCAAGCCGGGCATCCGCGAGCTCGCCGACGGATGGACGATCGTGACGAAGGATCACAGCCTCTCGGCGCAGTGGGAGCACACGGTGGCGGTGACCGACCAGGGTTTCGAGGTGCTCACGCTCTCGGCGGGCGTGCAGCCGGCGCCGGCGATCGGCTCGGAGGCCGCCTCCAAGTGACCGCGGCTACCCTGCGCGAGCGCGTCGCGGCCGAGCGCGCGGCGCTCCGCGCAGGGTACCTCGCGCAGCCGAATCCGCGGCGCCTGCTCAAGGCGCACACGCGGCTCATCGACCGCACGGTGAAATCGGTGCCCGGCCTGCCGAAGGGCGCGGCACTGGTCGCCACCGGCGGCTATGGGCGCGGCGAGCTCTATCCGAGCTCGGACATCGATCTCCTGATCCTCCTTGCGCGCGAGCCGGGCCCCGCGGAACGCGAGTCGCTCGAGCGCTTCGTCGGCACACTCTGGGACATCGGCCTGGAGATCGGCCACAGCGTGCGCACGGTCGAGGGCTGCATCGAGGCCGCGGCCGAGGATGTCACCGTGCGCACGACGCTGCTCGAATCCCGCTTCCTCTTCGGCAGCCGCGCGCTCTACCGGCGCCTCGAGCAGGCGCTGCACAGGACGATCGACCCGGTCGCCTTCCTCAAGGCGAAGAAGCTCGAGCAGGAGCAGCGCCACGCGAAGCACCAGGAGTCCCCCTACTCGCTCGAGCCGAACCTGAAGGAAGCCCCCGGCGGCCTGCGCGACCTGCAGGTGATCCAGTGGATCGCGCGCGCCGCAGGGATCGGCCGCACCTGGAGCGACCTCGTGTCGCAGAAGCTGATCGAGCGCGACGAGGCGCGCCAGCTCGCCAAGGCCGAGGCGCTGCTGCAGGACCTGCGCATACGGCTGCACTACCTCGCCGGCCGGCGCGAGGACCGCATCGTCTTCGACGTGCAGACCGCGCTCGCGGCGCAGCTCGGCTACGCCGACAGCGCGCACCGTCGCGCGAGCGAAGCGATGATGCAGCGCTACTATCAGACCGCGAAGAGCGTCACCCAGCTCAATACCATCCTGCTGCAGAACCTCGAAGCGCGCCTCGCACCCGAGCCCGACGTCGAGCCGCGCCCGCTCAATGAGCGCTTCCGCAGCCGCGGAGCCTTACTCGAGATGGCACACGAAAAACTGTTCGAGCAGCAACCGCTCGCCATCCTGGAGTCCTTCCTGCTGCTGATGCAGCACCAGCAGCTGCGCGGCATGACGGCGCCGACGCTGCGCGCGCTGTACCGCGCGCGCGAGCGCGTCGATGCCCGATTGAGGAACAACGAGCTGGCGCAGCTCATGTTCCTGCAGATCCTGCAGCAGCCGCGCGGCATCGTGCACGAGTTCCGGCGCATGAACCAGTACGGCATCCTCGGGCGCTACCTGCCGGAGTTCGGCCGCATCGTCGGGCAGATGCAGCACGACCTGTTCCACGTCTACACCGTCGACCAGCACATTCTGATGGTGGTGCGCAACCTCCGGCGCTTCACGCAGGTCGAGTTCGCGCACGAGTTCCCGCTCTGCAGCGAGCTGATGAGCGGCTTCGAGCGGCGCTGGCTGCTTTATATCGCCGCGCTGTACCACGACATCGCCAAGGGGCGCGGCGGCGACCATTCGCATCTCGGCTCGGCGGACGTGCGCAGCTTCGCCAGGCGCCATGGGCTCGCCAAGGAGGATCGCGAGCTGGTCGAGTTCCTGGTCGAGAACCACCTCTCCATGTCGCACGTCGCGCAGAAGCAGGACGTCTACGACCCCGAGGTGCTCCGCGCTTTTGCCGAGAAGGTGAAAACCGAGCGGCGCCTTGTCGCGCTCTATCTCCTCACCGTAGCGGACGTCCGCGGGACCAGCCCCAGGGTCTGGAACGCATGGAAGGGCAAGCTGCTGGAGGATCTCTACCGGGCGACGCGCCGCGTGCTGACCGGCGAGCCGCTGGCGCGCGATGCGGCGCTCGCCGAGAAGCAAGCGGAAGCCACGCGCCTCCTGCGCCTCTACGCGCTATCCGATGCGGTGAAGGACCGCCTCTGGGCGAGCCTCGACATCACCTACTTCCTGCGCCACGACGCGCAGGAGATCGCCTGGCATACGCGGAACCTCCACTACCGCGTGGACGCCGAGAAGCCGGTGGTGAAGGCGCGCCTCGCGCCGTTCGGTGAAGGCCTGCAGGTGATGATCTATACGAAGGACCGCGAGGCGCTCTTCGCGCGCATCTGCGGCTACTTCGACCGCGCCGGCTTCAACATTGTCGAGGCCAAGGTGCATACGACGCGCAACGGCTACGCGCTCGACACCTTCGTCGTGATGGGCCAGGGGCGCGACGCCCACTACCAGGACCGCATCGCCATGATCGAGGCCGAGCTCGCCGAGGAGCTGCGCTCCGACGCGCCCCTCGGCGCGCCGCGCGGCGGGCGCCTGTCGCGGCGCGTGCGCCACTTCCCGATCTCGCCCTCGGTCGACATCCGCCCCGACGAGCGCGGCGCCTACCAGGTGCTGTCGATCGTGGCGAGCGACCGCCCGGGCCTCCTCTACGGCGTGGCGCGGATCCTCGCCCGCCACCACATCAACCTGCAGACGGCGCGCATCAACACGTTGGGCGACCGCGCCGAGGACGTGTTCCTGCTGTCGAGCGAGGCGCTCTCGGCGCCGAAGACCGTCCTGCAGCTCGAGCAGGAGCTCCTGCAGGAGCTCAGTCTTCCTGCGGCAGCTCCTGCCCTGGGAACAGCGCCTCGTTGAAGCCGAACCTGGTGAGGTCGCGGATGCGCCGCGGATACAGGATGCCATCGAGGTGGTCGACCTCGTGCTGCACGACGCGCGCATGGAAGTCGGATACCTCGCGCTCCAAGGGCTTGCCGAACTCGTCGAAGCCGCTGTAGCGCAGCCGCTTGTAGCGCGGCACCAGGCCGCGCATGCCGGGCACCGAGAGGCAGCCCTCCCAGCCCTCCTCCAGCTCGGCGCCGAGCGGCGTGAGGATCGGGTTGATGAGCACGGTGTCCGGCACTTCTTCCACGTCCGGATAGCGCGGATTGGCGTGCACGCCGAAGATCACCACGCGCAGGCCGACGGCGATCTGCGGCGCGGCGAGGCCGGCGCCATCCAGGTGCGCCATGGTGTCGCGCATGTCGGTCAGCAGCTGCTGGAGTTCCGGCGTGCCGAAGGCTTTGACTTCCTGCGAGCGCTCGAGGAGCCGGGGATCGCCCATGCGAAGGACCGGTCGGATCATTTGCAGAGCTGCTCGATTATGCGCCGCACGCGTCCCATCGCCTGCTCGAGCACCCCGGCGATCTTGTCCAGCGGAATGGCGCGCTGGCTGTCGCCGCGGCCGGCGGCGTAATTGGCGATCGCGGCGAGCGCCGCGTAGTCCAGGCTGATCTCGCGCGCGAGCGCGGCTTCGGGCATGCCGGTCATGCCGACGAGGTCGGCGCCGTCGCGGCCCAGGCGGTCGATCTCCGCGGCGGTTTCCAGCCGGGGACCCTGCGTCGCCGCATATACGCCTTGGTCGATGACCACTTCCCCGCACGCCTTGGCGGCGGCCATCAGTTTTGCGCGCAGCGTGCGCGAGTAGGGCTCGGTGAAGTCGATGTGGTTCACCGGCGCGCCCTTGCCCTCGAAGAAGGTCGCCTGCCGTCCCCAGGTGTAGTCGATGATCTGGTGCGGCAAGACCAGCGCGCCGGGAGCCAGGGACGCGTTGATCGCGCCGACCGAGGCGACCGAGACGACTTCGGCGGCGCCGGCGTCCTTGAGCGCCCAGAGGTTCGCGCGGTAGTTCACCTCGTGCGGCGCGATGGTGTGGCCGTAGCCGTGGCGGGCGAGGAACACGACGTCGCAGGCGCCGATGCGGCCAAAAGTGAGCGCGCCGGAAGGCTCGCCGTAAGGCGTCCGCGCGACCTTGCGCCGCGTGCCTTGCATGCTGCTGAGCTGCGTGAGCCCGCTGCCGCCGATGATCGCGAGCACCTGGATCAGTGCTCCCGCATCGCCCGGATTTCGGGGAGGTTGCGCCAGAAGCCCTTCGCGTCCATGCCGTAGCCGAAGACGAAGCGGTCCTCGATCTCGAGGCCGACGAAATCGGCGTGGATCGGCTTGTGGCGCTTGAGCCGCTTCTCCACCAGCACCGCGCAGTGGAAGCTCGCCGCGCCGAGCTCGAGCAGCCGCTGGCGGATCGCCGCCATGGTCTGGCCGCCGTCGAGGATGTCGTCGAGCACCAGCACCGCCCGTCCGCGCACCGCCGCCGGCGGCGTCACGCGCCAGTCGATCCTGGCCCCGCGCGTCTCGGCGCCGTAGCGGGAGGCGTGGATGTAGTCGAGGTCCAGCGGAAAATGCAGCAGCGGCAGGATCTGTCCGGCGAACACCACGGCGCCGCCCATCACCACGATGACGAGCGGATAGCTCGCCGAGAGCCGCTCGCTGATCTGCGCGGCGACGCGCTTCAGCGCGGCCTGCACCTCGTCGGCGCTGGCGATCGGGTCGGATTCCTCGAGGAAGCGCCACGCGCGCTGCACATCAGTCATGTGCAGCGAGTCTAGCGTGACTCGAGATACCGCGCGAAAGCCTTGCCGACCTCGGGATGGCGCAGGCCGAGCTCGACCATCGCCTGCAGGTAGCCGAGCTTCGAGCCGCAGTCGAAGCGCCGGCCCGGCAGCCGCACGGCGAGGACGCGCTCGTGCTCGAGCAGCTGCGAGATGGCGTCGGTGAGCTGGATCTCGCCGCCGGCGCCGGGCGTCACCTGCGCGAGGAGATCGAAGATGCGCGGCGTGAGCACGTAGCGGCCGACGACGGCGAGGTTGGACGGCGCCTCGGCGGGCTTGGGCTTCTCGACGATGCTGTGGATGCGCGCCGCGTCGCCCTGCATCTTGTCGATGGTGACGATGCCGTAGCTCTGCGTCTGGTCGCGCGGCACTTCTTCGACGCCGAGGAGCGACGCGCCCTCCTTCTCGAAGATCTGCGCCATGCGCGCCATCGCCGGCGGATTCGAGTCCATCAGGTCGTCGGCGAGGATCACGGCGAAGGCATCGTTGCCCACCACCGGCTGCGCGCAGAGCACTGCGTGCCCGAGGCCGAGCGGCTCGGGCTGGCGGATGTAGACGCAGCGCACCCCGTCCGGGATCACCGAGCGCACCTGGGCGAGGAGCGCGTCCTTGCCCTTGCGCTCGAGCTCGGTCTCGAGCTCGTAGGCCTTGTCGAAGTGGTCCTCGATCGCGCGCTTGTTGCGGCCGGTGACGAAGATCATGTCGGTGATGCCGGCGGCCGCGGCCTCCTCCACCGCGTACTGGATGAGCGGCTTGTCGACGACCGGCATCATCTCCTTGGGGCTCGCCTTGGTGACGGGCAGGAACCGGCTGCCGAACCCGGCGACGGGGAACACCGCTTTTCTCAGCTTCGGCATCAGCGCTCCTTCAATAGCTCCACCAGCTTGTGCTCATCGATCACCGGCACACCGAGGCTGCGCGCCCTGTCGAGCTTGCTTCCCGCGTCAGCTCCGGCGACCACGTAGTCGGTCTTCTTCGACACCGAAGCGGCCACCTTGTGCCCGCGCGCTTCGAGCGCCTCGCGCGCCGCGTCGCGCGTCATCGTGGCGAGCGAGCCCGTCAGCACGAACGTCTTTCCAGCGGTCGCCGTCGTCTGCGTGGCTGCAATCCGCACCGCCTGCGTCAAACGTTCGATGACATCGCGGTTGTGCGGCTCGTGCACGAACTTGTCGATACTTTCGGCGAGCTCGGGGCCGATGCCTTCCAGCGGCACCTCGGCGGCCGGCTCGCCGCGCTTCTTACGCTGCGCATTCTCCTTGCGCACGGCTTCCTTGTCAGCCATCAGCGCGGGCCAGTCGGCAGACAGAAAGGCAGCCATCGAGCCGAAATGGCGCGCCAGGATCTTGGCCACCTCCTCGCCCACGCCCGGGATGCCGAGCGAGTAGATGAAGCGGTGCAGCTCCGCCTGCCGCGAGCGCTCGATGTTGGCCATCAGGTTGGCCGCCGACTTCTCGGCCATGCGCTCGAGCCCGGCCAGGGTGGCCTCGTCCAGACGGTAAAGGTCCGCCGGACTCTTGACGAGGTCGCGCTCGACCAGCTGCTCGACGATCTTCTCGCCGAGTCCCTCGATGTCCATCGCCCGCCGGCCGGCGAAGTGCAGGAGCGTCTGCCTGCGCTGCGCCTTGCAGTAGAGCCCGCCCGTGCAGCGCGTCGCCGCCTCGCCCGCGACGCGCACCACCGGCGAGCCGCAGACCGGGCAGCTCGTCGGCATCTCGAAGCGGTCCTCGGGGCGGCGGGACCCTGGCTTGCGCACCGAGACGATTTCCGGAATCACGTCGCCAGCCCGGCGGATCACTACCGTGTCGCCGACCCAAACATCCTTACGGCGCAGCTCGTCCTCGTTGTGCAGGGTCGCGTTGGTCACCGTGACGCCGCCGACGAACACCGGCTTCAGCTTCGCCACCGGCGTCAGCGTGCCGGTGCGCCCCACCTGGACGCCGATGCCGAGCACTTCGGTCAGCTCCTCCTGCGGAGGATACTTGTGCGCGATCGCCCAGCGCGGCTCGCGCGCGACGAAGCCGAGGCCCGCCTGCAGCTCGAGGTCGTTCACCTTGTACACCACGCCGTCGATATCGAACGGCAGCGCGTCGCGCTGCTCGCGGATCGCGGCGTGGTAGGCGATCAGGCCCGCGGCGCCTTGCACGACCTTGCGGCGCTTGTCGACGGGGACGCCGAACGCTTCCAGCCGATCGAGGACCTCGCTGTGGCGCGCCGGCATCCGCCAGCCGCGCGTCACGCCGAAGCCGTACGCCGAAAAGGAGAGCGGGCGCTGCGCCGTGATGTTGGGGTCGAGCTGGCGCACGGCGCCGGCCGCCGTGTTGCGCGGGTTGATGAACAGCTTCTCGCCGGCCTGCGCCTGGCGGCGGTTCATCTTCTCGAAGGCGGCGCGGGTCATGAAGATCTCGCCGCGCACTTCGAGCATCTCGGGCGCCCGGCCTTTCAGCTTCAGCGGGATGCCATGGATCGTGCGCACATTGGCGGTGACGTCTTCACCGACCTCGCCGTCGCCGCGGGTCGCGGCGCGCGCCAGCGTGCCTTTCTCGTAGCGCAGGCTGATCGCGAGCCCGTCGAGCTTGAGCTCGGCGGCGTATTCCACCGGCGGGTCGTCCGGGCCGAGGCCCAGCTCGCGGCGCACGCGGGCGTCGAACTTCGCCGCGCCCGAGTCCTCCGTGTCGGTCTCGGTGCGGATGGAGAGCATCGGCACCGCGTGGCGCACCGGGGCGAGGTCCTTGGCCGGCGCGCCGCCGACGCGCTGCGTCGGCGAGTCGGGCACGGCGAGCTCGGGATGCGCCTCCTCGAGCGCCTGCAGCTCGCGGAACAGCCGATCGTATTCGGCGTCGGTGACCTCGGGCGCGTCCTCGACGTAGTAGAGGCGGTTGTGACGCTCAAGCTCGGCCCTGAGGGCCGCGGCCCTCTCCTTTGGGACCGCGACCCGCTCGCGCGGGCGGGTCATGAGAAGACGCGCAGGGCGAGCGCGCTGCCGGGCTCGATGCCGCAGCCGGCGAGGCGCTGGCGCACGGCGTCGAGCTGCGTGCCGATCGTGGCGAGCGCGCGCTCGTCGAGCTCGCGGCCCGCGTCGTCCACCAGACGGCCGCCGCGCGCCTGCGCGAGGGTCCGCCCGGCCTGCGCCATCGCTTCGTAGCCGCGCGCGGGTTGCGGCGTGCGCGCCACGTCCAGCGTGAGCGTCACGCCATCGGCGCGCGGCTGCGCCTGGAAGGCCTGGCCTGCGAAATCGGCTGGCGTGAAGCCGATGCCCACCACGTGCAACGCGACCTGGATGTCGGTGTCGGCGCAGATGCGGTCGAGCTCGCGCGCCGCCTCGAGCGCCTGGCGCATCTCCGGCGCGTGCACCGCGGCGCAGAGCTGCGCGGCCATCGTCTCGACCATCGAGCGGAACTCGATCAATTCGGCGTCGCTCACCACACCGGCGCGGCTGACCATTTGCAGCCCCGCCTGCACCCGGGGTTGGTCGACGACCAGGAGCACGCGGCGCGCGAAGCGCTGCTCGATCGGCGCCCACGCCTCTTGCACCGCTGCCGGCCTGGGCAGCGTGAGCTCGATGACGTAATCGACGCCTTCGGCCGGCGCCGCGCCCCCCGGTTGCACCGGCGGCCGGCGTGGCTCGAGCGTCGGCTCGCGCCGCTCGGGCAGCAGGACGTCGGCGTGGCCCGAGCCGAAGGCGCGCTCGGCTTCGCGGCGCGCGCCGCGCTCCTGCCACCGGTTGTAGATCAGCACTGCGGCGACCGCGACGGCGCCGATCACCAGGAGACCGAGCTGGAGGTCGGTCATGAACCTCCCTCGCCCTAGGCGGCGAGCTCCTCCCGGATGCGCAAGGCCTCGTCGATATCCACCGCCACGACGCGCGAGACGCCGGACTCGGGCATCGTCACGCCGATCAGCTGCTCGGCGAGCTCCATCGTGATCTTGTTGTGGCTGATGAAGAGGAACTGCGTCTGCGCGGACATCTTGCGCACGAGCTCGCAGAAGCGCACGGTGTTGCTGTCGTCCAGGGGCGCGTCCACCTCGTCCAGCAGGCAGAAGGGCGCCGGGTTGAGCTGGAACAGCGAGAACACGAGCGCGATCGCCGTCAGCGCCTTCTCGCCGCCCGAGAGGAGGTGGATGCTCGTATTCCTCTTGCCCGGCGGCTGCGCCATCACCTGCACGCCGGCGTCGAGGATCTCCTCGCCGGTCATGATCAGCTTCGCCTCGCCGCCGCCGAACAGCGTCGGGAAGAGCGAGTCGAAATGGCGGTTGACGCTGTCGAAGGTCTCGCGCAGCAGCTCGCGCGTCTCGCGGTCGATCCTGCGGATCGCGTCCTCGAGCGTCTTCACCGCCTCCTCGAGGTCGGTCGCCTGCGAATCGAGGAAGCCTTTGCGCTCGCGGCTCGTGCGCAGCTCCTCCACCGCGGCGAGGTTGACCGCACCGAGCTCGCCAAGCTGCTGCGTGATGCGGGTGATCTCGCCCTGCAGCGTCGAAGGCCGCGGCGCGTGTTCGGCTTCCCGGGTAAGGCGCTCCTCGTCGGCGCCGGCCTCGCGCAGCTGGGTCGCGTACTGCTCGTAGTTCAGGCTCGCCGCCTGCTCCTTGAGCCGCAGCTCGCCCAGGCGCTCGCGCAGCGGCGCGACCTTGGCCTCGATCGCGAGCCGCGCCTCTTCGATCTCGCGCAATGCGCCCGCTGCCGCCTCCACGGTATTGCGCGCGCCGGCCAGCGTCTTCTCGCAGCCGATGCGTGCTTCGACCGCCGCGTCCAGCGCCTGGCGCACGCCCGGGATGGGATCGGCAGCCAGCTCTTCGGTGAGCTTGGCCACCTCCAGGTCGGCGCGCTCGATCTGCTGGTCGATCACCTTCACCGAGTGGTCGATCTCGGCGATCTTCGAGGCGCACTCGCGCTCGCCGAACAGGGCGTCCTGCGTGTCGCGCTCGGCCTGCTGCACGGCCCGCCGCTGGTCCGCGAGCGCCGTCTCGGCGCTGACGTGCTCCGTGCGCCCGGTTTCCAGTCGTGCCCGCGCCGCGGCGATCTCCTCGGCGATGATGGCCGCAGCGCGCTCGCTGGCCGCGAGAGCCTCCCGGCCCTGCTCGGCTTCGGCGGCGAGCTCGGCCTGCTCGGCCTCGAGCTGGGCGCTGCGCTCGCGGTAGCGATCCTGGGCCTGCGTGAACTTGAGCTGCTCGATCTGCGCGTCGTGCCGCGCCTTCTCCTGGCGCGCGATCTCCTGACGCGCTTCCTCGAGCGCGGCCTCGCGCTCCAGCCGCCGGCTTTCCGCCTGCGCGAGCTCGCTCTGGGCACTTTCCAAACGGCGCCCGAGCTCGACGCAGCGCCCCCCCAGCGCCTCGATCTCGGCCTGGCGCGCGAGCAGGCCGGCATCCGCCGGATCCGGCGCGTGCAGGCTGACCGTATGACGCGTGAACTGGTCGCCCTCGCGATTGACGAGGATCGCGCCCGCGGGCAGCGCCGCGCGCATGCTGGCGCTGGGCCTGCCCTCGGCGATGAATACTCCCGTGAGCCAGTCCGCCAGCGCGCCGCGGATGCCTTCGTCGAGCACATGCACCTTGGAGGCGAGCGGCAGACCGGCGGCCGGCGCAGTGGTGGCATCGCGCGAGGCTTCGAAAAGGCTGGCCTTGACCGGCGGGCGCTCGGAGAAGCCGGTGTCGATCGACCCGGACTGCAAGGCGTGCAGCCGCTCGCGCAGCACGGCTTCCACCGCCGTTTCCCAGCCTGCGTCGATGCGCAGCTTCTGCCAGAGCTGCGCGGCGGCGCCGAGGCCGTGGCGCTCCAGCCACTCTTGCAGCGGCACGTTGCTCTGCGCCTCCGCCTGGATCTGGCGCAGCGTCGAGAGCTGAGCTTCCGCGGCCGCATGCTCGCGCTGCGCGCCGCCGACGCTCTCGGCCGCCTGCGCGCTCGCTTCCTGCAGCGCGGCGCATTGCGCCTGCAGCGTCTCGAACGCGTGGCGCGCCGCCTCGAGCGACGCATCGATCTCGGCGATACGCTCTTCCAGCTCGCGCATCGCTCCGCTATCCGGCTCCGCGAGCGCCTGGCGCTCGGCGTCGACGCGCTCGCGGCGCTGCGCCAGCGCCTCGGCGGCGCGCTCGAGGTGCGTGCGGTTCGCCTGCTCGAGCTGCAGCCGGCTCTCGGCCTGCATGAGCTGGCTGCGCGCTTCGGTGAGGCGCTCCTGCGCCGCGCGGAACGCCTGCTCGGCTTCGGGCAGCTGCGCGTTCTGCTGGTCCAGTCTCTGTCTGGTGTCCAGAACCCGCTGCTTGGCGCCCCCGGCGCGCGCGGCCCACATGTGCAGCGCCTGGGTGAGCTGCGAGCGTTGCTCGCGCCACGCGCCAAGCTGGGCGTGGCGCTCGGTATGCTGGTTCTCCAGGCGCGAGCGCGTCTCTTCCGCGTGGCGCAGCTCGGATTCGTGCCGTGCGACTTCGGCGTTGGCCCCATAGAGCGCGGCCTGCGCCGTGTTCATCGCGTCGCCCGCCTGGTAGTGCGCCGAGCGCGCGGTTTCCAGCCGGGTCTCGAGCGAGCGCGACTGGGCGTTTTCCGCCTCGAGCTCGTTGGTGACGCGCGCCACCTCGGCCGAATGGCGCTCGCGCTCGGCGGCGGCGTCGCGCCGGCGCAGGTACCACAGCAAGTGTTGCTTCAGCTGCAGGTCCGCTTGCAGCTCCTGGTAACGCGTCGCCACCTGCGCCTGCGCGTCGAGCTTCTCGATCTGGAGCCCTAGCTCCAGGCGAATGTCGCCAATGCGCGCCAGGTTCTCTCGCGTGTCGGCGAGGCGCGTCTCGGTCTCGCGGCGCCGTTCCTTGTATTTCGATATCCCCGCCGCCTCCTCGAGGAACACGCGCAGCTCCTCGGGCTTCGCCTCGATGACGCGCGAGATCATGCCCTGCTCGATGATCGCGTAGGCGCGCGGGCCGAGGCCGGTGCCGAGGAACATGTCGGTGATGTCGCGCCGGCGAACGTGCGTACCGTTGATGTAGTAGCTGGACTCGCCGTCGCGCTGGAGCACGCGCTTCACGGAGATCTCGGCGTACTGCGACCACTGCCCCGCCGCGCGGCCGAGCGAGTTGTCGAAGTGCAGCTCCACCGAGGCGCGCGCCAGCGCCTGGCGATTCACCGAGCCGTTGAAGATCACGTCCTGCATCGAGTCGCCGCGCAGCGCGGAGGCGCGGCTCTCGCCGAGCACCCAGCGCACGGCGTCGATCACGTTCGATTTCCCGCAGCCATTCGGGCCGACCACGCCGACCAGCTGGCCGGGGACATGAATCGTGGTGGGATCTACGAAGGACTTGAAACCAGACAGCTTTATTTGAGTTAGACGCACGCGAAAATGATAACATTTGCGCGCTCTTTTTCCGGCCGTTTTTTCCGAGCCAGTGCCCTCTCGTCCTTCCAAGCGGCCTCATCGTGCATTGGCGACTTTTCCCAGCCCGGCGCGCGAGCGTGATTACCGGATCCACATGGAGATCCCGGAGTTCACGTGCCTCTGTCCGATGACCGGACAGCCGGACTTCGCGACGCTCCTGCTCGACTACGTCCCGGACAAGTTGTGCGTCGAGCTCAAGTCACTCAAGCTTTACGTCTGGTCCTACCGCGACGAAGGCGCGTTCCACGAGGCGGTGACCAACAAGATCCTGGACGACCTCGTGCGCGCGACCCAGCCGCGGCTGATGCGGCTCGAGGCGCGCTTCAACGTGCGCGGCGGGATTTACGCCACCGTAATCGCCGAGCACCGCAAGAGAGGCTGGCGCGGAGAGATGCCCGCCCGGTGAATCCCCTTCTCGGCAGGCTGCAGCCCTACCCGTTTGAAAAGCTCCGGGCGCTGATCGCCGGCAACACGCCGCCGGCCGCGCTGCGGCCGATCAACCTGCAGATCGGCGAGCCGAAGCATCCGACCCCGGCACTGGTAAAGGATGCACTGGCCGCCGCGCTCGACGGCCTCGCCGCGTATCCGCTGACCGCCGGCACCCCCGAGCTGCGCCAAGCGATCGCGGCATGGCTCGCCCGGCGCTACGGCATCCCGCAACCGAATGCCGAGACCCAGGTGCTGCCGGTCAACGGCTCCCGCGAGGCGCTCTTCGCCTTCGCCCAGACGGTGCTGGATCCCACCCGCGACGCAAAGGTGGTGTGCCCGAACCCGTTCTACCAAATCTACGAGGGTGCCGCGCTCCTGGCCGGCGCAACGCCCGTATACGGCAGCCCGGAAAGCTGGGCCGGCGTGCAACTGCTCTACGCCTGCTCGCCCGCCAACCCCACCGGGCGGGTGATGAAGCTCGACGACTGGCGCGAGCTGTTCGAACTTTCGGACCGGCATGGCTTCGCCATCGCCGCGGACGAGTGCTACTCCGAGATCTATTGCGGCGAGCCGCCGCTCGGCGCGCTGCAGGCGGCGCATGCGCTCGGCCGCTCGTATGAGCGGCTGGTCGCGTTCTCCAGCCTGTCGAAGCGCTCCAACGCGCCGGGCATGCGCTCCGGCTTCGTCGCGGGCGACGCCGAGCTGATCAAGAAATTCCTGCTGTACCGCACCTACCACGGCTCGGCGATGAGCCTGGCCGTGCAAGCCGCGTCAGTGGCGGCATGGCGCGACGAGCGGCACGTGGAGGAGAACCGCCGGCGGTACGCCGAGAAATACCGCGCCGTGCTCCCCTTGGTGCGCTCGCCGCTCAAGACCGAGATGCCCGATGGCGGGTTTTACCTTTGGGTGCGCACGCCGATCGACGACGCGGAGTTCGCGCGGCGCCTGCACGCCCAATACAATGTGCTCGTGCTGCCAGGAAGTTTTCTCGCCAGGAAAACAGATGCGGGCAATCCGGGCGCGAACCACGTTCGCATAGCGCTGGTTCCACCGCTCGCGGAGTGCGTCGAAGCGATGGAGCGGATCATGCGCTTCGCCGGTTCCCTGTGAGCGCCAAGGACACGATCGAGGCCGCCTGGGAAGGCCGCGCGGCGCTCAACGCCGCCAACGCGCCGAAGGCGCTGCGCGCCGCGATCGAGGAAGCGATCGCCGGACTCGACGCCGGGAAGCTGCGCGTGGCCGAGAAGGCGGGCGGCCAGTGGATCACCCACCAGTGGCTCAAAAAAGCCGTGCTGCTTTCCTTCCGGCTCGAGGACAACCGGGTGATCGAGGGCGGCGCGACGCGCTACTACGACAAGGTGCCGGGCAAGTTCGGGCCGTCGTTCGACTTCGCCGCGGCCGGCTTCCGCGTGGTGCCGCCTGCCATGGCGAGGCGCGGCGCCTATATCGCCCGCAATGCGGTGCTGATGCCCTCCTACGTGAACATCGGCGCCTACGTCGACGAAGGCACGATGGTGGACACCTGGGCCACGGTCGGTTCCTGCGCGCAGATCGGCAAGAACGTGCACCTTTCGGGCGGGGTGGGCATCGGCGGCGTGCTCGAGCCGGTGCAGGCGAATCCGGTGATCATCGAGGACAACTGCTTCATCGGCGCGCGCTCGGAGGTCGTCGAGGGCGTGATCGTCGAGGAGAACAGCGTGCTCTCGATGGGGGTTTATCTGGGCCAGAGCACGCGCATCTTCGATCGGACGACGGGCGAAATCCTGTACGGGCGCGTCCCGGCCGGTTCGGTGGTCGTTTCCGGCACTTTGCCCTCGGGTGATCGCAGCTGCGCCCTGTACTGTGCGGTGATTGTAAAAAAGGTGGATGCGAAGACCCGCGCAAAAACTAGCCTGAACGAACTTCTCCGGGGCGATTAAACTAGGCGCATTTGGGGCTTCAGGGGGGCAACATGCCAGCGATGACGCGGCTGTTCCAGGTGATGGCCGACAAGAAGGCCTCGGACATCTTCATTTCCGTGGGTGCGCCGATCAACATCAAGCTGAACGGCCTCGCCATGCCGGTGAACCAGACCGTGATGACGGCCGAGACGGTGCAGAAGCTCCTCTACGAGGTGCTGAACGAGCG
Source organism: Burkholderiales bacterium (assembly GCA_035635495.1). GTDB lineage: Bacteria > Pseudomonadota > Gammaproteobacteria > Burkholderiales > SG8-39 > SCGC-AG-212-J23. The sequence goes on from DASQAW010000407.1 coordinate 29,281, forward strand.
CCAGATCAAGGAATACGAAGAGGAGATGGAGCTGAACACCGCCTACGCGCTGGAAGGCGTCGGCACCTTCCGCATCAGCGCGTTCCGCCAGAAAGGCTCCCCCGCGGTCGTCGTGCGCTACATCCCCGGCTCGATCCCCGCGATCGACACGCTCGGGCTGCCCGAGATCCTGAAGGAAATCATCATGCAGAAGCGCGGCCTGATCCTGATGGTCGGCGCGACCGGCTCGGGCAAGTCGACCTCGCTCGCGTCGATGCTCGATCACCGGAACGGCCTGAAATCGGGCCACATCCTCACGCTCGAGGACCCGGTGGAGTACATCTTCCAGAGCAAGAAGTCGATCGTGAACCAGCGCGAGGTGGGTACCGATACCAAGGCCTTCGAGATCGCCCTGCGCAATGCCCTGCGCCAGGCGCCCGATTGCATCCTGATCGGCGAGATCCGCGACAAGCAGACCATGGCCATGGCCCTCGCCTACGCGCAGTCGGGCCACCTGTGCCTCGCCACGCTGCACGCGAACAACAGCTACCACGCGATGAACCGCATCATCAACTTCTACCCGCTCGAGAACCGGCCGGCGCTGCTCCTCGACCTCGCCGCCGCGCTGCAGGCCGTGATCTCGCAGCGCCTCGTGCGCACCAAGACCGGCGTGCGCCTCGCCGCGGCGGAGGTGCTCCTCAACACGCGGCACATCGCCGAGCTGATCGAGAAGGGCGAGATCGGCGAGATCAAGGAAGCGCTGGAGAAGAGCATGTCGCCGGGCTCGCAGACTTTCGAGCAGTCGCTCTTCAAGCTCTTCATCGAGGGCAAGATCACCCAGGACGAGGCCATGGCGAACGCCGACTCGGCGAGCAACATGCTGTGGCTTATCAACCAGGCGACCGCCGGCGAGATCAGCGGCCAGGCGAGGCCCGCCACGCCACCGCCGCCCCCGCCGGAAAAGTCGGGCGAGAAGTCCGGCGGCGGCGCGAGCGGCGGCGCGTCATTCAACGATTTCAAGATCGACATGAATGCCTGAAAGTAGTGGCGCGCTCGAGCTCGCCAAGGAGCTCATAGCGCGCAGGTCGGTGACTCCGGAAGACGGCGGCTGCCAGCAACTGCTGGCCGCGCGCCTCACGAAAGCCGGCTTCCGCTGCGAACCCATGAAGTTCGGCCAGGTGACTAACCTCTGGGCGCGCCGCGGCACGGAGCATCCCGTGGTCTGCTTTGCGGGCCACACCGACGTGGTGCCGACCGGGCCGCTGAGCGAGTGGCAGTCCGATCCTTTCGTTCCCACCGTGCGCGGCGGCAAGCTCTACGGCCGCGGCGCAGCCGACATGAAGTCCTCGATCGCCGCGTTCGTGGTCGCCGCCGAGCGCTTCGCCGCCGAGCGCCCGCGCCACGCCGGATCGATCGCCCTGCTCCTCACATCCGACGAGGAAGGCCCGGCCGTCGACGGCACGGTCCGGGTGGTTGAGAAGCTGAAAGCACGCAACGAGACCATCGACTACTGCATCGTCGGCGAGCCGAGCTCGGTCGACACGCTGGGCGACATGCTGAAGATCGGGCGGCGCGGCTCGCTTTCCGCGCACCTGGTCGTGCGCGGCGTCCAAGGACACGTGGCCTATCCCCATCTGGTCAAGAATCCGATCCACCTGCTCGCCCCCGCCCTGGCCGAGCTTGCGCGCACGCAGTGGGACAAGGGCAACGAGAGCTTCCCGCCGACCAGCTTCCAGGTCTCGAACATCCACGCCGGCACCGGCGCGGGGAACGTGGTGCCCGGTTCGGTGGAGGTGGATTTCAATTTCCGCTTCTCCACCGAAAGCTCGGAGGAGTCGCTGCGCCAGCGCGTGGCGGCGGTGCTGAAGAAGCATGGGCTCGACTACGCGGTCGACTGGACGCTCGGTGCCAGGCCGTTCCTGAGCAAGCGCGGGCGCCTCGCCGACATCGTGCTCGCGGCCGGCAAGCGCCACACGGGAGCGAGCGGGGAGCTCTCGACTACCGGCGGTACCTCCGACGCGCGCTTCATCATCGACATCTGTCCCGAGGTGATCGAGATCGGCCCAGTCAACATGAGCATCCACAAGCTCAACGAGCACATCGCGCTCGACGAGCTGGAAGTCCTGCCGCTGATCTATCTCGACGCGCTGCGCGCGCTGCTTGACGCTCGCTGAGCTGATCGAGCGCACAGCGGCTCGCTTCGCCGCCGCTTCGCTTTGCTACGGCCACGGCACGGACAAGCCCCGCGACGAGGCTGCCTGGCTGGTGCTGCGCGGGCTCGGGCTGCCATTCAATGCCGATCTCGGCGCCGAGGCCACGGACGTGCAGCGCATCGAGCGGCTGGCCGGGCGGCGGATCGCGGAACGCATTCCGGTCGCGTACCTCCTGAAGGAGGCGTGGCTTGCCGGGCAGCCGTTCCATGTGGACGAGCGCGTGATCGTGCCGCGCTCGCACATCGCGGAGCTGCTGGCGGGGCTTCGACGGCGCGCGGCCAAGCGGGTGCTAGACCTCTGCACCGGCTGCGGTTGCCTCGCGATTCTCGCGGCGCGCGCGTTTCCGGCCGCGCAGGTCGATGCCATCGACCTCTCGCCCGGCGCGATCGCCGTGGCCCGGAAGAATGTCGCGCGGCACCGGCTCGGGCGTCGCGTGCACCTCCAGCGCTCGGATCTCTTCGACGGCGTTCGCGGCACGCGCTATGACCTGATTCTGAGCAACCCGCCCTACGTGAGCGCAGCCGCCATGGCGAGCCTGCCCGCCGAGTACCGGCACGAGCCGCGGCTCGCGCTCACCGGCGGCGCGGACGGCCTCGATCTCGTCGCGCGCATCCTGGCGCAGGCGCCGGACCATCTGGAGCCCGGCGGCCTGCTGCTGTGCGAAGTCGGTGACGGAAGAGCGGCCGTGCAGCGCCGCTGGCGTGCCTTGAAGCTCGCGTGGCCGAAGGCCGAGGTGTTCAGCGTCGAGCGCGACGCCTTGGCTTCGGCCGCCAATAAGGACGGCGCCGCTCGAGCGCGGTCCACTCCTGCGCGAGCGAAGCGATGAGCTCGCGCTCGCGGGCGGCGAGCCCGGCGCGCACCTGAGAGGCGGCCGCGCGCAGCTCGGGCGCCGCGTGCGGCGCCGCGAGCTCCGCCAGCAGGCCGCGGGCGACGGCGATGTCGTTGAGCTCGCCGAGCGTGTCCTGCAGCGCCGCCAGCGCGCGCACCATCGGTGCCACTGCCTGGTGCGGAAAGCACGGCGCGAAGAAATCGCAGGCGTAGCGCAGGCGCTTGACCGCGATGCGCACGGCATGGCGCCGCGGCACATCGCGCCAGTCGATCTTGCGCGCGCGCTGCAGGAGTCGCGCGTGCAGCCGCTCGAGCGAGCGGCGCGCGAAGCGCGGCAGCGGCTCGGCGCGCGCGGTGTCCGAGCGCCAGGGATCGCCGTGCAGCCAGCGCAGCGCGCCGAGCTGCGCGAGCTGGAAGCGGGCCGAGCTCACCACCTCGCGCGCGGCACGCCGCGCCGCGGCGCGGCGCGCCCGCGCCACGGTCACGAGCGAGGCCGGCGTTTGCGCCTCGGCCAGCGCCTGGCCGAAGACATCCCAGTCGCGCGCGGCGCCCAAGGTGCGCATCATCTGGCGGAAGGGTTGCTCGACGGCACGTGCGCGCCGGCGCTTGAGCAGCGGCCGGAACGCGCGAACTGCCGAGCGCAGGCGCCGGACACCTACGCGCAACTGGTGCAGATATTCGGGATCGGTGCCGTCGCTGACGCCGGCCGCATTGGCGGCGATCTGGCCGAGCGCCGCGCTACAGAGGAGGACGAACGCGTCGCTCGCCGCGGCATGCTCCTCGATCGCCGGGCGCGGCCACTTCGCCGGCGCCGGCGGGGTGGCCGAGCGGAACAGTCGATACCCGCGCTCGGCCTTGCTCGCGCTGCCGATGCGGAGCCCGAGCGGTTCGATCAGCGTTTCGGCCAGGCCAAGCAGCGGGCCGACGTCGCCCTCGAGCAGCTCGAGCTCAAGCTCGAGGATCGGCTCGCGTGCGCGTCCCGCCTCGATCGCGCCGCGGTCGATGCATGCCTCGGCGCGCACGCCGTGCCCGAGCCTGAGCGGCGCCGAGCGGCGCTCGAAGCGGGTCGCGAACATCGGTCGCAGCCGCGGCGCGAGCCGCACGATGTCGAGACCGGTCGCGGCGCGCACCGCTTCGCGCGGAAAGAGCGACGGATCGAGGCGCCCGCGCGGCGCCGGCATTTCCCATTCGTTGCGCGCGGCGAGCGCGGTCTGTACGCCCTGCGGCGCCTTCAGCGTCTGCAGCCACTGCCGTCCGTCGCGCCGCAGGCGCAGCGCCGTGCCGGCGGCTTCGAGCTGGAAGTCGCCGGTGTCGTAGTAAACGCTCTCCACCCGCCTAAGGCGCGGGCGCGACGCGAAGGGCAGCAGCCGGGCTGCGCGCGCGGCGGCGCCCGCTTCGATGCCGAACTTCAGTTCGCGCTCGAGTGGCACGGTTAGTGGGGTGGCCGATGGGACTCGAACCCACAACAACAGGGATCACAACCCTGGACTCTACCTTTGAGCTACGGCCACCATCGCAATCTGGCCTGCCCGACAAGACTCGAACTTGTAACCCCCAGCTTAGAAGGCTGGTGCTCTATCCGGTTGAGCTACGGGCAGTCCGCGAGCAAGCTGCAAAAAAACGCAAATTCCTGGTCGGGGCGAGAGGATTTGAACCTCCGACATCTTGCTCCCAAAGCAAGCGCGCTACCAGACTGCGCCACGCCCCGAAAATGGCGGCAAATGATACCCTTAGCGCATCTCCAGAGCAACGCAGATTGCTTGCGACAGGGGGGGTTTTCTGCTACAAAAGCGCTCCACTTTTTTAGGCTGTGCCGGAAATGGCTGTTGAACTGACCCGCAAGAGCTTCACCCCGTACGCTGCGAAAAAAGGCGAGGAGTACATGAACGCCAAGCAGCGCGGCCACTTCCGCAAGATCCTCGAAACGCTGAAAGCCGAGCTGTCCCAGGAGATCGACCGCACCGTCCACACGATGCAGGACGAGGCGACCGTGTTCGCCGATCCCAACGACCGCGCCAGCCAGGAATCCGACATGGCGCTGGAGCTGCGCAACCGCGATCGGGAAAGAAAGCTGATCAAGAAGATCGACGAGACCATCGCGCGCATCGACGCCAACGAGTACGGCTATTGCGACAGCTGCGGCGTGGAAATAGGGCTCAAGCGCCTGGAAGCGCGCCCGACGGCGACGCTCTGCATCGACTGCAAGACGCTCGACGAGCTGCGCGAGCGGCAGGTCGCGAAGTAACCCCCCGCTACGCTGCCCCCCTTTACAGGGGGGCGGCCCAAAACTTAGCTGTTCTGCTTCGCAGTCTCGCCCTTGGGTTCGACGGCCTTCATGGAGAGCCGCACGCGACCCTTGTCGTCGGCCTCGAGCACCTTGACCTTCACGACCTGCCCTTCCTTCAGGTGATCGGACACGGCGTTGACGCGCTCGTGGCTGATCTGCGAGATGTGCAGCAGGCCGTCTCTTCCCGGCAATAGCTGCACGATCGCGCCGAAGTCGAGCAGGCGCAGCACCGTGCCCTCGTAGACCTTGCCCACCTCG
>DASQAW010000408.1:0-6738 GCA_035635495.1 Burkholderiales bacterium
CGGCCTTGGAGCCAGCATGGTCGAAGCGCTGCATCACCCGGTCCGGGCCGATGAGCGACACCTTCACCGGCTTCTTCGCCAGCGGCGCCGCGCGCCGGTATTCGTCCAGGGGCGGGTTTCGGACCAGTTGCAAGCGGTTCACCACCGGCCGCCGATGCACCACCGGCGTCCCCGGCGCGGCGAGATCGGGAATGTCCCAGCGCGAGAGCGGCGTGTGGCCTGCGCGCTGCTCCTGCGTTCGGACGGTGTCGGTACCCGCGTCGTAGCCGCTGACCGCGAGGCCGAAGCTGTCCTGGAAGTTGAGGCGGCTCAGCTCGCCGTCGGTGACGACGTCCAGGCCGAGGGCCTCCTGCAGGCGGATGTGACGGCGCACGCAGTCCAGCTCGACGTGCGCGAACTCCTCCGCTGAAAGCTTCCCCGTCTCGAGCGCCAGGCGCGCCTGCTTCCAGTCCGCCGGGCGCAGCAGGCTGCCGACGACGTCGGTGCGGATCCGATCGAGGCTACTCACCCCGGATCCCCGCGGCCTTCACCGCCAGCGCATAGCGCTCCATGTCTTCCTTCACGAACCGGACGTAGTGCTCGGTGCCGTTCTCCCGCAGCTCCATGCCGAGGTTGGTCATGCGCTCGGCAATGTCGCGCTCGCGCAGGATCTTCGCCACCGCGCCCTGCAGCCGCGTGACGACCTCGCGCGGCGCGCCGGCGGGCGCTTGCAGGCCGATGACCGTGGCGATGTCGAAGTCCGGGTAGCCCAGCTCGATCGCCGTCGGCACCTCGGGCAGGCTCGCCGAGCGGTGCACGGTGCTGATGGCAAAGACCTTCAGCTTGCCCGACTTGATGTGCGCGGCGACGTTGGGGATGCCGGACCAGCCGGCCTGCACTTCGCCCCCGAGCAGCGCGGCAACGAGGGCACTGCCGCCCTTGTAGGGCACGTGCAGCATGTCGATCCCGGCACGCGAGGCGAAGACCGCCATCGTCAGGTGATGCACCGAGCCGTTGCCCGCGGAGCCGTAGGTCATGGCGCCGGGCTTGCTCTTCGCGGCGGCGACGAATTCCGCGAGCGTCGTCGCGGGCACCGAGGGCGGGGATACCAGCACGGTCGGCACCGCGGCGAGCGCGGTGACGAGCGTGAAGTCGCGCAGCGGCGAGTACGTGAGCTTCGAGTTGAGCGCCGGATTGATGGCGAGCGCGCCCGAGTCGCCGAGCATCAGCACATGGCCGTCGGGGTTCGCGCGCGCCACCTGCTCGGCGGCGACCACGCCGCCGGCGCCGGGAATGTTTTCCACCACGAAGGGCTTGCCGAAGGTCTCGGCAAGCCGCGCCGCCAGCATCCTCGCCAGCACGTCCGGATTGCCGCCCGGCGCGGCGGCGGCGATCAGGCGCACGCTCTTCGCCGGGTACTCCTGCGCCGTGGCGAAACCCGCCACCAGGCAAAGCAGGATGATGATGAAGCGCATGCTCATCCTCTCTTGTCGACGAAGCGCGGCGCCTTTACGTTCGCCTCGAACTCCTTGGCGATCGTGCCCCGCGGCAGCAGCGTCACTTCCGGCGTGAGCTGGAAGGTGCGGCGAATCATGTCCACGATCGGAGCGATTCCGCCAGTCCTTGTTTCGACGTGCAGGTGCAGCGCGTCGTTGCCGCCGGCGTTGTAGACCTCGGCGCGGAAGTCGACCACCGACGGGTCGCGGAACATCGCGTCCTCGAGCTCGGCGTGGTTGATGTTGACGCCGCGCACCTTGAAGAATCCGACCGTGCGCCGCGCGTGCCGCATGATTGGAAACACCGACCAGGGATGCGCGCCGCCGGCAGCGGGCGCAAGCGATACCAGGTCGCCCGAGCTCCAGCGCAGGAACGGCGTCATCGTGTTTGACCAGAGCGCAGTGACGACCAGTGAGCCGACTTCGCCCTCTGCCACCGGATCGCCGGCGTCGTCGAGCACCTCGAGATGCCAGAGGTCGGTGAAAGCATGCATGCCGTTGTGGTCGAGGCCTTCGCCCGAGACGATCGCCGCCTCGGTCATGCCGAAGTGGTCGAAGACCTCGGCGCCCCAGGCGCGCTCGAGCTTGCCGCGCTTGACCGGCGAGAGCGGCTCGGCGGCGACCAGCAGCTTTTTCACCGTCGACTGCGAGAGGTCGATGCCTTTGGTCTCGGCGAGGTTGGCGAGGTGCAGGCCGTAGCTCGCCATGCCGATCCAGATGGTGGGCTTGAGCTGCCCGATCAGCTCGAGCTGCGCTTCGGAGGCGGTGTTGGTTCCCGCGCCGCACCACACCGTACCGATGCCGAGGTTGATCGCGGCGCGGGCGTAGAGGTGGGCGACGGGATGCACCCCCAGGGGGAACGAGATGTGCGCGCAGTCCTCGGCGGTGGCGCCGATCAATGCCCAGGCGCGCTCGAAGGCCATGATGTTGGTCGCCATGTCGTCGGCCGAGCGCGGATAGAAGAGCGGCCGGCCGGTGGCGCCGCCGGAGCGCCAGTACTCGACGACCTTGGTGCGCGGCGCGATGCAGAACTCCTCGTGGAACCACTGCGCCGGAATCTCGCGCAGCGCATCCTTCGTCAGCACCGGGATGCGCCGCCAGACGTCCGGGTCGTCGAGATGGTCGAGATCCAGGGAAGGCATGCGCCGCTTCCAGAACGGCGACTGCAGCGCGCGCTCGACCGCGATGCGCTTGCGCTCGCTCTGGATGCGGTCGATCTCGGCCGCTGATCGCGGCCACCGGAAATCGGTCACCGGACGTTCTCCAGGAGCAGCAGCAGGCCGCCCAGGATCGCCATGTTGCCGAGCAGGTTGAGGCGCGAGAAGTTCCGCTGCACGGGATCGTCCTTCATCCAGAAGCGGTGGAAGATCGCGCTCGCCGTGATGGTGAAGACGATCAGGCACAGCACGCCGATCGCCGGGTGCCACTCCAGCAGGAGCAGCGCGCAGCCGGTGAGCTGGAACACGATGCCGAGCCAGAAGGTCGTGGCGGGGAAAGGCACGCCGAAGCCTTCCATGCGCTCGATGTGATCGGCGATGCGCGCCTTGGTCAGGTTCGAGAGTCCGGTCACCAGAAAGAAAAGCACGATGAGGTACTGTCCAGCGAGTTCGAGCCAGCTCATGATCAGACGCCCAGGTAACGATGCCAGAGTCCGCGGTCGGCATCGAGCTCGCGCGAGCTGCCCTGCCAGGCGACGCGCCCGCGCTCGATGATGGTGTGCCGGTCGGCGAGCCGCACCAGGCGCTCGATGTACTTGTCGATGACCAGGATCGTCTGCCCGGCCTCGCGCAGCCGGCCGAGGCACTTCCAGATCTCCTCGCGCACCAGCGGCGCGAGGCCCTCGGTCGCCTCGTCCAGGATCAGGAGATGCGGGTTGGTGACCAGCGCCCGGCCGATCGCCAGCATCTGCTGCTCGCCGCCCGAGAGCTGGTTGCCCATGTTGTCGGCTCTTGCTTTTAGATTGGGAAACAGGTCGAAGACGCCGCCCGGCGTCCATGGTTGCCCGCGCTGCGAGCGGTTGTCGGCGAAGGCGACGAGGTTCTCCAGCACCGTGAGGTTGGGGAAGATCTGCCGCCCCTCGGGCACCAGCGCGATGCCCAGGCGGGCGATGCGATCCGGCGCCTCGCGCTCGATGCGCCGGCCGCGGAAGCTGATCGCGCCGCCCTGCGGGCGCGTGAGGCCCATGATCGAGCGCACCGTGGTCGTCTTGCCCATGCCGTTGCGGCCGAGGAGCGTAACCACTTCGCCGGCGTCGATGGCGAGGTCGATGCCGTAGAGCACCTGGCTCGCGCCGTAGGCGGTCTCGAGCCTCTGCACCTCAAGCAGCAAGCTCTTCTCCGAGATAAGCCTTGCGCACCGCCGGGTCGGCGCGGATCGCCTGCGGCGCGTCGGTGGCGATGAGGCGGCCGTTCACCAGCACCGAGATGCGGTTGGCGAGGCGGAACACCGCGTCCATGTCGTGCTCCACCAGCAGCACCGTGACCTGCGCGCGGATCCGCGCGATGAGCTCGATCATGCGGCTCGATTCCTGCGGCCCCATGCCGGCCATCGGCTCATCCAGCAGCACGAGCCGCGGCCGCGTGGCGAGCGCCAGCCCGACTTCCAGCGCGCGCTGCTCGCCATGGGCCAGCGTGGCGGCCATCTGGGCCGATTTCTCCGCAAGGCCGATCTGGCCGGCGATCGCGCGCGCCTCGTCGAATAGCGCACTCTCGGCGGTTACGGGCCGCCAAAAGGAAAAGCTGGAGCCGCTGCGCGCCTGCACGGCAAGCGCCAGGTTATCGAGCACGCTGAAGCGCCGGAAGATGCTGGTGATCTGGTAGCTGCGGGCGAGCCCCGCATGCACTCGCGCGTGCGCCGGCTGCCGGGTGATATCGACGCCGTTGAAGAGGATGCGGCCCATGTCGGTCGGCAGCACGCCCGAGATCTGGCCGATGAGCGTCGTCTTGCCGGCGCCGTTGGGCCCGATCAGCGCGTGCACCTCGCCGCGCACGACGTCGAGCGTGACGTCGTCGGTGGCCACCACGCCGCCGAAGCGCTTGGAGACGCCGCGCAGCTCAAGCATGGCCTCATTTCTCCTTTTTGCTGAAGAGGCCGGCAAGGCCCTCGGGCGCGAGCATCACGATGGTGAGGAGCACGACGCCCACGGCGAGGCCGGCGTGATCCTGGTAGTTGGGAGCCATCGCCGCGAGCCAGCCGATGCGGTAGTCGGCGATCAGGTGCTCGAGCAAGAGCAGCACCGCCGCGCCGATCACGCCGCCCCAGAGCGTGCCGACGCCGCCGAGGATCACCATGATCATCAGCGTGCCCGACTGGATCCAGTGCAGCAGGCTCGGGCTGACGTAGCTCGACTGGTTGGCGATCAGGGCGCCGGCGAGGCCGGCGGCGGCGCCGGAGATGACGAAGCAGAGCAGCTTGTAGCGGTAGACCGGGAAGCCGATCGCTTCCGCCCGGGCCTGGTTCTCGCGGATGGCGTCGATCACGCGGCCGAAGCGCGAGTGCACCAGCCGGTGCAGGCCGTAGAGCACCGCGGCGAGGAGCGCGAGCACGATGTAGTACCAGGCGAAATCGTCGCGCAGGTTGATATCGAGACCGACGGTCGAGCGGCCGGGCATCGACAGGCCGTCGTCGCCGCCATAGGCCTTCAGCGAGACGAAGATGTAGTAGATCATCTGCGCGAAGGCGAGCGTGATCATGATGAAGTACACGCCGCGCGTGCGCAGCGACAGCGCGCCGACCACCAACGCGGCAAAGGCCGCCACCACGATCGCCGCCGGCCACGCGATCCAGGCGCTGCGCACGCCTTCGACGGCGAGGATGCCGACGACGAATGCGCCGGCGCCGAAGAACGCGGCATGGCCGAAGCTCACCATGCCGCCGTAGCCTAGGACCAGGTTCAGGCTGGTCGCCGCGATGGCGTAGATCAGCACGCGGCTCGCGAGGCTCACGTAGAACATGCCGTCGACCGCTTGCATGACCAGCGGGAAGACCGCCAACGCCAGAAAAACGAGCGCTGCGCGCCTCATCCGCGGGCGGGGAACAGGCCCTGCGGCCGGAAGTAGAGGACGACGGCCATCAGCAGGTAGATCAGCACCGAGGCCACCGCCGGCCCGGCCGCGCTCGCGAACTGCGGCGGCAGGAAGACGGAGAAGATGATCGGCAGGAAGGCGCGGCCGCTCGTGTCGACGATGCCGACGAGCAGCGAGCCGACGAAGGCGCCGCGGATCGAGCCGATGCCGCCGATCACGATCACCACGAAAGCGAGGATCAGGATGTTCTCGCCCATTCCGACCTGCACCGCGAGGATCGGCCCGAGCATCGCCCCGGCGAGCGCGCAGAGCGCCGCGCCGAGCGCGAACACCACGGTGAAGAGCCGCCGGATGTTGACGCCCATCGCGACCGCCATCTCGCGGTTCGAGGCGCCGGCGCGCACCAGCATCCCCACCTTTGTCTTTGCAACCAACAAATACAAAGCAAGCGCCACAGCCGCTCCCACGCCGATGATCAGGAGCCGATAGGACGCGTACTGCAGCCCGCCGGGAAGGGCGACCGGCCCGGTGAGCGCCGGCGGCGGGTTCAGCATGATCGGCTGCGAGCCCCAGGCGATGCGCACCGCCTCGTTGGCGATGAGGATGATCGCGAACGTCGCCAGCACCTGCGTCAGGTGGTCGCGCCCATAGAGGCGGCGCAGGAGCGACATCTCCAGCGCCGCGCCGACCAGCGCGGTGGCGCCGAGCGCGAGCGGCAGCCCGAGCCAGAACGACCCCGTCATCTGCACGAAGCTCGCCATGAAGTACGCGCCGATCATGTAGAGCGAGCCGTGCGCGAGGTTGATCATGTCCATGATGCCGAACACGAGCGTGAGCCCGGCGGCGAGCAGGAACAGCATCAGCCCGAACTGCACGCCGTTCAGCGCCTGCTCTAGGAAAAGGATCGTGGACATCAAGAACGGAAAATAGGGACAGTCCCTATTTTCCGTGCACCGCTACTTCATGTTGCACTCTTTGAGCCAGAAGTCGCGGTGGTCCTTGAGGATGGTGCCGATCTTGCGGTTCACGATGCGCCCTTCGCGGTCCTTGACCAGCGCGCGCACGTAGTAATCCTGGATCGGCGTGCCGTTGGACGCCTCCTTCCACGGACCGCGCGGCGTCTTGGCGCGCTCCGGCGCCTTCATCAGCGCGGCGCGGAACAGCTTTGCGTCCTCGAGCTTGCCTTTCGCGTCGCGCACGGCCTGGTCGATGATCAGCGCGGCGGTGTAGCCTTGCTC
>DASQAW010000409.1:0-3474 GCA_035635495.1 Burkholderiales bacterium
CGACCAGCCGCCGATGCCGGTCGCCACATCGGGCGTGATGTTGCTCGCATACACCGTGCCGAAAGGCGTCTCGATGGCGCGCCCGCCGGCAAACGGCGCGCCGCCGATGGCGGTATGGCAGGCGATGCAATCGCCCGCGGCGACGAGATATTGCCCGCGCCCCATGTCGGTGGATGCACTGGAGGCAGCGGGTTTCTTGAGCGCAGCCTCCACGCTGCCGCATTCGAGCGGCAGCTTGCGCGGCGCGCTCGCGGGTTTCATGCGAGCGGGAACCGGCTGCGCGGCGAGCCACGCCGCAAGGACCGGCACGTCCTCCGCGGCCAGCCGCCGGGCGACTTCGGCCATGCAGTCCGGCGCCACGGAGCGCAGCCGCCCGTTTCGCCACGCGCCGAACTGCGCCCCGATGTACTCGCGCGGCAGCCCGAGCAATCCGGGAATCGCCGGGTCCGCTCCGGACAGCGTCTTGCCGTGGCACTCCACGCACGCCGGCACGCCGCGCGCCGCATCGCCCTGCTCGACGATGTCCCTGGCGCGCGCGATCTCCGTCGATGCCAGCGCAGTCGGTTCGGGCGGCGGATAAGGCAGCTCGAGCGCGGCGAAGTACGCGGCCATCTCGCGCAGGTAGTCGTCCGTCATGTATTGCACGAGGTAGACCATCGGCGGATACGTGCGCCGCCCCTCGCGGAAGCTCACGAGCTGGTTGAAGAGATAGCCGGCAGGCTTGCCCGCGATGCGCGGCGAGAACCCATCCTTGGTCGCCTGCGTCGCGCTGCCATGGCATGCCGTGCAAGGCCGCGCGCGCTCTTCGATCGTGTCGCGCACGACCACCGGTCCGTGCGGTTTAGACGACGGCGCTACGCGAGCGGCTTCGACGGCCTCGGACGTTCGACGCGGCCCTGTGCGATCGCCGAGGATGAAGCGCACGGCGAGAACGATCGCGCCGACGACCAGCGCGGCAAGCAGCAGGCCGGCGAGGACGATCGCGCCGGGCTGGACACCTTCCATGTCGCGCGCGGCGTCGGCTCCCCGCCGTATGCCGAGGAGGCCCCACAGAACGGCGCGGAGTGCACGGAAGAACCGCATGCTGGCTGGCGCTCAGTCCCTGACTCTACGCCGCTCTGCGCGGCCCTTGCGGCTGTCAGTTCATTGCGTGGCGCTGGCTAGGGCGACGCCTTGGGCGGCCTTCTCGATGATGTTTGCCACCGCTTCCGGCTTCGACACGTAGATCGCGTGACTGCCCTTCGCCTCGATGACCGTCGAGCCCGCGCGCTTGGACATGAAGCGCTGGGCCGGCGGCGGGATCATCTTGTCGTCGGTGGCCACCAGGTACCAGCTCGGCTTGGTTTTCCACGCGGCCTCGCTGATCGTGCCGTTGAGGGCGTCCAGGCCCCAGGGAACCTGCGAGTTGGCCATGAACTCGGCCTTTTCCCTGGCCACGTCGCCTGCGAAGGAGGCCGCGAACTTTCCCGTGTCGAGGTACAGATAGCCATCCTGCGGCGGCAGTATCGGGGGGACGGGCGCTCCGGGCGGTGGATCCTTGATCAGCGCAGCCACGGACTCTCCCTTGTCTGGAGCGAAAGCCGCGATATAGACCAGCCCCGCGACCCTGGAATCATTGCCGGCCTCGGTGATCACCACTCCACCATAGGAGTGGCCGACCAGAATGACCGGCCCTTTCTGCCTTGCGAGCACACGCTTCGTCGCCGCCACATCGTCGGCAAGCGATGTCGTCGGATTCTGGACAATGCTCACGTTGTAGCCGTCCTTCTTCAGGATCCTGTACACATCTTCCCAACCCGAGCCGTCCACGAACCCGCCGTGGACGAGAACGACCGCCGCTTCAGCCATCATGATCTCCTTTGCCTCGACATGAATAGTCCCGTCACGTCGTTCCGGGCCGCATTCTCGAAATGCGACGCGTGGCAGTGTGGGGGCGATGCGCGTCGCATCGATGGCACGCGACGCGACCCGTGTGTCAATCGGCAAAGCCCGCGAGCCGCAGGCTCTCTACGCGGTGGGCACGGTGCCGCCGTCGATCACGTATTCGGCGCCGGTGATCGACGCGGCGCGCGGCGAGGCGAGGAAGGCGACGAGATCCGCCACTTCCCTCGGCGTCGCCGGGCGGCCGATGGGGATGCCGCCGAGCGAATTCATCAGGCCCTTGCGCGCGCCCTCGTAATCGGTACCCGACTTCTCGGCCAGCTCCGTGACCAGGCGCACCGCCGCGTCGGTCTCGATCCAGCCCGGCGCGACGCGGACCACGCGCACGCCTTTGGGGCCGACCTCTTTCGAGAGCCCCTTGCTGTAATTGGAGAGCGCCGCCTTCGCGGCTGCGTACGCCAGCGTCGCCTCGGGCAGCGGCAGACGGCTCTGGATCGAGGTTACATGGACGATGACACCCGAGCGCTGCGCGATCATCGACGGCAGGAGCGCGCGATCGAGGCGCACCGCGGCAAAGAGGTTCTGGTCGAGCGCCTTGTGCCACTGCCCGTCGTCGAGCACCGCGAAGCCGCCCGCGGGCGCGGACGAGCCGCCGACGACATGCACGACGATGTCGATGCCGCCGAGGCGATCGCGCACCGCTTGCGCCACGACGGCGCAGCCTTCGGGCGTGGACACGTCGGCCGCCAGGAAGTCTTCAGCGTGTGAAAGCCCATCGGGGCGGGAGCGTGCCGTGGTCAGCACCCTCGCGCCCGCCTCGCGCAGCGCGGCGACGATCGCCTCGCCCGCGCCCTTCGTGCCGCCGGTGACAAGCGCGCGCTTGCCTTCCAGTCCGAGGTAGCTCATCCGCCGATCTCTAGCGATGTGATCCGGTCGCCCTCGAGCTGAAAGGCAAACCGCACTTCGATCGGGCTGCCAGGGAAATTGCCGGCAAGCCGGTTGGTGACGATGGTCTTGCCGCCTTCATCGACCACGGCAAGCGGCTCCATGGTGTGCTTGTATTTCTTCGCCGTCTCGGCCTTCCATCGCTGGATGGCAGCCAGGCCGCGATGGGTGCGGCCCTCGTCGCGCACCGTGGCGGTCTGCGCGAAGCACTCGGACAGCGATGCGACGTCGCCGGAGTTCTCGGCCTTTACGTAGCGCTCGATCGCCGGGGGGAGCCGGATGGACATGGCTCGCAAGATGGGACTACTCTCGCCGCGTGGCAAGAACGCACGAGAAAGTAAGTGACGCACCCGCCGGTGAGCGCCCCGAGTACACCGCGGTCTCGGCAGCGAAAGGCATCGAGCAGGCGCTGAAGTTCATCGACGGCCGCTGGAAGCTGCTGATCCTGTTCCACCTCTTCGGCGGGCAGGTGCGGCGCTTCTCGGATCTCGAGCGGGCGATCCCCGGGATCTCCCAGAAGATGCTCGCGCAACAGCTGCGCCAGCTCGAGGCCGACGGCATCGTCGTGCGCACCATCCACAACCAGGTGCCGCCGAAAGTCGAGTACCGCCTTACCGCCTGGGGGCAGTCGCTCTGCCCCGCGCTCGA
>DASQAW010000410.1:0-12220 GCA_035635495.1 Burkholderiales bacterium
CTTCCACGAGGTGGTGGGTTTTGTCGAGTTCACGCCGGCGAGCGCCTCCGACAACGGCGGCGTCGCGCTGCGCGTGCCCTACTACCTGGTACCGCGGGCTCTCTCCGACGTCGACACGAAGATCGGCGCGCTCTCCGGCACCAATCCGTCGACGGTCGGCACCGTGACCAACAGGAAGGGTGTGATTTCGGGCGATGCGGACTTCTACGCCTGGGGACTCTTCGATCGCCGGATGGACGACCGTGACGCGGACGACGAGGAGGACGGCGACCATACCGACAAGGCGTCGAACGACGTGCGCGCGGTCGGCGTCCAGTCCTTCTCGTTCCCGAGCGGAACCAATCCGGACCGGCAGCTGATCGTCTTCGCGGTCAACACCTACAACCGGTGGTCCAACGCGTCGGTGAATGAGTTCGACATCTACGTCGACGTCGACGGCGACGGCAAGGACGACTACATCATCGTGGGCGCCGATCAGGGCGCGGTCCAGACCGGCAGCTCCAACGGCCTGATGGGCACCTTCGTCTTCAGCAAGCGTTCGCCGGGCGCCAGCATCGCGTTTCTTGCCTTGGCTCCCACGGACAGCTCGACCGCGCTGCTGCCGGTGCTCTCCTCGCAGCTTTGCCGGACGGGCGAGCCCTGCCTTTCCAAGACGGTGAACCCGCGCTTGACCTACCATGCAGTCAGCTTCGATCTCGTGAATGGCGGCAACAAGGTCGTCGCCGGCTCGGCGAAGTACAACCCCTGGTCGAGCTCGATCAGCCAGGGCGACTTCCTCACGGTGCCGCCGGGAGCGAGCGGGAGCACGACGGTCTCGGTGAACTCGGCCGAAGCCGCGCTCACGCCGGCGCTGGGCCTGATGGTAGTGACGTTCGACAACAAGGCCGGGGGCGAGGAGGCTCAGCTCATCCCGGTGCGGACGCGGTAGTCTCCGCAACCTCTAAAAAGGCCAGCGAAAGCCGGCCTTTTTTATTTACAGCGCCTTCTGCATCACGCGCATCGAGCGGGTCGGGCGCGCGACGACGCGGAAGCCGGCTTTCTTGTACGCCGGCACGAGGCCGGTGTAGCCGTCGCAGCCCCGCAGCGCGTCGGCAACCACCGGATAGCCTTCCAGCAGACGGCCGCCCTTGCGACGCGCGTACCGCGCGGCCTCGTCGAGCAGCGCGGTCATCAGTCCCGTGCGCCGGTGCTGCTTCGCGATGAAGTAGCAGGTGATGCTCCACACGCCCGTGATGTCACCTACCGGTTTGAGCTTCGGCGATGCCGCGAGGGCCGCATATTCGCTGCGCGGTGCGAGCGCGCACCACGCGACCGCCTTGCCGTTGCGGTAGGCGATGAGGCCCGGCTCCGCGCCTGAACGCACCCAGTCGCGCAGTGCGGCCTTGCGCTCCTCGGGGGTGAACGCGCGGAAGTCGCGGCGGCGCAGCCGCCAGAACATGCACCAGCAGTTGTAGTAGGCGCCGCGCGGGCCGAAGAGCCGCTCGAGGTCGCGCCAGCGGTCCGGCGCTACGGGATGAATCGCCTCACGCATACACCGGGAAGCGGGCGCAGAGCGCCTTCACCTCGCCGGCGACGCGCTCGAGGTTCGCGATCTCGTGCGGGTTGTCGAGCACGTCGGCGATGAGGTGCGCGAGCACCTCGGCCTCGGCGCGGCGGAAGCCGCGCGTGGTCATCGCCGGGCTGCCGATGCGGATGCCGCTGGTCACCGCGGGCTTCTGCGGGTCGTTCGGAATCGCGTTCTTGTTCACGGTGATGTGTGCACGGCCCAGCGCATCTTCGGCGTCCTTGCCGGTGGCGTTCTTCGGGCGCAGGTCGAGGAGGAACATGTGGCAGTCGGTGCGCCCCGAGACGACGCGCAGGCCGCGCTCGACCAGCACCTTCGCCATGGCGCGCGCGTTCTCCAGCACGCGCTGCTGGTAGCCCTTGAAGTCGGGCTTCAGCGCCTCGCCGAGCGCCACCGCCTTGGCGGCGATCACGTGCATCAGCGGCCCGCCCTGCAGCCCCGGGAAGATCGAGCTGTTGATCGGCTTCTCCTGCTCGGGCAGGCCGAAGATCATGCCGCCGCGCGGCCCGCGCAGCGTCTTGTGCGTCGTGGTGGTGACGAAGTCGGCGATGCCGATCGGCGACGGATAGAGTCCGGTGGCGATCAGGCCGGCGTAGTGCGCGATGTCGGCCATGAGCAGCGCGCCGCACTTGTCGGCGATGGCGCGGAAGCGCTTCCAGTCGATCGCCAGCGCGTACGCCGAGGCGCCGGTGACGATCAGCCTCGGCTTCTCGGCCATCGCGATGCGCTCGGCGGCGTCGTAGTCGATCTCCTCCTTCTCCGTCAGCCCGTAGGAGACCACGCGATAGAGCTTGCCCGACAGGTTCACCGGCGAGCCGTGGGTCAGGTGCCCGCCCATCGCGAGCGACATGCCGAGGATCGTCTCGCCCGGCTTGAGCACCGCCGTGTACACCGCCTGGTTCGCCTGCGAGCCCGAGTGCGGCTGCACGTTGGCCCAGGGCGCGCCGAACAGCTTCTTCGCACGCTCGATGGCGATCGACTCCGCCATGTCGACGTACTCGCAGCCGCCGTAGTAGCGCTTGCCGGGATAGCCCTCGGCGTACTTGTTGGTGAGCTGGCTGCCCTGCGCGATCAGCACCTGGCGGCTGACGTAGTTCTCCGAGGCGATCAGCTCGACGTGGTCTTCCTGCCGCTGATTCTCGAGGCGGATGGCATTCCACAACTCGGGGTCGGACTGGGCCAGCAGATTGGGCGCAAGCATGGGCAGAGAGTAGAAACGGGAGTAGATGCGGGGAAGGCGCCGATTCTACACTTCGCCTCATGAAGCTCGTCGCTTTCCTGCTCGCGCTTTGCGCGACAACGGCGGCTGCATTTCCTACAAAGCCGGTGCGCGTCATCGTCGCGTTCACGCCGGGCGGCGTCACCGACATCATCGCGCGCACGCTGATGCCGAAGCTGGCCGACTTCTGGGGCCAGCCGGTGGTCGTCGAGAACCGCCCGGGCGCCGGCGGCTCGCTCGCCGCGCAGCTCGTCGCGCGCGCGCCCGCCGACGGGCACACGCTGCTCGTGCACTCCTCTGGCTACTCGATCAACGCCGCGCTCAATCCCGCCCTGCCCTACGACCCGCGCCGCGACTTCGTCGACGTGGCGGCGCTGGCGAGCCAGGCCCAGGTGCTGGTGGTGAACCCGACCTCCGGTATCCGGAGCGTGGCGGACCTGATCGCGGCGGCGAAGGCGAGGCCCGGCGAGGTCACCTATGGCTCGGCCGGCATCGGCAGCGGCGCGCACTTCAACGCCGAGAAGTTCCGCCTTGCCGCGGGCATCGAGGTGCTGCACATCCCGTACAAGGGCGGCGCGGAGGCGATCAACGACACCGTCGCCGGCCGTCTCGCCTTCACCTTCAATACGGTCACGCTTGCCCTGCCCTACATCAGGGACGGGCGGCTCCTGGTCCTGGGCGTGAGCTCGACCCGGCGCTCGAGCCTCCTCCCCGACGTCCCGACCATCGCGGAGTCCGGCGTCCCGGGCTTCGAGTTCACCTTCTGGAACGGCCTGTGGGCGCCGAGCGGCACGCCGGCTTCCACCATAGACAAAATTGCCGGTGACCTGGCGCGCGTGGTGGCGATGCCCGATGTCCGCGAGCGCCTCGCGCGCCTGGGCGCCGAGCCGATGGCGATGACGCCCGCCGAATTCGCGCGCTTCGTGCGCGCCGAGACCGAGGCCGCCGAGCGCATCGTGCGGATCGCCGGCATCAAGCCGCAATGATTCTCTTCGTCTGCACCGGCAACATCTTCCGCAGCTTGACTGCCGAGTACGCCCTGCGCCGCGAGCTCGGCCCGCAGAGCGATCTAGTGGTGGCGTCTGCAGGCACGGACGACTATCCGCACGTCGTGCGGCCCAATGTGCGTGACTACCTGCTGGCAAAGGGGCTCGACGTGCGCTCGCACCAGCGCCGCACGGTTACGGCGGAAATGGTGAGGGAGGCACGGCACGTCATCGCCATGAGCACGGACCACCAGCGCTTCCTCGAACGGCAGTACAACCTGTACGCGCCCGTGTTCCTGGAAGCCTGCGGCGGCGCCTGCGAAGCGCTACCCGATATCGAGGAGGTGGTGCTCGACTACAGGACCAATGCCGCCGCGGTCGACGCGCATGTGCGCAAGACCATCGACACCATCATCGAGCTGACGCCGCGCCTCGCGCGCTCATTGCGCGTTTAGGTTCAGGAGCTGCGCTCGAGCCGGTAGCGCACGACGTGGTCGCCGTGGCTGCCGGCGCTCTTGCCGACGCCGATCCAGCCGCGCTCGCCGAGCATGGCCTCGCTGCGCCGGAGGCGGAGCTCGCGCGTCGTGCCATCGATCATGATGAAGGTGCCGTTGGTGGACTGGTCGGCGATGAAGAACTGGCCGTCGCGGCTGAAGATGCGCGCGTGCAGGCGCGAGGCGTTCTCGGTCGGCACCACCACTTCGTTGTTCGCGTCGCGGCCGATCCGCACTACCTTGGCTTCGTCGGCGACGAAAGTCTCGCCCGCGCGCGTGAGCTTGATGACCCAGGTCCAGGCCGCTTTCGGCGAGCTCGCTTCGGAGCCGTCGATGACGCGCGTCGTATCCGGGTCGACGCGCCACAGCACCTCGCACACCGTGACCTCGCTCGTGCGCCCGCGCACCTTGGTGGCGTAGAGGTCGCGGCAGCGGCTGCGCAGCTCTTCCGAGAGCGCCTCGACCGTCTGCCGCGTGGTCAGCACCTGGGCCGGGTTGGCGAGCGACACGAGCCGCGCACACACGTTGACCGTGTCGCCGAAGACGTCGCGGTCCTTGAGCACCACCGGCCCGTAGGTATAGCCGACCTTGATCCGCAGGCCCTGCTTGCCCTCGGCGCCGATCCTCGCGGTCGCCTCCATCATGCCGCAGGCGCCGCGGAACGCGGCGTCGGCTTCGCGGAACTGGCACACCATGCCGTCGCCCAGCGTCTTCACGGTGATGCCACCGTTCGCGTTGACTTCCTTGTCGAGCGCCTTGAAGAGGGTGTTGATGAGCGCGAGCGCCTTGTTGTCACCGATCTTCTCGTAGATCGACGTGCTCTCGCACACGTCGGCGAAGAGGATGGCGCGTTGGTCGCTGGTTTCGCTAATGGATCTTCCCTCCGGACATGCGGAGAGAATGATACGTGATAGCGTTGGCCCGCTCTGTGAGAAAGCTTTTCGCCCTGGTGATTTTTCTCGCCGCCGGCGCGGCGAGCGCGCAGTGGCCGGCGCGGCCGGTCAAGCTCGTCGTGCCCTCGAGCGCCGGCGGCGGCACCGACTTCTACGCGCGCGTGCTCGCGCAGGCGCTCGGCGAATCCCTGCGGCAGCCTTTCGTCGTGGAAAATCTGCCGGGCGGCAGCGGCAACATCGGCGCGGCGACGGCGGCGCGCGCCGCGCCCGACGGCTACACCTTCCTGGTCGCGGCGGACCCGGCGCTCACGGTGAACCAGAGCCTCTACAAAGACCTGCCCTACAACCCCGAGCGTGACTTTGTTCCGGTCGCGCGCGGCGTCACGGTGCCGCTCGTCATCTGCGTGCCGGCGTCGCTCGGCATCCGCACTCTTTCGGAGCTCGTCGAGCGCGGCCGACGCGAGCCGCGCTCGCTCACCTACGGCTCCTCGGGCTCTGGCGCGCCCAACGCGCTCATGATCCGCATGATCGAGGAAGCCTCCGGCGCGCGCTTCCTGCACGTGCCCTACCGCGGCATGGGCATGGCGCTGCCGGCGCTGCTCGCCGGGCAAATCCATTTCCTTGCGCCCGACGTCGCCATCGTCCTGCCCCACATCAAGAGCGGCCGCCTCGTGCCGCTCGCCATCAGCCACCATACCGATCAGCTGCCGACGGTGCCGACGGTCGCGCAGGCCGGGTTCCCGGATTTCCGGCTGCCCAGCAATTTCAGCGTGGTCGCACCCGCCGGCACGCCGGCGGCGATCGTCGAGCGGATGAATGCCGAGATCAACAAGGCGATGCGCACGACGCTCGCCGGGAAGCTCGAGTCGCACGCCTTCATCCCGCAGTTCGACACGCCAGCCGAGTTCGGCGCCGCGCTCGCGCGTGACCGGCAGTTCTGGGCGGAGTTCATCCGCCGCGCCGGCGTCGTGCCGGATTAACGTTCGCGTTTTGCCAAAGGCATTACTGCAGACCGTGCTTCATGTAGCTGTCGAAGTTCTCGATGTACTCAGCGAGATTCTCCTCGAGCATGGCCCGGTACTGATTGATTAGGTACTCGACGGCCTCGCTCTTAGCCGCTTTCATTTCAGTGGCCGAATTAAACCCAGACGCGGTCAGCCATGCACCGAAGCGCGCTGTTGCGTACATGAGCGACGCACTCACCTTCCCCTTGCCGATGCCCTCGCATTGCTTATTTGCAACACGGATCACAGCATCAGCGCGGTTGTAGAAATCGTCATCGACGGCCATAGGGTCCTCCAAGTGGCCAATGTGACAAGGGTCTGACACCGATTGGCTCGGACTAAACCTTAAAACCGTGCTCCCGGAACCAGCGCACGCTGCCCGGATGGAGCGGCACGTCGCGCGGCGTCGCCTCGGTCTCCTCGCCCAAAGCACCGATGCCTTGATACGGCGCCCAGGCATTGAACTCTTCCCAGACGATGTGCTTCTCGCGCGCGGCGATCGCGTCGACGATCTTGTAGGCGTCTTCTTCCGGCAGATCGGTGCGCGCATAGAGCGGCCAGGCGCTGTAGTCGATGCAGACGTAATCGGCGTCCAGGCCCTTGTAGCGTCCTTTCGGCATCACCACGCGGCGCCAGCCGATCTCGCCAAGCGCGGCGAAGACTTCGGGCTCGAGCGTGAGCGGCTTGAAGCCGGCGGCGAGCGCGTGCTCGAGCCACAGCGCGAGCCCTTCGTCGAACACAGCGTCGACCGCGCCGTCGCTGATCGCCTTCAGGCGCCGCTTGTCGCCGGGACCGCCATTCAGCTGCAGGCTGCCGCCCCATTTCTCCACGTCGGCGAGCGAGAAGCCGTAGACGCCGAGCGCCTGGTTGATCAGGTCGCGCGTCGAATGCGTCGTGTCCTCGCGCGTCGAGATGCGGATCGGCATGCGCTTCGCCTTGACGTCGGCGAGCGACTTGATGCCGGCGCGCGGATGCACCATGAAGGCGAAGCGGTCCCACGACGGATAGTTGGCGACGATGCACAGCGGCAGCGGCTCGGTGAAGAGACCCTTGCCGCGCACCGCCTGGGTCAGCATGGCGGACGGGTTGACGATGGCCGCCTCGAGCTCGCCGCGCGCCACCGCGTGGGCGAGGATCGGCGAGCCGCACGACATGCGCAGCCACGGCTTGTACGCCGCGCCGGAGCCGCTGCCCACCGTGATGCAGATGTCGCGGTTGCCGTAGTACGGCGTGGCGGGATTGCCGGCGATGTGCAGGCCGATCTCCCAGAGGAATTTCGCGCGGATGAAGTTCGCGCCTTTCGGCAGGTAGTCCATGCTGTTTCCCTATGTGCGGATGGGAGGCAGGAGATCGGCCGGCGTGTCGATGTCGCGGATCACGCCGGGATCGCCGATCGGGATCTTCACCAACTCGCGCGCGTGCTCGCCGAGGATGTGCTTCGCGCCCTCGTCGCCGCCGAGCGCGATCAGCTGCTCGTAGAACCGGCCGGCGATGCCGACCGGATGGCCGCGGCGCGCGCGAAAGTACGGCGCCACGAGCGCCGCGCCCTCCTCCAGCCCCTGGCGGACGGCGGCGATCGACGTGCGGCGGATGAACGGCATGTCGGCGAGCGCGACGAGGTATCCATCGCGCTTGCCCGCCGCGCGCACCGCGCACGCGAGGCTCGCGCCCATGCCTTCGTGCGCGCGCTCGCATATCACCGGACGGCAATCGCGACCGAAAAGCTCGGCGTCGCCGGGCTTGACCACGGCGAACACTTCGCCGAGCTCAGCTTTCAGCGTGCGCAAGGATTGAACGGCGATCGGCACGCCGTGGGGCAGCGGATGGCGCAGCTTGTCGGAGCCGAAGCGCGAGGCGGAGCCGGCCGCGAGCAGCAGGCCGACGATGTTCAAGTCGGCTGTTTTACTTCGCAGGCAGAGGGGTCGAAGCGCGGCTGCGGCTTCGCCGCCCAGCTCGGCTCGGAGACCCCGTGGCGCACGGCGGTCATCTCGGCGAGGATCGCGACCGCGATCTCCGGCGGCGTCTTCGAGCCGATGTACAGGCCCACCGGGCCGCGCAGGCGCGCGATCTCATCGGCCGAGACGTCGAATTCCTTCAGCCGCTCGCGGCGCGCATCGTTGTTCTTCTTCGAGCCGATCGCGCCGACGTAGAAGGCGCCGGACTTCAGCGCCTCCATCAGCGCGAGGTCGTCGAGCTTCGGATCATGCGTCAGCGCGACGAGCGCGCTGTGGCCGTCGAGCTGCAGCTCGCGCACCACGTCGTCGGGCATGCCGCGGTTGATCGGCACGGCGCCGAGATCCCAGCCGCTGGCGTATTCCTCGCGCGGGTCGATCACCACCACGTGGTAGTCGAGCATGCGCGCCATCTCGGCGAGATAGCGCGTCAGCTGGCCGGCGCCGATCAGCACCAGCCGCCAGCGCGGGCCGTGCACGGCCGAGAGCACCCGGCCGTCGAACTCGAGCACATCCTGCCAGCGTCCGGGCTCGAGCGTGGCGCGGCCGCTGTCCATCTCGACGCGGCGCTTCACCAGCTGCTGCGACTGGATCTTCGCCAGCAATTCGGCGAGGCCGCTCTTTTCCGTCACCGGTTCCAAGACCAGTTGCAGCGTGCCGCCGCAGGGCAGGCCCCAGCGCGTCGCTTCCTCGTTGGTGACGCCGTAGGTGATCAGCTCCGGCTTCTTGGCCGCGGCGAATTTCTCGCGCACCTTCTCGACCAGGTCGTCCTCGACGCAGCCGCCGGAGACCGAGCCGACGATCTGCCCGTCGTCGCGGATGGCGACCATCGCGCCGACCGGGCGCGGCGCGGAGCCCCAGGTCTTGACGATCGTGCCGAGCGCGGCGCGGTGGCCGAGCTGGCGCCATTCCTCGGCCGTGCGCAGCACTTCGATATCGACGCTATCCATGCGGAAATGTTATCGCAACGCGGCAGCCCTTAGTTACAGCTGTAGCCACCGTGCCGTCGCTGATAGCGATGGTCGCGGCGTGCCCCGCCGCGATCTCGCGCACGATGGCGAGGCCGAGGCCGCTGCCCGTGCCCGGCGTGCCCGGCACGCGGTAGAAGCGCTCGAGCACGCGCTCGCGCTCGCTCGCGGGAATGCCGGGGCCGTCGTCCTCGACCTCGACGAACGATTCCGGGCCGCGCCGGCCGGTGCGCACGGTGACGTGCCCGCCGCGGTGCGAATACTCGATCGCGTTGTGCACCAGGTTGCCGAGCGCCTCGCGCAGGAGGAACGCGTCGCCCTGCACCGGCGCCCACTCGAGCTCGAAGCCGAGATCGACGTCGCGCGCGAGCGCCTGGTGCACCCAGGCATCGGCTTCGCTCTCGGCAAGCATCTTGAGATTGAGCTCGGCAGCATTGCCGCGCGCGCCGGGCTCGGCGCGCGCCAGCGCCAGGAGCTGGTTCGCGAGCCGCGCGGTGCGGATCGTCGCCAGGTGCACCTGCTCGAGCTCGGCGCGCACCTCGGGCGGCAGCGCCTTCGCCAGCGTGAGCTCGGTATGCGCCTGCAGGCCGGCGAGCGGCGTGCGCAGCTGGTGCGCGGCGTTGGCGAGGAAGCGCTGCTGGTTGCGGCTCGCCTGCGAGACCTCCTCGAGCAGGCCGTTCAGCGCGCTCACCAGCGGCCGCGTCTCCTCCGGCGTGCCCGCCGCGTCGATCGGGCGCAGGTCGCCCGGGGAGCGCGCCTTGATCTCCTCCGACAGGCGCGCGAGCGGACCCAGGCCGCGCTTCACGCCGAACCACACGATGAGGATCGTGGCGAAGGCGATGAGCATCTCGGGCAGGAGCGTGGAGAACAGGATGTCGCGCGCCATGCGCTTTCGCTTCACCATGGTCTCCGCGACGAGCACGCGGCAGAACTCGAGGCCGCACTGCGCAGGAACCGACACCGCGCGCACCTGCTGGCCGTTGTACGCGGTGTCGTAGGCGAGCACCGTGCTGCCGCGAGGGTTCTCGAGCGGCTCGGGCAGCCCTTCATCCCCGGCGATCACCTCGCCCGTGGGTCCCAGCACGCGGTAGTACACGGTGTCGAAGCTGTCGCGCCGCAGCACCTGGTCGACCGCCGCCGGCAGCTCCAGCCGATAGCTCGAGCCGGTGGAGCGCAGGTACGAGCCGAGCGAAATGCCGACGTCGATCAGGCCCTGGTCGTACGCGGCGGTCGCGGGCTCGATCGACGGGTAATAGGCGACCAGCGCGCCGAGCACGAGGAGCGCGGCGATCGGCGGGAGCAGCATCCGCAGAAGGTGCGCGCGGAGGCTGCGTGCCGCCATTAAACGAGCCGACCCATCTCGGTTTTACGTGCCCTTGAACTCTTCCAGCATGTAGCCGAAGCCGCGCACCGTGCGGATCTTGATTCCCGTCGGTTCGAGCTTCGAGCGCAGGCGCGAGACGTACACTTCGATGGCGTTCGGCGACAGGTCGTCGCCCCAGCCGGCGACGGCCTGGATGATCGCCTCCTTCGAGACGATCTTCTCGACCTTGCCGAGCAGCACTTCCAGCACCGCCCATTCCCGGGCGGCGAGCTCCAGGGGCTCGTTCTTCAGAAACGCCCGCCTGGCAACCGTGTCGAGCGCCAGCGGCCCATGCACGATGCGCGGCCCGCCGTGCGCCTGTGAGCGGCGCAGCAATGCGCGCACGCGCGCCGTGAGCTCGGGCATGGCGAACGGTTTCACCATGTAATCGTCGGCACCGAGGTCGAGGCCGCGCACGCGGTCGTCGACCGCGTCGCGCGCCGTGAGCACCAGCACCGGCAAGGGGCCGTTCTTGTCGGGCGAGCCGGTGCGCAGGCGCCGCAGCACCTCGAAGCCGTCCATCTGCGGCAGGCCGATGTCGAGGATCACGAGGTCGAAACGCTCCTGCGCCGCAGCGAGCACCGCTTGCTCGCCGCGCGAGGTGACGTCGACCGCGTGCCCCTCGGCCTCGAGAATCCGCCGCAGCCCGGAGGCTAGCGGCGCGTCGTCTTCCACGATGAGCAATCGCACGGTGAAGGATGCTACGATTTCCCTCCCCCGAAATGCAATCCTGAGGAGGACCCTAGCATGTCGGTCAAGGTATCCATGAAGGTCAATGGGAAGCCGGTGTCCGCCGAGCTCGAGGAACGGACGCTCCTCGTCACGTTCATCCGCGAAAACCTGCGTCTCACCGGCACGCACGTGGGCTGCGATACCGCGCAGTGCGGCGCCTGCACCGTGCACATGAACGGCAGAGCGATCAAGAGCTGCTCGATCGTCGCCATGCAGGCCGAGGGCGCCGACCTCCTCACCATCGAGGGCGTGGCGCACGCCGACGGAACCTTGCATCCGATGCAAGCGGCGTTTAAGGAAAACCACGGCTTGCAGTGCGGCTTCTGCACCCCGGGCATGGTGATGAACGCGCTCGACTTCGCCAAGAGCCACCCGAGCCCGACCGAGCAGGAGGTGCGCGAGAGCCTCGAAGGCAACCTCTGCCGCTGCACCGGGTATCACAACATCGTCAAGAGCATCATGGCCGGCGCGCGCGCCATGGCCGCCACGAAATAGTGCAATGAGGATGGAGGCTTCCGATGACCACCTCTCTTATCGGCGCGCGTGTCGCGCGCAAAGAGGACTACCGTTTCCTCACCGGCGCCGGACAGTACACGGATGACATAGCCCTCCCCGGGCAGACCTACGCCGCGTTCGTGCGCTCGCCGCATGCGCACGCGGTGCTGAAATCAGTCAGGACCGACCGGGCGCGCAAGGCGCCGGGAGTCGTCGCCGTCTATACCGGCGCCGACCTCGCCGCCGCCAAGGTGGGCGGCCTGCCCTGCGGCTGGCTCATCACCGATGTCAAAGGCCAGCCGATGAAGGAGCCGCCCTATCCGCCGCTGGCGCAGGGCAAGGTGCGCCACGTCGGCGAGCGCGTCGCCGTGGTCATCGCCGAAACGCAGGCGCAGGCGCGCGACGCCGCGGAACTGGTGGAAGTGGACTACCAGGGGCTTCCCGCCGTAGTCAATGCGGCCAAGGCCAGGAACGCACCGGCGCTGCACGAGATCGCCCCCGACAACACCTGCTACGTCTGGGCGCTCGGCGACAAGGGCGCGGTCGACGC
>DASQAW010000411.1:0-7183 GCA_035635495.1 Burkholderiales bacterium
GGCACCGCGGCGCCCGACTCGATGAGGCGCTCGTTCTCGTCCGCCTGCGGCGCGGGCAGGAGCTCCCCTTCCCACTTCGCGACCACCGCGGTGGCGATCGAGTTGCCGACCGCGTTGGTGGCCGAGCGACCCATGTCGAGGAAGGTGTCGACGCCGAGGATCAGGAGGAGACCCGCTTCCGGGATGTTGAACTGGTTCAGCGTGGCCGCGATCACCACGAGCGAGGCGCGCGGCACGCCGGCCATGCCCTTCGACGTCAGCATCAGGATCAGGAGCATGGTGATCTGCGTGCCGAGCGAGAGCTGGATGTTGTACGCCTGCGCGATGAAGAGCGTCGCGAACGTGCAGTACATCATCGAGCCGTCGAGGTTGAACGAATAGCCCATCGGCATGACGAAGCTCGAGATCTTGCGCTTCACGCCGAAGCGATCGAGCGCGTCGATGATCTTGGGGTACGCCGCCTCCGAGCTCGCGGTGGCGAAGGAGAGCATGAACGCCTCCTTGATCAGCTTCAGCAGCTTGAACACCCGCGGCCCGAGGAAGACGAAGCCGGCGAAGACGAGCAGCCCCCAGAGGAGGATCAACCCGAGGTAGAAGTCACCCATGAAGACCGCGAAGCGCAGCAGGATCTCGAGGCCGTTGACCGCGACCGTGGCGGCCATCGCGGCGAACACTGCGATCGGCGCCAGCTTCATTACGTAGCCGGTGATGGTGAGCATCACCTGCGCCAGCTCGTCGATCGCCGCCACCAGCGTGCGGCCCTTCTCGCCGAGCGCGGCGAGCGCCACGCCGAAAAACATCGAGAACACCACGATCTGGAGGATCTCGTTGTTGGCCATCGCCTCGGCGAAGGACTTCGGCACCAGGTGGCTGACGAAGTCCTTGAGCGTGAACTTGGCAGTGGCGAGGTTGGCCGAGGTGCCGATGTCGGGCAGCGGCAGGCCGAGGTTGTGGCCCGGCTGCAGCAGGTTCGCGAGCGCCATCCCGAGCACCAGGGAGACGAGCGAGGCGGTGATGAACCAGCCCAGCGCCTTGGCGAACACGCGCCCGACCGATGACGCGCTACCCATGTGCGCGATGCCGACAACCAGGGTGGAGAAGACGAGCGGGCCGATCAGCATCTTGATCAGCCGGAGGAACACGTCCGACAGGATCGAGACATAGCCGGCGATTTGCGCGGCCGTCTTCTTGTCCGGGTACGAGACGAAGATCATGTACCCGACGACGATGCCGAGCACGAGCGCGGCCAGGATCAGCCCAGCCGCGGGCATTTTTCTCTTCATGGTCCCTCCCTGACCCTGAACTGTACTACTACGGAGCCGCGATGGCGCGCGCCTCGCCGGTCAGCTCGAGCACGAAGAGTCCGCTGTTGGCGCGGTCGACCGCGTAGAGGTAGCCGCGGTCGTCGACCTCCACGTTGTTGATCTGGATCACCGGCCCGCAGCCGGTCTTCCTCGCCTCGTCGGCGCAACGCACGTCGGTGTTCGCCGTTCGGGCGGGGATGTAGTACCCGACCTCGCGCGGCCGGTAGGGATCGCGCACGTCGACCACCCGCACCCCGGCGTTGAACCAGCTGAAGAACATCAGCCGCCTGTAGTAGACCGGCGTGCGGTTCTCGTGCGAGGCGTGCGCGCCGAAGCGGCCGCCGCGCGTGCAGAAGTCGCCGCTCGAGGCGGGTACGTCGTAGCTCGCGACGCCGAGCGGGCGCTTCTCGTCCGTGATGTCGATGAAGTAAGCCATCTGGCGCGGCGCGTTGCACACGGTGGTGTTGACCTCGTTGACCACGACGAGGAAGTCGCGCAGCTTCTTCTCCGCCGGACCGAAATCCGCAAGCTCTACGCCGAGCAATGGAAACGTCGTGTGCGCGCCCATGAACTCGGGCAGATCGATGCGCGCGACCTGCGGCGCGAGCAGGTTCTGCGCAGTCGGCTCGGGCGGCCCGCTCAGCAGCCTGGCGCGATCGACGATCTGCGCCACGCCGCGTGCGTCGGTGCCGTAGCCGAAATACACCCGGTCCTTCGCCGGCCAGGCGGAGAGCGGTCCGTGGATCTGCCCGGGCAGGTAGCCCTTCGTTTCCTTCAGCTGGTCGCCGAGACCGAAGGCGCGGATGAACAGCGGCTTCGCGGGATCCGACAGGTCGTAGACGTGCGTGACCCGTGTCGCCCGGTAGGCCTCATGGCTCCCCGGGATGTACGCGATGCCGCTCGCGCATTCCCATTCGTTCTTGTGCGTGCTCCTGAACTGGCCGAACTGGGACACGAGCTGCGGCCGCTCCGGCGCGCTCACGTCCCAGATCTCCTGCCGCACATCGCCGAAGGTGCGCAACAGGTATGTCTTGCCGCGATCGCCCTTCGGCAGCTCGCTGCCCGCGCAGACGCGCGTCATCTGCGCGCCGCCGGTCTCGCGTCCGGGCAGCTCGCGGCCGCGCTCGCCCGGAATGTGGAAGAGCAGCCTCGGCGCGCGCGGATCGGTCACGTCGAGGATCGACGTGCCGTTCTCCTCGAGCCGGTTGTTCAGCGGATTGACGCTGCGCCCGCCGTGCGAGCCGATGTACGCGATCCAGCGCTCGCCCTGCTTCTTGACGGTCGGCTGATAGGCGCTGCGCGCAGCAAGGTCATGAAAGCCGACGAGGCGGACGTTATGCGCCTCCTCCTTGCCGGCGTCCGCCCGCGCGAGCGCGGCTGCCAAGCCGAGCACCACGGCGGGGCCGGCTGTAGATAAATGGCGACGCAGTGTAGTGGTCATGCTCACAGATCACCTCTGGGACCGTGTCGTCCCATCGCGACAACGAATTCGACTGGCGAACGATATTCGCCCGCCGGATTCTGCGATAAAAATGCCCGTACTCGGGAGATCGCTCCAGTCGAACTGGAGGCGCCTGGTTGGGCCACCAAGGCAAAAAGATCAACTTCACATTGAACCGATGGCAGCAACCCTAACCGGGCGCGACGCGCAGTTTCGCGCGCACGTCGAGTTGGCGCGCCGGCTCGCGACGGCCGCGACCGAGGCGCGCAACCTCACCGAGCTGTTTCGCACTCTGTACGAGGAGACCGCCGGCGCGATGGACGCGACGGTCTTCCTCTTCGCGGTGTACGACGAGGCGAGCGAGACCGTGCGGGTGGTCCGGCAGATGGACCGCGGCATCGAGCATCCCGGCGGTTCGTTTCCGCTCGGCAAGGGATTCACGAGCGAGGTCATCCGCACGGGGACGCCCAAGCTCATCCGCAACTGGTCGACCGAAGGGCCGCCGGTCCGCCTCCTCTATGGGACCGAGGCCAAGGAGCTGGTCGCACCCCAGTCGGGCGTCGTGGTCCCGATCCTGTCCGGCGAGCGGGTGCTCGGCGTGGTGTCCGCGCAGAGCTATCGCCCCGAAGCCTACGACAGCGCCGACCTCCTGAGGCTGGCCGCCATCGCGGCGCAGGCGGGTATCGCCCTCGAGCGTCTCCGCGCGAGCGAGCAGAGGGCGCAGGAGAACGAGCGCCGCGCCTTCGAGCTCGAGGCGGTGCTCGCCACGATGACCGACGCCGTGCTCGTCGTCGACGCGCGCGGTGCGATCGTGCAACTGAACCGGGCGGCGCGAGAGCTCCTGGGCCTGGATGGCGCGAGCCTCGTTCTCGGCCAGCCCCTCGAGCAGCAGCGACTCGAGCAGTGGCCGGAAACCGCGCGCGAAATTGCGGCTGCGCTCGCCCCGAGCATCGAAGCCCTTCGCTCGGGGACGAGCATTGCCGAAGGCGAGGTCGAGCTCCGCTCCGGGCAGCTGCGCATCCTCAGCGTGGGCGTATCGGTGCTGCAGTCGGCGGGCGCGCCGCAGGGCGGCGTAATCGTGCTGCGCGACGTGACGGCGCAGCGCGACCTCGAGCGGCTGCGCGAAGACATCTTCAGCATGGCCTGGCACGACATGCAGGCTCCGATCGCGGTGATCAGGGGCCATGCCGAGCTTCTCCTGCGGCTGCTGTCCTGCGGCGAGGGCGACGGCAAGGCGCTCGAGGCGGAAGCCGCCTTGATCGTCGCGCATGCGGACCGCCTCGCCGACCTCCTGACGACGCTGTTCGACGTTTCCTGTCTCGAAGCCGGCCTGCTCACCATTTCGCGCGCGCCGACGGACCTCGGCGCCATGGCGCGCGAGGTCGTGGAAGGCATGCGCATGGCCGCGCGGCACGAAATCAGGATCGAGGGCGATGAGCGCGTCCCGGGCGAGTGGGACGAAGCGCGCATCCGGCAAGTGCTGATGAACGTCTTCTCGAATGCCCTGAAGTACTCGCCCGAAGGCTCCACGGTGACGGTGTCGGTCGCCGCCGACGCGCGCAGCGCGACGGTGCGCGTGCGCGACCAGGGCATCGGCCTCGACCGCAGCGAGCTGGCGCGGCTCTTCCGCCGCGGCTATCGCGCGGAAAGCGCGAGAAAGGTCCCCGGCGGCGGGCTCGGCCTGTATTTCAGCAAGGGCATCGTCGCGGCGCACGGCGGTCGCATGTGGGCCGAGTCGCCCGGGCACGGCCGCGGCAGCGCCTTCTGCTTCACGCTGCCGCTGCAGGAGCGCGCATGAAACGCCGCCGGCTGCTCGGCATCGACTGCGCGCTTGTCGCGCTCGCGCTTGCGCTTGCGTCCGCGGCGCCTCCGGGGCGCGCGCAATTGTTCGCGCCCCTTCCGGTGCCCCTGCCCGCGCCGCCTCCGGCGCCTGTGGCCGTGCCACCTCCGGCGCCTGTTACCGCGCCGCCTCCGGCGCCTGTGGCCGCGGCGCTTCCGACGGTCGCGCAATCACTCATCGCGGACAAGATCGACCCTGCGTTGCTCGCCCTGATGGCGGCCGATCCGCAGAAGTCTCTGCCGGTCATCGTAGAGATGCAGGCTCCGCTCCCTCCGTTCCTTGGCGGGCCGAATGTCAATCGCGCGCTGGAGGCCCTCGATCTCCTCCGTCTCAACGGCGTTCCGGTCGCGGCGCTGTCCCTCATCGACGCAGCCGCGGGGTTCGCGAACGCCGCCGGCATCGGCGCGCTGAGCCTCGTTCCGACGGTGGCATTCATCCATCACGACGCGACGGTGGGCCCGCGGCGCAGCGCCGAGCCGCCAGCGGCCGCCCCTCCGGATCAGGTCTCAGGGATCTACCCGCGCGTGGTGAAGGCGCACCGTGTCTGGCGGCTGGGGATAAAGGGGAACGGCGTGGCGGTCGCGGTCCTCGATTCAGGCGTGGCGGCGGATTTGGACCTCATCCAGCCCGCGAACCGTATCCTCGCCTCGGTCAATTTCGCGGATGAGCTCCGCGCGAGCGACCCGAGCGACCCGGGCGGGCACGGGACGCATATCGCGGGGATCATCGCCGGAAATGGCAGCCGCTCCGGCGGCGAGTTTGTCGGCATCGCTCCGCAGGCCAACATCGTCGACGTCCGGGTGCTCGGCCGCACCGGGAGCGGTCGGATCTCCTCGGTGGTGCGGGGAATCGAGTGGGTCCTCGCGCACCGCACCGTCCACAACATCCGCGTCATCAATCTCTCCTTTGGCGCGCGTGCCCACCTTTCCTACCGCGCCGACCCGCTGTCGGCCGCCGTGGAAATCGCGTGGCGCCGCGGCCTGGTCGTCGTCGCCGCGTCGGGGAACGGCGGACCGGAGCGCGACACCGTCGTGACGCCGGGCATCGACCCGTACGTGATCACCGTTGGCGCGACCGACGACCGTGGAAACCTCGGCCGGGGCAACGACCTGCTCGCCTGGTTCTCCGCCTGGGGCAGCGCAGACTCGAATGCCAAGCCTGATCTGGTCGCGCCCGGGCGGCGTCTCGTCTCCCTGCGCGTGCCGGGAAGCACCCTGGATACGCTGTTCCCCGAGCGCGTCGTGGTGGCGCGCAACGGATCGACGTACTTCCGCCTCACCGGAACGTCGATGGCGACCGGCGTCGTGTCGGGCGCTGCCGCCCTCCTGCTGCAGCGCCGGCCGAACCTCACCCCGGATCAGGTCAAGGCGCTCCTTGTCGGGACGACGCAGCCGTACGGGTGGAACAGCGGCCAGGTTCTCCCCGATCCAATAGCGGACGGGAGCGGGCTGCTCGACGCGTACGCTGCCGTGAAAGCAGCGCGTGATGAGGAACAGGATGACACGTTCGCGTCGGGCGGGGTCATGCTTGGCGCGCTCCTCCTGCCTGACGCGCTCCTGCCTGACGCGCTCCAACCTGTGGTTGGTCTGGCCTGCGGCAATAACACGCTCCGGGCCGCGGATGGCTTCGCTCGCGCGACGTACCCGGTCCTCTTTGGTTCGCCGCTGCACTGGAGGGATCCGACGCTCGGCGGAATTCTCTGGAGCTTGCTCACGTGGGACACGCTGGTCTGGAACAGCGTCGCCTGGGACAACTTCAACTGGGACAGCGTCGCCTGGGACAGCGTCGCCTGGGACAGCGTCGCCTGGGACAGCGTCGCCTGGGACAGCGCCGCCTGGGACAGCGTCGCCTGGGATAGCGTCGCCTGGGACGCGTACACCCTCGACTAACACATCATGCGCGTTCTTGTCATCGAGGACGACCAAGACTTCCGGACGCTCGCGCTGCGCTGGTTCCGCAGCTGCGGCATCGAAGCCGACGGCGCCGCCAATGGCGCCGAGGGACTGGCGCTGCAGCGCGCCCGGCCGGCCGACGTGATCGTGACGGACATCTTCATGCCGGAAATGGAAGGCATCGAGACGATCCACGACCTGCGCCGGCAGTTTCCGGAAACGAAGATCATCGCCATGAGCGGGCGCGACCCGCGCGTGAAGTTCGACGTGTTTCAGGTCGCGCGCGAGGTTGGCGCAATCAAGACGTTCAAGAAGCCGTTCAAGTTCGAGGAGCTCGTCGCCGCCGTGCGCGAGCTCTACGTGCCTATAAGCTAATCGCTCGTACGGCGGCTGCCTCGCGACAAGCGGGAAGTCAGGGCTGCGGCAACCCCTCGGCCGCCAGGATGCGGAACTTCGCGTACTTGTCGCCGACCTTGCGGAGCTCCTTGTACTCCTTGGAGCCGTGCCAGCCCTTCGCCTTCTCCATGCTTTCCCATTGGTGAACGGCGAGGCGCTTGGCGGGCTGCCCCTCGAGTACGACCACGTTGTTGCTGCCGACGAGGACCTTGCCGCCCTTGGCGCGGATCAGCGCCTGCGCCTTGGGCGCGTACTCCTTGCCGTATGCATCGACGTTGCTCACGTCGATTTCGGCGACGGTGAAGACCGG
>DASQAW010000412.1:0-37682 GCA_035635495.1 Burkholderiales bacterium
AGCGGCTATCCGCCCTTCGGCGCGAACGGCCTGGATTTCAATCGCGACGAGAGCGCGCTGTTCGTCGCCAACACCGGCAACGACACCGTCGTGCGCATTCCGGTGGTCGCGGGCGTCGCCGGCAAGGCCGAGGTGTTCACCCACTCGATCAACGGCGCCGACGGCCTGTTCCTCGACCGGCACGACAACCTGTGGGTGTGCGCCAACCAGTCCGACGAGATCGTGGTCACCGACAAGACCGGCAAGGCGATCGCCAAGCTCGGCGACTTCGACGGCGTGCGCAACGGCTCTCCCGTGGGCCTGCTCTTCCCCGCGAGCCTCGCCCGCCACGGCGACTGGGTCTACATCACCAATCTCTCGCTCGACCTGCGGCCACCGTTCCTCACCGGGCAGCAGTCGGTCGACAGTCAATGGACGGCGCAGGTGAGGCGCCACACGATCTCGCGCATCCCGTTCCGCATTCCGGGCGCAGGGCGTGACGACGACTGATAATCCGTCCGATTCATAAGGCCGTGACATGAATCGAGCGACAAGTCGAATGAATCGGCATCGCGCCGCGGTGTAGTTTCAAGGCGGACCGCGGCCGCGGCGCGGGGAGGAACGTGTTCCCAGTTCAGTTGGCGCTCACGCGCTCGCGCTGCGTTTCCGAGGACAAGTAGCTTTCTTGCAGCTCAACGGTGCCGCGCAACGCGGCAGGAGAAGAGCATGAATTCGAACGTACCAAAGCACACGGCGCTTTCCGCAGCGGTGGCGCTGGCGCTCGCCGGCCTCGCGGCCGCTCCGACGCTTGCGCGTGCCGATGGGGTGAACAAGAATTGCCTCGAGGAAAGCGTTTACTACAACCCCGGCAATGGCGAAGACATCGTCGTACCGAAGGGATTCAAGGTCGAAGTTTTCGCAAAGGGATTGAATTTCCCCACCGATATCGCCTTCGTCGGCAACAAGGACAATTTCAAGGCCTATGTGCTGGAGTCCGGCACCGGCTTGCCGGGTAAATGCAATAACCGCGTGGGCTACGACGGCGACGCGACCGGCTTCGGGCCGAACAACCCGTTTACGCCCGACATCCTGATCTTCAACAGCGACGGGCACCGGATTGGCGGCCCGCTGGGCAAACCGACGACGGCCACAGGGGGCGGCTTTCAGCCCGATGGCCCGGCGATCGGCCTGTCTTTCGAGCATAACTTCGAAGGCGGAACGCTGTACGCGACCGACTCCAACCAGGGCGCGCGCGGCGCCCCGGGGAAGGGGAACAACACCTCGCGTATCGTGCGCGTAGGCCTGCCGGGCGGATCGATCACCACGGTGATCCGCGGGCTGCCCACGGGCGATCACCCGACCGAGCAGATTCTGGTCAAGGATGGCTGGCTCTACTGGTCGCAGGGCTCCGCGACCAATTCGGGTGTCACCGGCCACGACAACGGTGCAGGCGGCAACCAGCACGACATCGCCTGCCAGGACATCACGCTGAGCCAGAACACCTGGAGGTCCGTGTCGAATGGAGATCCCAGTGCAACGCCCCCGGTGCCCCCGCACATACACGTAACGAGCGGCTATTCCAACCATGGCGTGGCCCGCCCCGGAGCAGTAGTGCCGGCGTTCGAGGACGCGACGAGCAAAGGGATGTGCACGGGTGCCATCCTGCGCGCGAAGATCTCGAATCCGCAGAACAGCATCGAGCCTGTCGCGTGGGGATTCCGCAATCCGTACGGCATCCGCTTCTCTCCGGCCGATCATCCGCTCAAAGGCGAGATGATGATCTCGGAGAACGGCGAGGACGAACGCGGCGCGCGGCCCACCAACAACGCGCCCGACCGTCTGGCGATCGCACGCCAGAATCCGGACGGCACGCCGGAATGGCATGGCTGGCCTGACCGCTTCGGCTTCCTCGATTCGACGCAATCGGTCTTCAATCCCAAAGGCAGCGGCGGGGATGACGACCCGGCGACCGCGAATAAGCCGGTGCTCCCGGTGCTGGCCTTTTTCCCGCAGCAGGCGGTGGCGCCCATCGGCATCGAGCCGTCGGACGTTGCGGCAGTGGGCCTCGATTTCGTGCCCAACTCGTTCGTCGGCGGCGTGGTGAAGAAAAACGCCGTGCTGGTGTCGCGCGAGGGCGATTTCGGCTTCTCGCAGGCGAACGGCACGCCGGAGGCGGGCCACGACGTCGAGCTCGTCAACTTCACGGGCAAGGCGCCGAGCGAGCTGCGGCTATCGCGCTTCGCCTTCAATTGCCGGCAGGGCGACCAGTCGCATGACACGGACGGCACGCCGAAATGCGGGGGCGAGACCGAGCAGGCGTTCGTCAGCAAGATGCGCGGCATCAATCGCCCGACCACCATCCGCTTCGGACCGGACGGCGCTGCGTACCTGGTGGACTACGGCGCGGTGCGCGATCCGGGCGGTTCTGACCGGGATTCGCAGTTCCACAATCCGGCCAATGCGCCGCTGGTGCAGATTCCGGGCACCGGCACCATCTGGAAGATCTCGCGCATCGGGGGCGGACGCGACGATGATGACCATGACGATTGACCGCTAGCTGACGCCGTTTGCAAGCCCGCCCGCGACGCGAGTCGCGGGCTTTTTATTTGGGTTCTTTGGGTATTCATGAGTGCGCCGCGCTCGACTCATGAGGAAGCGCCATCAATCTGCAAAGAAAGCGCCATCAATCCGCAAGGAGCCCGACAGGCCCGCAGCGTAGCCTGCCTTCGCCACTACAGAGGAGGGCACATGCTGACAAGAATCGCGTGCGCATGCGCGCTGATCGGCGCTGTCTCGCTCATCGCAGCGGGTACTGCATCGGCCGCCTGCACCGGCCCGGGCGCGCCGGCGAATACCGAGACCAAATGCCTGACGGCCGTTCAGATACCGGGCAAGCCGCTGCGCTCGTATGACATCAGCTGGGTCAACCCGCATCGCGCCGAGTACTACCTGGCCGATCGCTCGAACTCGGCGATCGACATCATCGATACGAAGCACCTCACCTTCAAGCGCTTCCTCGGCAAGGGCCTCTTCGTCGGCGTAAAGCTCAACGCCGCCGGCACGGCGGTGAACAACGACATCTCGGGGCCCGATGGCGTGGTGACGCACGGCCGCTGGCTCTATGCGGGAGACGGCGACAGCACGCTCAAGGTGTTCGATCTCGACGGGCCCAATGCGCTCGCGCAACCCCCGCTCAGCACCGGAGGCGGCACGCGGGTCGATGAAATGGCGCTGACCGCGGATGGCGAGCTGCTACTCACGGTGAACAACGCCGAGGATCCGCCTTACGCGAACCTGTTCGCGGCGAACGGCGACCGCAGCTTCAGCGCCGTCGCGATGCTCAGCAAGATCACCATCGATCCGGTGCTGTTCCCGGGCACCCCGGCGATCGAGCAGCCGGCATGGGATCCCACGACGCGGCGCTTCTACGTGTCGGTCCCGATCCTCGGCAGGCCCGGCGGCTGCGGCACGGCGACCTGTGACGGCGGGATGATGGTGATCGACCCGACCACGGTCACGCCGGGGACCATGGTGCTCGGCGCGTTCAATCCGGCGACGAACAGCGGCGTCCTGCAGCTGAGCGATTGCGGGCCGAACGGCATGACGGTCGGGCCGCACGACAACCTGCTGCTCGGCTGCACGCAGGCGAACAATCCGACCAACCGCAGTACGCTGGTGATCAACGCGACCACCAAGCATTTTTCCCACGTCAACGGCATCGTCGGCACGGACGAAGTCTGGTTCAACAAGGGTGACGGCCGCTACTACACGGGCTCCAACCGCAATTGCGCGCCGGCGGGCTGTCCGGCGCAGGCCGCGGTGCTCGGCGTGATCGACGGCACCAGCGTCCTGATCGAGACCATCCCGCAGTCCTCCGGCTCGCATTCGGTCGCGGCCGACTCCAGGCGCAACCGCATCTTCGTGCCGCAGTCCGCGCCCGTCTCGGTCGTCGGCACGGGCGGCGACACGACAGCGGTCGGCGCCGGCATCTGCGGCAGCACCAACGGCTGTGTCGCCGTCTACTCGCACAGGGTCGACAGCGATGATGACGACGACGACGAGCGCGGCGAGCACCGCGATCGTTAGCGTTCCGAGAAACGAGAACCTGGGGCGGCCACTGGCGGTCTCACCGCCATGGCCGCCAAGCCAGGACCGAACTACACCCCGCCCGATCCCACGCAGATCGAGCTAGGGCTTGGCCTGCCTCTCGGCCAGCATTTGTGCCAAGGTCCGTTGGAGGCTGATGGTGTAGCAGGTGTTGCGGCAGTCGGCGACGGTCTCCCGCGCGCGGGCGACTAGGTCGGCCGAGTCCTGCACGAGCTTGCGGGCGAGGCTCCTCTGCGCGAGGCGGTCCTGGAGGCCGGTGTTCATCCGCCCCCGACTATAGCGCCGCGTCCCCAGGGTCCGCTACTGCTCCCTCAAGGGGTTGGTTTTTCGGTACAATTCGCGCCCTTCCTGGTCGCGTCGCTACGCATGGCGACCGGCTCAACCCATAGGAACAGGAGCTAATCCGGCATGCGCCATTACGAGATCGTTTTCATCGTCCATCCCGACCAGAGCGAGCAGGTGCCCGCCATGGTCGAGCGCTACAAGGGCCTCATCGCGGGCCGCCAGGGCACGGTGCATCGCCTGGAAGACTGGGGCCGCCGGCAACTTGCGTATCCCATCGCCAAGGTGCACAAGGCGCACTACGTGCTCATGAACATCGAGTGCGACAACGAGACGCTCACCGAGCTCGAGCACTCGTTCAAGTTCTCCGACGCGGTGCTGCGCCATCTGATCGTCAAGATGGACAAGGCCGTGATCGCGCCCTCGCCCATGATGAAGGAAGAGAAGTCGAAGTCGCTGATGGAGCGCGGCGGCGAGCTTGGCGCAGAACCGCCTCGAGCTGAGCGGCCGGCTGCTTGAGCGCGGCGCGCTGCGCCACACGCCGGCAGGCCTCGCCGCTCTCGAATTCAGGCTGCTGCACGAATCGGAGCAGGAGGAGGCCGGCGGCCGGCGCAAGGTGCACGCCGAGCTCGGCGCCATCGCCTTCGAGGCGAACGCCAGGCTGATTGCAGGCAGGCCGCTCGGCAGCGAAATGAAGCTGCAGGGCTTCCTGAGCGCGAAGAGCAAGCGCTCGAAGAGAGTGATGCTGCACGTGACCAACATTGAATTCGTAGAAGGAACGTAGACATGCCCCCGCCACGCAGAGGTAAAGGAAAAGGCAAAGGGAAGTTCGGCAAGGACAAGAAGGACAAGGGCCAGCGGGCGCTGTTCCGCCGGCGCAAGTTCTGCCGCTTCACCGCCGAGAAGGTCGAGTGGATCGACTATAAGGACGTCGAGGTCCTGAAGGACTTCGTCAACGAGACCGGCAAGATCATCCCGGCGCGCATAACCGGCACCGCGGCGGGCTACCAGCGCCAGCTCTCGGAGGCCATCAAGCGAGCGCGGTTCCTGGCGCTCTTGCCCTACACGGATCTGCACTGATGCAAGTCATCCTCATGGAAAAGGTCGCCAACCTCGGCGAGCTGGGCGACGTGGTGAAGGTCAAGGACGGCTTCGCGCGCAACTTCCTCATCCCGCAGGGCAAGGCGAGGCGCGCCACCGAAGCGAACCTGAAGGCCTTCGAATCGAAGCGCACCGAGCTCGAGAAGGCGCAGGCCGAGACCCTGAAGAAGGCCCAGGAGCGCGGCGCGAAGCTCGACGGCACGACGATCCAGATCACGCAGAAGGCCGGGCCCGACGGCCGGCTGTTCGGCTCGGTCACCAACTACGACATCGTCGAGGCGCTGCAGAAGCAGGGCCACGAGGTCGAGCGCGCCAACGTGCGCATGCCGCAGGGACCGCTCAAGCAGGTCGGCGATGTCCCGATCCAGATCTCGCTGCACACCGACGTCACCGCCACCATCACGGTGTCCGTCCTCGGCGAGCAGTAGGCGCTAGCGCGAAGCTGGCTGGTCGCTCGGGCGCGCCACGCCCTCGGGCGGGTAGCCGGCGACGTCCAGCGCCTGGTTGAAGGCGCCGGTGGTGGCGTACTTCTCGACGTAGCTGCCGACGACCATCACCGGCACGGTGATCTCGCCGCTGATGCGCTTCAGCTCCTCGAATTGCTGCGGGGTGGCCACGGTCACTTCCCTGAAGGGGACGCCGCGCTTGTTCAGCACGTCGCGCGCCATCTGGCAGGCGTCCTTGCACTCCGCGTGGGTGTAGAGCGTGACCGGCGAGTTCTTGATCGCCTTGGCGAGCTGCGTGTTCTGCTGCTCGCCGACCGCGTTGCCCTTGAGGTTCTTCTTCTCGGTGCTCTTCGCGCTCGGGGGCGGCGGCGTGTCGGTGTAGTGCACGCGGCCTTTCTCGTCGACCCAGCGGTATTGCTGCGCCAGGGCGGAGCTCGCGGCGAGGAGGATGCCAAGCAGGAGGAGCGGTCTCGGGGTCATCGGCAAATCATACCGCGCTAGGGCGCGCATTCCCGCAGCTCGCTGCCCTCGATGCCGCGCGCCGCTTCCTTGAGGCGCGCCTGCAGCGCGCCGTCCACGCCCTTCACCTGCAGCCAGACTTTGGGCACGACGGTCTCGCGCGCGGCGATCTGGGCGCTGCGCACGCCCATGCCGCGGAGCGCCGCGAGGCGCGCCTGCGCGGCGTCCTCGGTGCGGAAGACGCCGAGCGACAGCGCCCAGCGGAAGGGGCCTTCCTCCTGCATGATGAAGTAGTCCTCGATGTCACGCGCCTTCAGCTCGGCGGCCTTCTTCAGCGCCGCCGGCCGGCTCCCCTGCGGCGGGATGAAGACCCACCAGCCGGCCGTCTCCTCGGTGCGCCGCTGCGCGAGGCGCGGGCCGAGCGCAAGCGGCTCGAGCGCCTTCTCCGCGCGCGGCGCAACGGCCACCGTGAAGCTCCCCCATTCAAGGCACTTGAGTGCAGCGGCGGGCGCCGTCGGGGCCCGCGCGCTCGGCGGCGGCAGCTCGTTCGGCGCGAGCACCTTCAGCTTCTCCGGCTCGATCTGGCGCGTGAGCGGCAGCGGGTCGGCCGAGGCATCGGGCGGCGCGACGTAGCGCGACCAGACGAAGAACATCACGTTGGCGAGCACGAGGAGGAGGAAGAGCGCTCTCACTTGACCGTCTTCAGCGCCGGCTTGGCGCGGGCGGCGCGCTCGGAGAGCGCGATGTGCGCGAGGCCGTCGAGCACCAGGTTCTCGACGTAGCGCCGCGGCATGGTGAGCTGGTCGACCAGCGTGCGCCCGGCGCCGCCGGCGACGATGCAAAGGGGCGCCGGCGCCACGTCGCGGAACACGCGGTAGAGGCGCTCGACCGCGCCCGCCTGCGCGTGGCGGCAGCCGGTCTCGATCGCGTCGATGGTGTTGCGCGGCGTGTCGCGGTGCTTGCCTTCCTGGATCGGCAGCCGCCCGGTGTGCTCGTGCAGGACGAACCTCATGAGCTCGACGCCGGGCAGGATCGCGCCGCCCAGGAAAACGCCCTCCGCGCTCAGCATGTCGACGGTCGTGGCCGTGCCGGCATTCACCACCAGCGAGGCGCCGTTATGCACCGCGCGCGCGGCGATCAGCGCGGCCCAGCGGTCCGGCCCGAGCACCTCCGGGCGCTCGTAGAGGCTCTTCACGCCGTAGCGCTCGGCCTCGGCGCGCAGCCACAGCGGCTCGGCGTCGAAGATGCTGGTCCAGTTGACGAGGAGCTGGTGCGCGCCCTCGCCGGCGACGTTGGAGATGACGATGCGCTCCGGCGCCTCGTGGGTCACCGAGAACGGGTTGACGTGGTCGCTCGAGGCGGCGAACTCGATCAGCGACACCGTGGCGACGCTGGTCCACTGGTGGCCGTCGTGCCAGCCCCATTTGACGCGCGAGTTGCCGGCGTCGATGCAGAGGATCATGCCGGCCTCGCTGAGAGCACCCTGCCGCCGCGCACCGCGCGCAGTCCCGCGCGGGTTTCGAGCCGCAGCGCGCCCTCGCCATCCAGTCCGCGAGCGAGTCCGGTGAGCACACGGCCGTCGGCCAGGCGCACGCGCAGGCGCTTGCCGGCGTGCGCGTGCAGGCGCTCCCATTCGCCGCGCAGCGGTTCCAGGCCATGCGCGTCGAAGGTCGCGAGCGCCTCGACCAGGCATTGCGCCACGCGCTCGATGACACGCTCGCGGTCCACCGCGATGAACTGCTCGAGCGCCGCGATCGGGCGGCGCAACCGCGCCTCGAGCGCCGCGTCGCGCCGGCAGTTGATGCCGACGCCGATCACGGCAAGGCTGCCGCGCGTCTCGACGAGGATCCCGCCGAGCTTCGCGCCCTCGACCAGGAGGTCGTTCGGCCATTTCAGGGCGGCCTCTGCGACGCCGAGCGCGCGCAGCGCCCGCGCCGCGGCGACCCCGGCGACGAGCGACAGCCCGGCCAGCTCGCGCGCCGGCCGGCGGATCAGCGCGGAGAGCGAGAAGGTGACCCCGGCGCCGCGCGCCGAGTGCCAGCGGCGGCCGCGCCGGCCGCGGCCCGCGGTCTGCTCCTCGGCGACGAGCAGCACGTGGGGTCTTGCTTCCGAAAGGAGAAGCTCATTGGTGGAGCCGCAGCGCTCCACCCTCCGCACCTCGATGCCGGGCAGGTCCATGGGCGCTAGTTTACGCGGGAGCGAAAGCGAAGTTCCGCCCCGGCGCCGCGGCGAACAGGGCGCGGGTGTATTCGTGGCGCGGGCGGAGGAATACTTCCTCCGCCGGGCCGTATTCGACGATGCGGCCGGCCTGCATCACCGCCACCTGGTCGCAGACCTGCGCCGCCACGCGCAGGTCGTGCGTGATGAAGAGCATGGCGAGGTCGAGCCGGGTGCGGATCTCCTCCAGCAGCCGCAGCACCTGTGCCTGCACCGACACGTCGAGCGCCGACACCGGCTCGTCGGCGACCAGCAGCTCGGGCTCGACCGCGAGCGCCCGCGCGATGCAGATGCGCTGGCGCTGGCCGCCCGAGAACTGGTGCGGGTAGCGGCCGAGCGCCGCGGGGTCCATCCGCACGAGCTCCATCAGGCGCCGCGCGCGCGCCAGCGCCTCGGCGCGCGGCACGCCGTAGTTGAGCGGCCCCTCGATGATCGCCTCGCCGACGTTGCGCCGCGGGTTGAGCGAGCGGTAGGGATCCTGGAACACCATCTGCACACGCCGGCGGACCGGCCGCATCTCGCGGGGCCGCAGGCGCGCGAGATCGACCCCCGCGAGCCGGATCTCGCCGGCCGAGGGCTCGATCAGCCGCGCGATGCAGCGCGCCACCGTCGACTTGCCCGAGCCCGACTCGCCGACGAGGCCGAGCGTCTGGCCCTTGCGCACTTCCAGGGTCACGTCGCGCGCCGCGGGGACTTCGTGCTTCTTTCCGAACCATCGACGCTCGACGTACGTTTTGGAAAGTGATTTTGTGGAAAGCACCACGGGCGCATCCGGCGCGACCGGCCGCGCATGCGGCTCGAGCTTCGGCACGGCGCCGATCAGCATGCGCGTGTATTCGTGCCTCGGCCGCATCAGCACCTCGGCCTTCCCGCCGAGCTCGACCAGGCGCCCCTCGCGCAGCACGGCGACGCGATGCGCGACCTCGGCGACGACGCCGAAGTCGTGGGTCACGAACAGCACCCCCATGCCGTGGCGGCGCTGCAGGGCGACGATCAATTGGAGTATCTGCGCCTGCGTGGTGACGTCGAGCGCCGTGGTCGGCTCGTCGGCGATGAGCAGCGCCGGCTCGAGCGCGAGCGCGATGGCGATGCCGACTCGCTGGCGCTGGCCGCCGGAGAGCTCGTGGGGATAGGCGTCGAGCAGCCGCTCGGGGTCGGGCAGCGCCACCTCCCGCA
Organism: Burkholderiales bacterium; assembly: GCA_035635495.1. Lineage (GTDB taxonomy): Bacteria > Pseudomonadota > Gammaproteobacteria > Burkholderiales > SG8-39 > SCGC-AG-212-J23. Next base: position 9,768 of record DASQAW010000412.1, read on the forward strand.
TCAATCCGGCCGCGCGGGCGCGCCGCTCATTTTTCGATAGGTGGGTGTGATAGCGCAGCACCTCTTCGATCTGCGCGCCGCAGGTCATCACCGGGTTCAGCGCGCTCATCGGCTCCTGGAAGATCATGGCCATGCGCGCGCCGCGCAGCTCGCGCCGCCGTGCCTCGCTCGCCCGCGTCAGCTCCTCGCCCTCGAGCCGGATCTCGCCGCCCGCCAGCTCGAGCGTCTTCGGCAGCAGACCCATGATCGAATGCGCCATCACCGTCTTCCCCGACCCCGACTCGCCCACCAGGCACAGGATCTCCTCGCGCTCGACGCTGAACGAAACCCCCGACACCGCTTCCGGGCGGTCTCCGCCTTTCGGCAGCCGGACGGTCAGGTCTTTGACTTCCAGCGTGCTCATACGCGCTTCGCCATCTTCGGGTCCAGCGTGTCGCGCAGGCCGTCGCCGAGGATGTTCACCGCGAGCACCGTGATCGCGAGGAACACGCCCGGGAAGAAGACGTTGTGCGGGTACTCGACGAACTGCACGCGCCCTTCCGCCATGATGTTGCCCCACGTCGGCACGTCGGGCGGCAGGCCGACGCCGAGGAAGGAGAGGATGGCCTCGAGCAGGATGGCGAAGGCGCAGATGTAGGTGCCCTGCACCAGCAGCGGCGCCATGGTGTTCGGCAGGATGTGCCCGAACATGATCTTCGCCGTCGGCGTGCCGAGCGACACCGCGGCCTCGACGTACGGCTCCTCGCGGATCGAAAGCACCAGCGAACGAACGAGGCGCGTGACCCGCGGGATCTCGGGGATGGCGATGGCGATCACCACGCTCGGCAGGCTCGCGCGCCACAGCGCGACCACCGCGATGGCGATCAGGATCGCGGGAATGGCCATGATGCCATCCATCACGCGCATCACCAGCCCGTCGAGCCAGCGGATGTAGCCGGCGCTGAGGCCGCAGATGACGCCGAAGAACAGCGCGAGCAGCGCGGCCGTCAGGCCAACGACGAGCGACACTCGCGTGCCGTAGAGAACGCGGCTGTAGATGTCGCGGCCAAAGGAATCGGAGCCCATCGGGAACACGTGCTTCACCGTCTCGCCCTCGAGCGTGGTGATCTCGCCCGCCTCGCCAGGGCGCAGGTCGCGGCTCGCCGCGTCGAACAGCGTCGGGTCGACCGTGCCGAGCCACGGCGCCGCGATCGCCACCAGCACGAGGAGCGCGAGCGCCGCGCCGCCGATCCGCACCGACCAGTTATCGAGGATGTTCAATACCGGATCCGCGGGTCGAGGAACACGTACGAGAGGTCGATCAGCAGGTTGATCGCCACGTAGACGAAGGAGAAGAACAGGATCACGCCCTGGATCGTCGGGAAGTCGCGCGCCAGCACCGCGTCGACCGTGAGGCGCCCGAGCCCCGGGATCGCATAGACCGACTCCGTCACCACCACGCCGCCGATCAGGATGGCGATGCCGATGCCGATCACGGTGGCGATCGGCACGGCGGCGTTGGCGAGCGCGTGGCGCACGAGCACGCGGATCTCGGGCAGGCCCTTGGCGCGCGCGGTGCGGATGTACTCCTCGCCGAGCGCCTCGAGCACCGAGGCGCGCGTCACGCGTGCGATCAGCGCGATGTAGATCACCGACAGCGTGATCGCCGGCAGGATCAGGTGCCGGAGGAACGGCACAAAACCATCGGCCAGCCGCGCATACCCCTGCACCGGCAGCCAGCCGAGCTTGAGCGACACGAGCCAGATCAGGAGGTAGGCGAGCACGAACACCGGCACCGAGAAGCCGAGCACCGAGAAGCCCATCAGCGCGCGGTCGAACCAGCCGCCGTGGCGCGAGGCCGCGAGCACGCCGAGCGGAATGGAGACCATTACCGCAATCAAGATCGTCAACGTAGCCAGCGCGAATGTGGGCTCGAGGCGCTGCGCGATGAGCGTCGTCACCTTGATGCGGAAATAGAACGACTCGCCGAGGTCGCCCGACAGGATCTTCTTCATCCACAGGCCGAACTGCACGACGAGCGGCCGGTCGAGGCCCAGGCCCGCGCGGATGCGCTCGATCTGCTCGGAAGTCGCGGCGTCGCCCGCCATGATCGCCGCGGGGTCGCCCGGCGTGAGGCGCAGCAGCAGGAACACCAGCACCGCGACGACCAGCAGGACCGGGATCGTCGCGGCGAGCCGCCGGGCGATGAACTGGATCAGGGAAGCTCGGGAGCAGTCGTCCCCGCGAAGGCGGGGACCCAGTTCTTGATCGAGATTAGGTTCCCGCCTCCGCGAGAACGACGATGAGCTGGTCTTTCAGACATTCCTCAGTTCTTCTTGATGTTCCAGTAGAGGTTGCCGGGGCCGGTGACGAAGCCGGTGATGCTCTTGCGCGCGGCGAGCGGGTTCGCGAACTCCCCGAGCGGCGCGTGCGTGCCGATCTCGAAGGCACGCGCCTGGATCGCTTCTGCGAGCGCCTTCTTCTTCGCCTCGTCGGTCTCGCGCGCGAACTGGTCGCGCAGCTTCTCGAGCGGCTCGTCGCTGGGCCAGCCGAACCAGGACTTCTCGCCTTGCGCGCCGACCGCGGGATTGGTGAGCGGGTTCCAGATGTCCGGCGCCACCCACGCGGTGAAGAACATGTTCCAGCCGCCCTGCGCGGGTGGATCCTTCTTCGCGCGGCGCGTCACGACCGTGTTCCAGTCCATCGCCTGCAGGTCGACCTTGAAGCCCGCCTGGCGCAGGAGCTGGGCCGCGACGTCGGGCAGCTTCTGGATCGCGGCGAGATCGGTCGGCTTCATCAGTACCACCGGCGTGCCGTCGTAGCCGGAGGCCTTCAGGAGCTCCTGCGCTTTCTTCAGGTTCGACTTCGCCTGGATGTCGCTCCCCTTCGGGCTGCCGTACGGCGTGCCGCAGGTGAACATCGACGGGCAGGAGCGGTAGTACTCCTTGATGCCGACCTGCGCGCGCAGGAAAGGCTCCTGCTGGAACGCCGCCATCGCCGCCTGGCGCACCTTCGCGTTGTTGAAGGGCGGATGCAGGTGGTTGAAGCGCCCCATGTACTGGAAGCCGAGCGGGTTCGAGTTGACGATCTGCACGTTCTTGTCCGCTTTCAGCGGCGGATAGCTCTCGAAAGCCGGCTGCTCGAGGATGTCCACTTCGCCGTTGATGAGCGCATTGACCTGCGCCTGCGCGTCGCGCAGCGCGAGGTTCCACTCCACCCGGTCGACATAGACCTGCTTGCCGCCGGCGGTGCCGGAGGGCGCCTCCTTGCGCGGCACGTACTTCGTGTTCTTTGCGTAGACGGCTTTGTCGCCCGGCCTGAATTGATCTTTCAGAAAAACGTACGGCCCGCTGCCCGTCGCATCCTCGATCGCCTTGTCCGCGGGCGTCTCGGCGACGCGCTTCGGCATGATGAACGGCACGTTGGACGAGGGCTTGCCGAGCGCCTCGAGCACGAAGCCGCAGGCCTCGCGCAGGAAGATGCGGAAGGTGCTCGACGAGGGCGCGTCCATGCGCTCGACGAAGCTCATCAGCTTCTGCCCCATCGCGTCGCGCTTGCCCCAGCGCTGGAGCGACGCCACCACGTCCTCGCCGGTGACCGGCGCGCCGTCGTGGAACGCGAGCCCCGGCCGCAGCGTGAAGGTCCACAGGCGGTGGTCGGGGCTCTCGCTCCACTTCTCCACCATCTGCGGCTGGATGCGGCTCTTCTCGTCGGTGCCGAACAGCGTGTCGTAGACCATGTAGCCGTGGTTGCGCGCCATGTACTGCGTGGTCCAGATCGGATCGAGGATGTTCAGGTTCGAGTGCGGCACGATGCGCAGCACCTTGTCTTGCCCGTGGACCGGAAGAGCGGCGGCGAGCGCTAGCAGAGCGAGCAGGCGGCGCATGGGAGAATCTCCGTCGGAAAGACGCGCCGCAGGTTAGCACAAACAAATGCGCATCCCCCAGAAACGCCTCGCGCTCGTCGTGCTCGCGGCCCTCTCCTTCGTCTGCCCCGCCATCGAGCGCGCGGTAACCGGCCAGGTCGAGCTCCTGAGCAATTTCGGCCTCGCCGAGATCGCGCTGTCGCTCGTGGCGCTCTTCTGGTGGTACCACCTCGACAAGGCCGACCACCACTACCGGTCCGGCACGCTCATGAATTCCGGCATGCTCCTGCTCGCGGCGGTAGCCGTGCCGATCTACTTGATCCGCTCGCGCGGCTGGAAGCGCGGCGCCATCGCCGTCGCCGTGGCGGCCGTCTACCTCGCCGGCACCTTCGTGCTCAGCGACCTGGGCGAGCGCCTCGGCGCCGCGCTCACATCCTGATACACAGGGTTACAGCAGCCACCGCAGCGCGCGCCTAGATTGCAGCATGGCGCGCGCTCTGCTTCTTCTTTGCTGGCTCGGCACGGCGATGGCGCAGGACAACCCGGCGATCGACATGCCCGGCTACCTCCGCGTCGCCAACGAGGCCGCCGCGCACCGCGCCACGCATCGTGTGTCCGAAGCCGATTTCATCCGCATGAGCCGCGAGCCCGGCACCGTGATCCTGGATGCGCGCAGCAAGGAGAAATACGACGAGCTGCACGTGAAGGGCGCGATGAACCTCAGCTTCCCCGACATCGCCGTTAGCACCCTGGAATCGGCGATCCTCGACCGCGGCACGCGCATCCTCATCTACTGCAACAACAACTTCGCCAACGCCGACGGCCCGTTCCCGGCGAAGCTCGCCACCGCCTCGCTCAACCTCTCGACTTATATCGCGCTGTACAACTACGGCTACCGCCACGTCTACGAGCTCGCGCCGCTCATCGACATCGGGCGCTCGCAGCTTCAGTTCGAATCACGTTAGATACGCTGCCACGATCGAAGGCGGGGCGTGGTCAATGTGTCGCCGAGGCACGACAGAAATCGAGTTTGTACAGACCTTTGAGCGGCACATCGGCTGATTTGATTTCGCTTCAGTCCGGGCGCATGATGGCAGCGAGACGTGGTTATAAAAAATGGGGGGTGGTGGGTAGCACTCCAGGCAGCATGAATACCACGCTGGTGATCAATCGGAAGGGCGGCGCTGGCAAAACAACGGTCAGCATTAATCTCGCCAGCTACTTTGCTTCCAACAACATCGCCACGACGATCATGGATTACGACCCGCAAGGGTCGAGCCTCAATTGGCTGAAATCACGCCCGTCTAACCTCGCGAAGATCCACGGCTCGAACGCCGCGCCGGAGCGATTCGGCACTCTGCGCAGCTTTGGCATGCTCGTCCCGCCCGAAACGCGGCAATTGATCATCGATGCGCCCGCCGGCATCGCGGGGGTACACCTGCAGCAAATGCTGCGCCGGGCCAATTCGATCCTCATCCCGGTGACTCCCTCCACGATCGATACCCATGCGACGGCGAACTTCATCAAGGACTTGCTCCTGTCGGGCATCATCAGGACCTGCAACATCAGGATGGCCGTCGTGGCAAACCGTGTGCGCAGATCAATGCCCGTGTACCAGCCGCTCGAGCGATTTCTCAATGCGCTGAAGCTGAATCTGGTGGGCCGCCTGCTGGATTCAGACGCCTTCGTGAGGGCAGCGGAAACGGGTGTCGGCATTTTCGAGATGGACGCGCGGGTCTCGAGCGCCGAATGTAGCCAATTTTCCCCGATCGCCGAATGGGTGAGCGGAAGAGCGGAGCACCAGGATGCGCCTGCGCGCAGCATCTACGCAGTGGGGGGCTCGTCGTTTACCCCAAGTGCTTCGAGCGACCCGCCTAAGCGAATGACGGACTCACCAAACCGTTTTCAGGGGCCGTCTTTGCTGAGGAGATAGGTTTTACGCCGGCGGTGTGCCAACCCGCCGGCCCGACCTGCGCCAGGACGCGCGAACGGCCCACAGGCAGAAGTTAACGGCGCTGTCGCCGTTGTTCCGAGCGTCGTGTCGTTATCCGTCCGACAGCGCATCCGAATTTGATCCGCGGGTCCTTTTCTCGCACGTTTTCGTGACTTTGTTTGCGCAAGCGGCCCGGGTCATGGCGCGTACACTCGAGTGCGAGTGAAGAGGCAACTCTCCGCAGCTTCAGGGGAACTGCGTTCCCAGCCCGGACCGCAGCCTTTGCGCATCGTTATTGCCGAAGACGACCGGGACACCGCGGCGACCCTGGAAGCGCTGCTCAATGATGAAGGCCACCAGACGCGCTGCGTCCATCACGGTCGCGACGTCGTCCAGGCGGTGGGGCAGTTTGGCTCGGACGTCGTCCTCCTGGACATCGGCATGCCGGGAATGACGGGGTACGACGTCGCGCGGGAATTGCGCGATCGCTACGGCAGCGCGAAACCCGTTCTTGTCGCCGTTACAGCATATGGCAAGGCTGTGGACAAGCTGATGGCCAAGAACGCGGGTATCGACTACCACGTGAGCAAACCCTACGACCCGCGGCAGCTGCTCGCCCTGATTGGAAAGATCGCCGAGGCGAACCGTCCTCGATAGCGCCAGCTAGATGCGCCGGCCGGCGGCGGACCAGTAGGGCTCGCGCAGGAGGCGCTTGAAGATCTTGCCGCTCTCCTCGCGCGGCAGGGAATCGTGGAAGGTCACCACGCGCGGCACTTTGTAGTTGGCGATGCGCTCGCGCAGGAAGCTTTGGATCTGCTCGGCGCTCGCGCGCTGGCCGTCGCGCAGTTGTACGGCGGCGGCGAGGGCTTCGCCGAACTCGGGGTCGGGGATGCCGAAGACGGCGCAGTCGGCGACTGCGGGCATGGTGAGGAGGGCGGCCTCGATCTCGGCTGGGTAGATGTTGACGCCGCCGGAGATGACCATGTCGCTCTTGCGATCGGCCACGTAGAGGTAGCCGTCGGTGTCGAGGTAGCCCATGTCGCCCACGCTCCACAGGCCGTCGCGCTCGAGCGCAGCGCGAGCGGCGGGGTTGTTGGTGTAGGTGAAGTCGGGGTAGGCGGGCTGGCGGCAGTAGATGAGGCCGATCTCGCCGCACGGCAGGTCGCGGCCGCCATCGTCGAGGATTTTCACCACGCCTTCGCCCATCGGGCGGCCGACGGAGCCCGGGCGCTCGAGCCATTCGCGCGAGTCGACGAAGGTGATGTGGCCGGTCTCGCTCGAGGCGTAGGTCTCGGTGATGATCGGCCCGAGCCAATCGATCATCGCGCGCTTCACGTCCGGCGCGCACGGCGAGCCGGTGGAGGAGACGAAGCGCAGCGAGGAGAGGTCGTAGCGCCGGCGCGTTTCCTCGGGCAGGCGCAGCATGCGCACGAACATCGTCGGCACGAGATAGACGTTGGTCAGGCGGTGACGCTCGATCAGTGCGAGCGTCGCCTCGGCGTCGAAGCGCGGCTCCACGATCAAGAGAGAACCGTTGAGCGCGGCCTGCACGGCGTACAGGTTGGGCGCGCTGTGGTAGAGCGGCGCCGACACCATTGCGCGCATGCCGGGCTCGAGGCCGAGGAGCGTGCGATAGAGGTCCATCGCGAGCGCGCGCTCGCGCTCGGTGGCGGGCTTGCGGCGCACGCCTTTCGGCCGGCCAGAGGTGCCAGAGGTGTAGGCCATGTTGCCGCGCGGGGTGCGCGGCGCGCCGCGCCAGGGCTCGTGCGAGTCGCGCCAGGCGGACCAGCCGGGCTCCACTGTGACGAGCGGGAGGCCAGGAGGCAAACCCGCCTCGATCTGCGGAATCAGATCGGCGTGCACGACCAGCGCTTTCGCGCCGCTGTCGCGCAGGATGAAGCCGGCCTCGTCGGCCTTGAAGTGCCAGTTGATCGGGCAGTAGTAGGCGCCGAGCTGGCGGCAGGCCAGCATCGCCTCGATGAAAGCCGGCGAGTTGCGCAGCATGATCGCGACGACGTCGCCCTCGCGGATGCCCAAATGCTCGAAGCCGCTCGCCGCGCACGCGGCGCGTCGCTCGAGCTCCCCGGGCGCGGTCTCCTCGCCGCCGAAGCCGAGCGTCGCGGTCATTCGGGCCAGCGCCGCTGCGGCGGGCGCAGCGCTTCGACGAGCCGCGCGAGGCGCAGCACGCCCATGTCGTCGAAGCGGTGGCCGACGAGCTGCACGCCGAGCGGCAGGCCCTCCGCGCTCGCGCTCCAGTTGATCGACGCGGCCGGCTGCTCGGACATGTTGTACGCCACGGTGAAGGCGATGTGCGGCAACGCATGATGCGGATCGTTGCCGGGCGCTGCGAGCTCGGCCTCGTAGGGCATGATCGGCGAGACGGGCGAGAGGAGAAAGTCGTAGGGCTCGGTGGCGGCGACGGCGGCCTCGCGCATCGCCATGACCAGGCCGTACGCCTGCATCACGTCGCGCCCGGTGAATTTCGCCGCGCGGTAGGTGCACCACTCGGCGATGAAGGGCAGCACCTTCGCGCGTCGCGCGGGCGCGAGCTGCGCGAGGTCGTTGTGCGAGCGCGCCTCGAAGAAACGGCCCACGCCGTCGAGCATCTCCTCGGTCAGGAACGAGCGGATCGACTCGACGCGGCAGCCGGCGCCGGCGAGCGCCGTGCCCGCGGCCCGCACCGCGCCTCGCACTTCCGCATGCACCGGCAGGCCGACGCCCATGTCGGCCAGGACGCCGATCTTCAGCCGCCGCGGCTCGATCTCGTTCAGGCCGGCGGCATAGTCGCGTCCGTCGAAAGGCAGCGACATGAAGTCGCGCGCGTCGGGCCGCGAGATCACGTTCATGAGGAGCGCCGCGTCCTCGACCGTGCGCGTCATCGGCCCGGTCACGCGGCCCATGTACGGCGGCAGGACCGGAACGCGGCCCAGCGAGGGCTTGAGCGCGAAGATGCCGCAATGCGTCGCCGGCAGCCGCACCGAGCCGCCGATGTCGGTGCCGAGGTGCAGCGGCGCGTAGCCGGCCACCGCCGCGGCGCCCGCGCCGGAGCTCGAGCCCGAGGTGTTGCGATCGAGGCGCCACGGGTTGCGCGTGATGCCGTGGAGACTCGAGAGGCCCGAGGAAAGCATGCCGTAGTCGGGCATGGCGGTCTTGCCGAGGATCACGCAGCCCGCCTCGCGCAGGCGGGCCGCGGGCGGCGCGTCGGCGGCTTGGGGCGGCGCGTCCTCGTTGGCACGCGTGCCGATCGGCGAAGCGTCGCCGCGCGTGTAGATGTTCTCCTTGACGGTCACGAGCACGCCGTCGAGCGCCGAGAGCGCCTGGCCCCTGCGCCAGCGCGTGTCGGAGGCGCGCGCCGCATCGAGTGCCTGCTCCGTGCTCAGGCGGTACATCGCGTTGATGCGCGGCTCCCAGGCCTCGATGCGCGCCAGCGCCGCGCGCGCCGCGTCGACCGGCGAGAGCTCGCCCGCGGCGTAGCGGGCGCTGAGCTCGCGCGCGGTGAGCTCGTGGATGGCGGCCATGACGCCTGCGACTATACTTCGCGTGGGGATGGCCGGGAGACTTCTAACCGTTGCGATGTTTGCGTTGTGCGCTGCGTCGGCGCACGCCGCGGACGTGCGCCTGTGGCACGCGCTCGATCCGGCGATGGCGGCGCAGCTCGAGCGCCTCGCCGCCGAATACAACGGCGCGCAGCAGGAATTCCGCGTCCAGCTCTACCCGATGGCTGCCGCGGGCAGGAATGACCTTAAGCGGCTAGCGCTGCCGCTCAACACCGCGCGCCCGGTGCTCTACTACAACCGCGACGCCTTCCGCAGCGCCAAGCTCAACCCGCAGGCCGCGCCGAAGACGTGGTACGAGATGGCGGGCATGCTCGGCTCGCTCGCCGAGGCGGGCCAGTCGTGCGCGTACACCACGGCGTGGCCGGCGTGGGTGATGCTCGAGAATTCCGGCGGCGAGCTCAGCCGCCAGCTCATGGTGCGCTGGACCTCGATGCTCGCGTCGTGGGAAAAGTCGGGCTTCTTCAGCTATTCCGGCCGCGCGAACGAAGCCGAGTCACGCTTCGCCGCAGGAGAGTGCGCGGTGCTCACGTCTTCATCGGCGAGCCGCAGCGAGCTCGCGAACCAGGCACGGTTCGATCTCGGCGTGGCGCCGCTGCCTTATTACGATGACAGCAACGTGGTGTCGCGCGCGCTGCCGGTGAACGCCCCCGCGGTGTGGGCCGAGCGGCAGTCGGTCGGCGTAACGAGCTTCTTCGCCTTCGTGGCCACGCGCGCCGCGCAGGCGCGCCGCGAGCGGGAGATCCTGGAAGAGGAGCTGGAGGCGGTCTGGCGCGGTGGCAAGAGCGCGCCCGACGCGCTCGACGCCTACCTCAGCCGCGGTCGGGAGCGGTAGAGGGCAGCGGCACCCCCGAGCGCACGTCGATCGCCTTCACCGGAACGAAGAAGGTGTTCTCGCGCAAGGACACCATCTGCAGCAGCGTGTCGGTGAAATAGAACTGCACGACGGCGAACAGCAGCAAGACCAGCAGCGTCGCGTTCTTGACCGTGCGCCAGAAGCCCGAGGCGCGCCGCACCTGGCCGCTCTTCTCGGCCTCGAACAGCGCGACGAAATCGCGCACGTCGCGCTGCGTCCGGAACTTCCGGCCGGTCAGCTGCTCGAGCTCCGCCAGGAGCTCCTCGCGCGACTCGGGCAGAGGCTTGGGCTGGGCGTGCTTCTTCCGCATGGGGGAAAGCCTACTCCCGTGAGAGGGTTCCGGCGAGGCCGAAAACCGAAAAAAGGGTTCAAAACCCCTGTTTCGTCCCGCCGTGCCGTCGGGGTTACCCCTTCAGGCAGCTCGACATGAACTTCTTGCGGTCGTCGCCCTTCAGCTTCTTCTCGGTCGCCTGCTTGTTGCACGCGCTCATCCGGGCCTGCTGGGCCTTCTGCGCCGGGGTGGCGGCCGCGTCCTCGCCCTTCAGGCAGGCGCTCATGAAGCTCTTGCGCGCGTCGCCCTTCTTGTCGCCGGCCTTGTCGTTGCAGGCCTTCATGCGCTCCTGCTGCTTCTTCTGCGCCGCGGTGGGTTCCTTCTTGGCGTCCTGCGCCCAGGCGCCGGAAGCGGCAAAGGCGAGGCCGAGTGCGGCGATGAAAAGTTTCATTGGGACTGCTCCAGGAGGCGTTCGATGGCACCGACCAGCTTGGCGTCGTTCGGCTCGACCTTGGTGCCGAAGCTCTGCACGCGCTTGCCGCTGCGGTCGACGAGGTACTTGTGGAAATTCCAGCGCGGCGACTCGCCGGTGCTCTTCTGCAGGTCCGCGTAGAGCGGGTTCGACCGGAGCTCGGTCTTGGCGAACATCGGAAAGTCGATCGCGTACTGGTTGACGCAGAAGCTCGAGATCTCCTTGTTCGAGCCGGGCTCCTGGCTGCCGAAGTCGTTCATCGGGAAACCGAGCACCACGAGGCCCTTCGCCTTGTACTTGCGGTAGAGCGCTTCCAGGCCTTCGTACTGCGGCGTGTAGCCGCACTCGCTGGCGGTGTTGACCACCAGCAGCACTTTGCCGGCGTACTCGCAGAGCGACTGGTTGCGCTCGTCGAGCGTCTGCATGTTGCGGTCGAGGATCGATGGGCAGGCGGCCATGGCGGGAGCGCTGGCGAACAGAAGACTAATAAGGAAGAGGCGCATCGGGCTTCAGTGGTTGTAAGGCGGCGCGGAACTGTTTCTTGATGCGCTCCAGCGCGGCGTCGTTGTCGGCTTCGAATCGGATCACGATCACCGGCGTGGTGTTCGAGGCGCGGGCAAGCCCGAAGCCGTCGGCGTATTCGACTCGCACACCGTCAATCGTAAGCACCCGCTGGGCGCCTGGGAAGGGCTTGGCGGCCTGCAGCTTTTCGACGAGCTTGTGCGGCTCGCCCTCGGCGAGCGCCCAGTGCAGCTCCGGCGTCGAAGGGGCATTGGGCAGCGCTTTGAGCGCCGCGCTCGGGTCCTTCTCCCGGGAAAGGATTTCCAGGAGCCGCGCGCCGCCGTAGAGCGCGTCGTCGAAGCCGTACCAGCGCTCCTGGAAGAAGGTGTGGCCCGACATCTCGCCGGCGAGCAGCGCGCCGGTCTCCTTCAGCTTCGCCTTGATGAGCGAGTGGCCGGTCTTCCAGATCAGCGGCTTGCCGCCGTGCTTTTCGATCCACGGCGCGAGGAGCCGCGTGCTCTTCACGTCGTAGATGATCTGCGCCCCGGGGTTGCGCGAGAGCACGTCCTTCGCGAGCATCATGAGCTGGCGGTCGGCGAAGATGATCTCGCCGTCTTTGGTCACCACGCCTAGGCGGTCGCCGTCGCCGTCGAAGGCGAGGCCGAGCTCGGCGGGGCCGGTCTTCAGCGTCTTGATCAGATCGACCAGGTTCTTCGGCTGCGCCGGATCCGGATGGTGGTTCGGAAAGCGGCCGTCGACCTCGCAGTAGAGCTCGGTGACCTCGCAGCCCAGGCGCCGGTAGAGGCGCGGCGCGAGCATGCCGGCGACGCCGTTGCCGCAATCGACCGCGACGTGCATGCGCCGCGCGAGCTTCACGTCGCTCGCGATGCGCTCGACGTAGGCATCGAGCACGTTGGCTTCGCTGCGGCTGCCCTTGCCGGATTTCAGGTCGCTGCGCTCGATGCGCGCGCGCAGCTCCTGGATCTCGTCGCCGTAGAGCGTGGTGCCGGCGACCACCATCTTCAGGCCGTTGTACTCGGGTGGGTTGTGGCTGCCGCTCACGGCGACGCAGCTGCCGCAGTTCAGATGGTAGGCGGCGAAGTAGGCGATCGGCGTCGGGCCCATGCCGACGTCGATGGCGTTGGCGCCGGCGCTCGTCAGCCCGTCGATGAGCGCGGCCGACAGCTCGGGACCGGAAAGCCGGCCGTCGCGGCAGACGGCGAAGGTCGGCGCGTTGCGCTCGCGGCCGAGCGATCCCAAGCCGCGGCCGATGGCGTGGACGATGTCGGGCGTGAGCGTGCTTCCGACTACGCCGCGGATGTCGTAGGTACGGAAGATTTCGGCGGGCAGTTTCACGGGCGGAAGAATTCGATCAGGCGGCGGCGGAGCCATTCGGCGCTGAAACCGACATGGCCGCCGGTGCGCGGCAATTCTAGCAACACGCTCGGCGCTGCCTTGCGCGTCGCGGCGAGGAGGGCCTCCTCCGGCAGGAATGGGTCGTTGCGCGCGTTGAGCACGAGCGTCGGCACCTCGATGCGCTCGAGCCAGGGGCCGCTGGAAGACGAGGTCCAGTAATGGTCCACGTTGCGAAAGCCATGCAGCGGCGCGGTGTAGAGGTCGTCGAACTCGCGGAAAGTGCGCGAGGCGCGCAGTCGTGCGCGATCGAACAGGCCGGGGAAGCGGTCGAGCTGGGCCAGCGATTTCGGCTTCAGGGTCGAGAGGAACATCCGGGTGTATAGCAGGCGGTTCAGGCCGCGGTCTAGCGCGCTGCCCGCCGCCGCGAGGTCGAGCGGCGCCGACACCGCCGCCGCGCGGCGCACGAGCCGCGTCGCCTCGCTGCCGCGCTCGCCGAGCCATTTCAGCAGCGCGTTGCCGCCGAGCGAGATGCCGATGACGTCGATCGGTCCGGGGAAACGGCGCAGCATCCAGTCCACTTCCGCCGTGTCGCCGGAGTGGTAGGCGCGTGGCAGGCGGTTCGCCTCGCCCGAGCAGCCGCGCCAGTGCGGGATTGCCACGCGCCAGCCCGCGTCGGGCAGCGCGCCCGCGAGCAGCCGCGCGTAGTGGCTGTCGGAGCAGCCTTCGAGTCCGTGGAAGAGCACCATGAGACGTCCTGCCCGCGCATCGCCCGCGAAGTCGACGTCGATGAAGTCGCCGTCGGGCGCGTCCCACCGTTCGCGCTGGAAGCGGACGGGCGGTGGCGGAAACAGCGACGCCATGACAGTTTGCAAGTGGCCGAGCATCGGAAACAAAGGGGCCAGAGCAGTGTTACAGGAAAATTGCTCTGACCCCTTTTTCAGTGGAGTATTTTGGGCGGCCCCTCGCGCGGCGCGGGCGGCTGCTGGCCGCCGCCGGGCGCGGGCGAGGCGTGGTGCACGATCATGCGCCAGCCGGCCGCGGTGCGCAGGTAAACGTTCGTCGCCACGATCGGCACCGGGCCGGCATCGCCGCGCCGCTGCCCCTCGATGGTGAAGTTCTCGTGCACGCTGTGCACCGCGAGCATCATGCCGCTGATCGCCACCTGGTTCGTGATGTGGACACGCGCGCGCGGCCCGGCGGCGAACATGCGCGCCCAGCTCTCGCGGACCTGGTCCTGCCCGGTGAGGCGCGGCCCGGCCGGATGCACGCAGACGATGTCCTCGTCCTCGGCCCACACGGCCATCATGCCTTCGAGGTCGCAGCGCTCGAGCGCCTCGTAGAAAGCGTTCTCGGCGTCCTGTGCCGTCGGGAAGATGCGCGCCGTCACAACGCCTGGACCTCCTTCAGCACCATGTCCACGGACATCTCGCGCATGCAGCGGAAGTGCCCGAGCGGGCATTCGCGCTCGAAGCAGGGGCTGCACTCGGGCTTGAGCCAGAGCACGCGCGAGCGCCCCGCCTGCGGCGGCGTCTTCTCCGGACTGGAGGAGCCGAAGAGCGCGACGAGCGGCCGACCGAGCGCGGCGGCGACGTGCATCAGGCCCGAATCGTTGCTCACCACGAGCTCGGCGCCGGCGATGATATCCATGGCCTCGTCCAGCGTGGTCTTCCCCACCAGGTTATTTCCCCCCACGCCCGCGGCCGCGCTGGCATCCTTCGCCGACCCTAGCACCACGGTGGGCAGTCCCAGCCGCGCTGCAAGTTGAGGAAAGTAAGGCCAGCGCTTCGCCGGCCCGTACTCGGCGCCCGGACAGAGCACGGCGTAGCGCCCCTGGATGCCGAAGCGCGTGCGAGTCGCCGCGGCATGCGCGGGATCGACGCGCAGGCGGACCTCGGGAAGGGGCTGGCGCGGCTCCGCGTCAGGTGCCTCGGCGAGCCGCGCGTAATGCCGGCGCATGGCCTTGTCGGGCCAGCGGTAGAGGCGGTTGAGCAGGCCGTAACGCGCCTCGCCGACGTAGCCGGTGCGCCGCGGGATGTCGGCAAGGAATGGCACCAGGGCGGCCTTCCAGCTGTTCGGCAGAACGATGGCCTCGTCGTAGGCGCGGGCCTTCAGTGTGCGGGCGAGCCGCCAGCGGCTGCCGAGCTGCAGCGCGCCATGGCGAAACGGGACGGCGATCACTTCATCGACCTCAGGCATGCGGCGCGCCACCGAGGCGACCCATTCGGGAGCGAGCACGTCGAGCTTGATGCCCGGGCGCTTCTCGCGCAAGCGCGCGAGCAGCGGCTGGGCCATCAGGGCGTCGCCGATCCAGTTGGGTGCTACGACCAAGATGCCGGACACTGGTCCTTCAGTGTCCTTTAACTGGCGCCCCTTTGTAAACGTAGAGCGTGCCGCAGTATGGACAGCGCGACTCGCCTTCGCGGGCGACGTCGAGAAACACGCGCGGATGGCGCGACCAGAGCGGCGCGCCCGGCAGCGGGCAGTGCAGCGGCAGCTGCTTCTCGGTGATCTCGACTTCCTTGGCCGTGTCGGTGCTCATTTTGCCTTCCCCTTCACGGGCGTGAGCCAGTGCCGCCGCTTCTTGTCCTTGCCGGTGACGACGTCGAAGAAGGCCTTCTGGATCGCCTTCGTCACCGGACCGGCCTTGCCGGCGCCGATCTGGCGGCCGTCGAGCTCGCGGATCGGCGTCACTTCGGCGGCGGTGCCGGTGAAGAAGGCCTCGTCGGCGATGTAGACGTCGTCGCGCGTCAGGCGCTTCGCTCGAACTTCGTAGCCGAGCTCGGTGGCGAGGTCGATCACCGAGGAGCGCGTGATGCCGGTGAGGGCTGAGGTGAGCTCGGGCTCCCACACGCGGCCGTCCTTCACGAGGAAGATGTTCTCCCCAGCGCCCTCCGCAACGAAGCCGTCGACGTCGAGCAACAGGCCCTCGTCATAGCCGTGCTGCGTCGCTTCCAGCGTGGCGAGGACCGAGTTGGGGTAGGTGCCCGACATCTTCGCGCGCGCCATGGTGACGTTGACATGGTGGCGGGCGTAGGAGGCGGTCTTGACGCGAATGCCCTTGGACAGCGCCTCGGGGCCGAGGTAGGCGCCCCATGGCCAGGCGGCGATCGCCACGTGCACCTTCGCGCCGATCGGCGAGACGCCCATCTTCTCCGAGCCGTAGAAGGCGATCGGGCGGATGTAGCAGGCCTCGTGCTGGTTCGCGCGCACCACCTCGAGCTGCGCCTGGAGGAGCTGCTCGCGCGTGAACGGGATCTTCATCATGTAGATGTGCGCCGAGGCGAAGAGGCGCTCGGTGTGCTCCTTCAGCCGGAAGATGGCGGTGCCGATCGCGGTCTTGTAAGCGCGCACGCCCTCGAACACGGCGAGGCCGTAGTGCAGCGAGTGGGTGAGGACGTGGGTAGTGGCCTCGCGCCACGGCACGAGCTTGCCGTCGTACCAGATCCAGCCGTCGCGGTCCGCCATCGACACCGGCGCGCGCGGTGCCTTCCTGCCTTGCGCCATTGGCTGAGCTCCCTCGGGTGAAGGCGCATTCTACGAACCGGCCGCCGGATCGCAATCATTTAAAAGATTAACCAATGCGTTAACATTGGGCATGAATCTCGACCGGGTGTTCGAGGCGCTGGCGTCGGGCCCGCGGCGGCGGCTGCTCGGCGCCCTGGCGCAGGGCGAGCTCACCACCACCGGGCTGGCGCAGCGCTTCGCCCTGACCGCGCCGGCCGTGTCGCGGCACCTCTCGGTGCTGGAGAACGCGGGGCTGGTGGCCGGCCGGCGCGAGGGGCAGCGCGTGCTCTACGCCCTGGTGCGCGACACGCTCATGGAGGCGCTCGCCGAGTTCGCCGGAGAGTTCGGGCGGCAGGAACCGCCGCGGCCCAAGAAGCAGCGCGAAGCGATCTAGGCACTCAAATTGCTGTGCTTCGGCCACATGCGGCCGACCCGCTCCAGGTCGTGGTTCACCCGCTTCGCCAAGGCTACCGCCAAGGCGGCCGGGCGCCCGTTGACCTTCACCGTCGCGGTGCTGGTGATCGCCGTCTGGGCGATCAGCGGGCCGCTTTTCGGCTTCAGCGACACCTGGCAGCTCATCATCAACACCGGCACCACGATCATCACCTTCCTCATGGTGTTCCTCATCCAGAACACCCAGAACCGGGATGGCGAGGCGATCCAGGTGAAGCTGGACGAGCTGATCCGCCTCTCGAAGGGCGGGCACAACGTGCTCCTCGACCTCGAGGAGCTGGAGGACGACGAGCTCGACCGCATCCGCCAGACCTATTGCCAGATTGCCCAGGAGGCGCGCGAGAAGCTGCGCCGGGGCCTGCGCGACACCGACGTCCCGGAAATCGAGCCGCGCGAGAAGCGCCGGGTCTAGCCGCCCAGCACCGCCGCCCAGAGCGCGCGCACGGCGCGCACGTGCTCCGCTACCGTTTCCAGGGGGACGCGCGCGTACTGCGCGCCGTTCAGCCGCAGCGTGTGCTGCAGCCGCCGGAACTCGCGGTAGGCGTCTCGGCAGCGCTCGGCGAGGCCGGCGTCGATCAGGCCGTGGCCCGCCGCCATCTTCAGGAGCGCGATGTTGCCGAGGTTGCCGGTGAGGTCGCGGTGCCGCGCAGACCGGGCGAGCACCAGGAACTGCACCGCGAACTCGATGTCGATCATGCCGCCGCGGTCGTGCTTGAGGTCGAACAGCCCGCTCTTGTTCGGATGCGCCGCGCGCAGCTTCTCGCGCATCGCGATGATCTCCGCGGCGAGCGGCTTCGGCTCGCGCTCGCGCGTGAGGATGCGCGCGCGGATGCGCTCGAAGCCCTCGCCGATGGAGGGCTCGCCGGCGCAGCAGCGCGCGCGCGTCAGCGCCTGGTGCTCCCACACCCACGCGGTTTGCTCCTGGTAGCGCTCGAAGGCGGCGAGCGAGGAGACGAGGAGGCCCGAGGCGCCGCTCGGCCGCAGCTCGAGGTCGGTCTCGAAGAGCACGCCCGACGTGGTGCGGCTCGAGAGCCAGGTGTTGACGCGCTGCGCGAGCCGCGAGTAGACCTCGAACGCCTGCTCGTCGGGGTCGTCGAAGAGGAAGATGATGTCGAGGTCGGAGGCGTAGCCGAGCTCCTTGCCGCCGAGCTTGCCGTAGCCGATGACGGCGAAGCGCGGGCTGCCTGCGCGGTGCTTGCGCGGCAGGTCCTCCCAGACGCAGGCGATGGTGAGCTCGAGCATGAGATCGGCGAGCGCGGACAGGTGATCGGCCAGCCGCTCGACGGTGAGGAGGCCGGCGAGGTCCTGCGCCAGCAGGCGGAACACCTGCGCCTGGTGCGCCTCGCGCAGGAGATTCATGCGCCGCTCGGTGTCGGCCGCCGCCTGCGCGAGCCGGGCGCGCAGGGTCTGCGCGAAGCCGGCGAGGTCGGGCGGCGCATAGAGCAGGCGATCGTCGAGCAGCTCGTCCAGCAGCAGCGGATGGCGCGTGATGAACTCGGCGGCCCAGCTCGACGCGCCGATGATGCGCGCCACGCGCTCGAGCGCGTCCGGATGCTCGGCGAGGAGCGCCAGGTAGGCCGCGCGGCTGGCGATCGCCTCGAGGAGCGCGATGCCGCGCGCGAGCGTCGCGTCG
Source organism: Burkholderiales bacterium (assembly GCA_035635495.1). GTDB lineage: Bacteria > Pseudomonadota > Gammaproteobacteria > Burkholderiales > SG8-39 > SCGC-AG-212-J23. The sequence continues at coordinate 28,145 of DASQAW010000412.1, forward strand.
GGGTCGGGGGTGCGCGCCGCCGCCTTCACCAGCGCCGGCACCACGCGGTCGAGGCGACGGCGCGAGTCGTCGGGCAGCGCGGCGTAGCGCTGGCTCGCGCGCAGCGCGGCGAGCTGCGGATGCTCGGGCCATGCCTCGACGCCCTCACCTCGCTCCGCGAAGACGTTGCCAAAATGGCGCGCGACGGACTCCCGGTGGCGGGCGAGCTCGGCGGCGAAGGCGTGCCAGCTCTCGAAGCCCATCATGCGCGCGACGCGGCCGCGGTCCGCGGCGTCCTCGGGCAGATCGTGGCGCTGCGCGTCGTCGAGGTACTGGAGCGCGTGCTCGGTGCGGCGGAGGAACACGTACGCGTCCGCGAGCTCGCTCGCCGCCGCGCGCGGCAGCAGATTTCGCCCGGCCAGCAGGTCGAGCACCGACAGGGTCGGCCGCGCGGTGAGCGCCGGGTCGCGGCCGCCGCGCGCGAGCTGCAGCGCCTGGGCGACGAACTCGATCTCGCGGATGCCGCCCGGGCCGAGCTTCACGTGCCCGGCGAGCTCGCGCCGCTCGACGTCGCGCCGCACTTCGGCGTGCAGTCGCCGCATCGCGTCGAGGGTCGCGTAGTCCAGGTACTTCCGGTAGACGAACGGCCGGACGATGGCGGCCAGCTCGTCGTGCTGACCACCGGTGAGCGGGCGCGCCTTGATCCAGGCGTAGCGCTCCCACTCCCGGCCTTGGGTGACCAGATAGGACTCGAGGAAGCCGTAGCTGCAGACGAGCGGCCCCGACTCGCCGTAGGGGCGAAGGCGCAGGTCGACGCGGAAGACGAAGCCGTCCTCGGTCACCTCGGCCAGCAGCCGGACCAGGCGCCGGGCCGTGGCTTCCAGGCGCTGGGCGCCCTCGGCGTCAGGATGCAGCAAGATGAGGTCGACGTCGGAGGAGACGTTGAGCTCGCGCCCGCCGAGCTTGCCCATGCCGACCACCACCAGGTCGGCGGCGCCGAGCCATTCCAGCGCGCAGGCGATGGAGAGCTCGGCGAGATCGCTCATCGCCGCGCAGATCTCCTCCAGGGGAGCGCGGGCGACCAGATCGCGCGCCATCGCGCGGAGGAACACTCGCTCGCGCAGGCGGCGCAGCCGGCGCTTGAGCGCCGCCTCGTCGTCGGCCTTTGCCCCTTCCAGGCTGCGCGCCATTTCGGCGCGGGTAAAGGGAGCGGGCGCACCGAGCTCGGCCGCGAGCTCCGGCCGGGCGGCGAGCACCCGCGCCGCGTAGCGGGAAAGCGATGCGAGATCAAAGAGCTGCGACATTGCAGACTAAAATGCGGGTCTGAGCGTTAATTCCAACATGAAGCGGATCCCGGAGTTGCTCGCCTGGGCGGCGTTTTTTACGCTCGCCACGGCGCTGCTCGTGCTGCGCTATGGGCTGCTGCCGAACATCGAGCGCTACCGGCCCGAGATCGTCGCACGCGTCGCCGCCGTCGTCGGCCTGCCGGTCAAGATCGGCCGCATCGAGGCCGAATGGCTCGGCCTGCGCCCGCAGATCAATCTCTCGGATGTGCGCATCTACGACGCCGAAGGCCGCGAAGCGCTCGTGCTGCCGTCGGTGGAAAACATTCTCTCATGGCGTTCGCTCGCGCATGGGCAGCTGCGCCTGCACGCGCTGCGGGTCGAGGGCCTGCGCCTCAGCGTGCGCCGCGACGGCGATGGCGCGTTCTACGTCGCCGGGATCAAGGTCGCGCCCGCGCCGGGCGAAACCGGATTCAGCGACTGGCTGCTCGCCCAGGACGACATCGAGATCCGCGGCGCCGAGATCGAGTGGTTCGACGAGAAGCGCGCGGCCGCGCCGCTCATGCTGAGCGGGATCAATCTTCGCCTGAGAAACGACGGCGAGCGCCATGCGGTCGGCCTCGCCGGGCGGCTGCCCGAGGCGCTCGGCACCACGCTCGAGTTCCGCGCGGAGCTCCAGGGCGCGAGCCTCGCGCAGGCTGCGACCTGGAGCGGCCGCGCCTATGCCGAGCTCGGCCAGACCGACCTCGCCGCATGGCGCGCCTGGTTCGACTATCCGGTCGCGTTCCAAAGCGGACGGGGCGCGCTGCGGCTCTGGGGTGCCGTCGAGGGTGGCACGCTGCGCCAGGCGACGGCGGACATCGCGCTCGCCGCGGTGAGCGCGAAGCTCGGCGAGGACTTGCCGCCGCTCGAGCTCGGCGCCGTCACCGGCCGCCTGCAGGCGCGGCTGTTGCCCGACGGCTACCAGCTCACTGCCAGGAAGCTCGCGCTCACGCCTCAGGGCGAGCCGGCCCTCGCGCCGATGGATTTCCAGGTTGCGTGGAAGGCGGAGAGCGGGACGGCGAACGCGAACGCGCTCGAGCTGGCGCCGCTTGCGCATTTCGCCGAGGCGCTGCCGCTGCCGGTGGAGCTGCGGCGGCTCGCGCTCGAGCTCGAGCCGCGCGGCCAGCTCGGCGACGTGCGTTTCGAATGGCAGGGCCCGGTCGCGGCGCCGGCGCAGTACCGCGCCCGCGCGCGCTTCTTCGACCTCGGCATCAAGCCGCGCGAGACCGTTCCCGGCTTCGCCCGGCTCGCCGGCTCGATCGAGGCCACGGACGCGGGCGGTCGCTTGTATCTGCAGTCGCGCGGCGCCGAGCTCGAGCTGCCGCGCGTGTTCCAGGAGCCGCGTCTGACCTTCGACACCCTGAACGGCCAGGTCGACTGGAAGCGTGCCGACGGCGTGCTCAACGTGCAGCTCGCCTCGCTCACGTTCACCAACACGGACCTGAGCGGCAATGCCTTCGGCAGCTACGCCTACTCGGGCGAGGGCCCCGGCACGCTCGATCTCTCCGCGGTGCTGAACCGCGCCGATGCGAAGAACCTCGCGCGCTACCTGCCGCTCGGCGCGATCATGGGCGAGAAGCCGCGCGAGTGGCTGCTGAAGGGCATCCTCGCGGGCCAGGCGAGCGACGTGCAGGTGCGCCTCCAGGGCGACCTGCGCGAGTTTCCCTTCGCCGATCCGGCGCGCGGCCAGTTCCTCGTCACGGCCCGCGTGCACCACGGGCTCCTGCACTATGCCGATGGCTGGCCGCGCATCGAGGACATCGAAGCCGACCTCGCCTTCGAGCGCAACCGCATGGACCTCACCGGCCGCGCTGGCCGGACGCTGGGCGCGAGCCTGCACGACGTGAAGGTAAGCATGCCCGAGCTGCGCAGCCGCACGCCGCGCGTGGAGGTGAGCGGGCAGGCGCAGGGACCAACGGCCGAGTTCCTCAAGTTCCTGCAGTCGTCGCCGCTCCGCACGGGCGCGGGGCGCTTTACCGAGACCATGAGCGCGGCCGGCGACGGGCGCCTCTCGCTCAAGCTCGAGCTGCCGCTCGCCGACCTGGCGAAGACCAAGGTAACGGGCGAATACGAGCTCGCCGCGAACCAGGTGGTGCTGCACCGCGTGCTGCCGCCGCTCGAGCAGGCGCGTGGCAAGCTCGCCTTCACCGAGTCCAGCTTCGCCGTGCGCGAGGCGCGCGGCGAGATCTTCGGCGGACCGGTCAGCATCACGGGCGGCACGCGCCCCAGCGGCGCGATCGAGTTCGTCGCGCGCGGCGAGGCGCAGCCGGCCGAGCTCGGTCCGCTCCTCGACACGCCGCTGAGGAAATATCTCAGCGGCTCGGCCTTGTACGTCGCAAACGTGAGCCTGCGCGACGGGCTGCAGCGCGTGGTGGTCGACTCGTCGCTGCGCGGCGTGGCGAGCGCGCTGCCGCCACCGCTCGAGAAGGCCGCGGCTGATGCGCTGCCGCTGCGCGTCGACTACCAGCCGGCCGAGGGCGGCGCTCGCGACCGCATCCTCGTCTCGCTCGCTCGCGTCGCCGCCGCCGAAGTCCACCGCCGGCGCGAAGGCACGGAGATGCAGGTGCGCCGCGCGGGCGTGTCGCTTACGCCGGCCGGGCCATCGGTGCGCCTGCCGGATCGGTCCGGCGTGCTCGTCTACGGCTCGCTTCCCGCGCTCGACGTCGACCGCTGGCGCGCGGTGCTGCCCGCCGGCGGCGGCGAGACCCTGCCCGCGAGCCTGGAAGTGCGAGTCGGCCGTGTCGAGTTCTACGGCAAGCGCCTCAACAACGTCGCGCTGCGCGGCTCGGCCGAGGCGGGTAGCTGGTCCGCCGTCGTCGATGCCGACGAGATGGCAGGGCAGCTCTCGTACAACCCGGAAGGCAACGGACAGCTCGTCGCGCGGATGCTCCATTTCACCGTTCCGCGCACCACGGACGAATCGGCCAGTACGACGCCGGGCGAGCTGCCGGCGATCGACTTCACCGCCGAGCGCTTCAACCTGCGCGGCAAGCCGCTCGGCAAGGTCGAGTTCAACGCGAAGCGCGACGGCGCGGACTGGTTCATCGAGAAGCTGGCGATGACCAATCCCGACGCCAGCTTGAACGCGAGCGGCCGCTGGCGCCGCGGCGCCCAGCCGGCGAGCGAGCTCGACTTCCGGCTCGACGCCGCCGACGTCGGCAAATTCCTCGGCCGCGTGGGCTATCCCAACATGGTGCTCGGCGCCAAGGCGGAGCTCTCGGGCTCGGTGCGCTGGCAGGGCGAGCTGGTGGCGTTCGACTATCCGAGCCTGTCGGGCGACCTCAAGCTCAGCGCCGAGGACGGGCAGTTCCTCGAGATCGACCCCGGCATCGGCAAGCTGATCTCGCTCATGAACCTGCAGGCGCTGCCGCGGCGCATCGCGCTCGACTTCCGCGACGTCTTCTCCAAGGGCTTCCGCTTCGACAAGATCGACGCCGCGTCGGGCCTCGAGCACGGCACGATGCAGCTCAAGAACTTCCGCATGAGCGGGCCGGCGGCCGAGGTGGCGATGTCGGGCGAGGTCGACATCGCGCAGGAGACGCAGGACCTGAAGCTGCGCATCGTGCCGAGCCTCGGCGGCACGGCCTCCACCGCGGTCGCCATCGTCAATCCGGTCGCCGGCGTGGCCGCGGCCATCGCGCAGCGCGTGCTCAAGAACCCGCTCGGCCAGATCTTCGCGTACGAGTACGAGGTGCGCGGCGGCTGGACCGATCCGAAGGTGGAGAAGGTGAGCAAGCTGCCCTCGCCGAACGAGGCCAATACGCCTTGAGCAAGACCCGCGTCGCCGCGATCCAGATGGTGTCGGCGCCCGAGGTCGCGGCCAATCTGCAGGCGGCGGAGCGCCTTATCGCGGCTGCAGCCGCGGCGGGTGCGCGCCTGGTGGCGCTGCCGGAAAACTTCTACCTCATCGGCCGGCACGAAAGCGACAAGGTCAAGGTGCGCGAGCCCGACGGGCGCGGGCCGATCCAGGATTTTCTCTCCCACGCCGCACGGGCTCTGAAGCTCTGGATCATCGCCGGTACCGTCCCCATATGGGGTTCGGATGAACAGCACATCCGCGGCGCCTGCCTCGTGTACGACAGCGACGGCAAGCGCGTCGCGCGCTACGACAAGATGCACCTCTTCCGCTTTACTTCGGGTGACGAACGCTACGACGAGACGCGCACTCTCGAGCCCGGCGATCGCCCGGTCGTGGTGGAGAGCCCCTTCGGCCGGCTCGCGCTCTCGGTTTGCTACGATGTGCGCTATCCCGAGCTGTACCGCTCGCTCGGCACCTTCGAGGCCATGTTCGTCCCCTCCGCCTTCACCGTCCCGACCGGCGCCGCCCACTGGGAAACGCTGCTCAGGGCGCGCGCCATCGAGAACCAGGCCTATGTCATCGCGCCGGCGCAGGGCGGCGCGCACGCGAGCGGCCGGCGCACCTACGGCCACAGCATGATTATCGACCCGTGGGGCGAGATCCTTGCGGTGCAGGCCGAAGGCGAGGGCGTAGTGCTCGCCGAGATGGACCTTCAGCGCATTCGCGAGGTCCAAGCATCACTACCCGCGAATGCCAACCGGAGAATGAATTGATCCTCGACACCGCCAAAACGACATTGCTCGCGCCGTTCGACCTGGAGGCCGACAAGCTCCAGCGCGTGTTCGGCACGCTCGCCGCGCGCAAGGTCGACTACGCCGACCTCTACTTCCAGTACTCGCGCTCCGAGGGCTGGAGCCTGGAGGAGGGCATCGTCAAGTCGGGCAGCTTCAACATCGAGCAGGGCGTCGGCGTGCGCGCCGTGTCGGGCGAGAAAACCGCCTTCGCCTACTCCGACGAGATCAGCTTCGACGCGCTCGAGGACGCCGCCAAGGCGACTCGCGCCATTGCCTCGGCTGGACAGGCGCGCATCGTCAAAGCCGGCTCGCGCAAGCTGCCCGTGCCGCTCTACGCGTCCATCGATCCGATCGCCTCGCTGCCCTCCACCGAGAAGGTCGCGTTGCTCGAGCGCATCGAGCGCAAGTGCCGCGCGCGCGACCCGCGCGTGACGCAGGTGATGGCGAGCCTCGGCGGCGAATACGAGGTGGTGCTGATCGCGCGCGCCGACGGCGAGCTCGCCGCCGACGTGCGGCCGCTGGTCCGCCTCTCGGTGCAGGTGATCGCCGAGCAGAACGGCCGGCGCGAAAGCGGCAGCGCCGGCGGCGGCGGACGCACCGACTACTCGCACTTCACCGACGCGGTGCTGGATGAATACGCCGAGCAAGCCGTGTCGCAAGCTCTCACCAACCTGGAGGCGCGCCCGGCACCCGCCGGCACGATGACGGTGGTGCTCGGTCCCGGCTGGCCCGGCGTCCTGCTGCACGAAGCGGTGGGCCACGGGCTCGAGGGCGACTTCAACCGCAAGGGCAGCTCCGCGTTCTCCGGCCGGCTCGGCCAGCGCGTCGCCTCGCCCGGCGTCACGGTGGTGGACGACGGCACGCTGCCCGGCCGGCGCGGCTCGCTCACGGTCGACGACGAAGGCACGCCGAGCCAGCGCAACATCCTGATCGAGGACGGCGTGCTGCGCGGCTATCTGCAGGACAGCCTGAACGCGCGGCTGATGAAGATGCCGCTCACCGGCAACGCGCGGCGCGAGTCGTTCGCGCACCTGACGATGCCGCGCATGACCAATACCTATATGCTGGCCGGCCCGCACGATCCGCAGGACATCATCCGCAGCGTGAAGAAGGGCCTCTACGCCACCAACTTCGGCGGCGGCCAGGTCGACATCACCAACGGCAAGTTCGTCTTCTCCGCCGCCGAGGCCTACCTGATCGAAGATGGCAAGGTGACTCAGCCGGTGAAGGGCGCGACGCTGATCGGCAACGGCCCCGATGCGCTCACGCGCGTCAGCATGATCGGCAACGACCTCCAGCTCGACAGCGGCATCGGCACCTGCGGCAAGGAAGGTCAGAGCGTGCCGGTCGGCGTGGGGCAGCCCACGCTGAAGATCGACGGCCTCACCGTGGGCGGCACCGGCGCTTGAGCGGCGTCGACGCCCTCGTCGAGCACATCGCGGACGGCGCGCTCCTCGCGCTGCCGCCCGATTATTCGCTCCCTGCCATGGACGCCGTCCGCGCGCTCATCCGCAGGAAGGTTAGAAATTTGAAATTGCTGGGCGTCCCGGTTCTGGGCCTGTCGGCCGATCTCCTGATCGGCGCCGGCTGTGTCGCCGAAGTGCATTCGAGCGCCGTCTCGCTCGGCGAGGCGGGCCTCGCGCCGCGCTTCAGCGATGCCGCCGAGCGCGGCGAGATCAAGGTCGTCGATTACACCTGCCCCGCGGTGCACACGGCGCTGCAGGCGACGGAGAAGGGCGTGCCCTTCATGCCGCTGCGCGGCGTGATCGGCTCCGATCTTGCGCACGATCACGCCGACTGGCAGATCGCGCAAAATCCATTCGCCGCGGGCAAGGATCCGATCCTGCTGGTCTCGGCGATCGTTCCGGACGTGGCGCTGTTCCACGCGCGCTGGGGCGACGAAGCCGGCAATGTCTGGGTCGGCCGCCGCCGCGAGCTCGCCACCATCGCGCATGCGGCGCGCAACACTTATGTGACGGTGGAGGAGCTGCGGCCGGGCGACATGCTCGAGGACGAGCTGCTCGCGCCGGGCATCATCTCGTCGACCTATATCAGCGGCATCGCACGCGCGGAGCGCGGCGCATGGCCGCTGGGCGTGGCGGACGTGTACGCGATCGACGATGCGCATCTCGCCGCCTACGCGGCGGCGGCCAAGACACGCGAAGGATTCCAGCGCTACCTGGACGAGTTCGTTTGGGGAACAAAGAAGAGCTCCTTGCCTGCGTGATCGCGCGGCTCATCGGCGACGCTAACCACGTCGCCGTTGGCGCCGCGTCTCCGATCCCCGCAGCCGCCTGCGAGCTGCTGCGCGCCAAGGGCCTCCCGATCCGCGTCACGCGGCTGCACAAGCGCAAGGGCAATCCGTTCACCGAAGGCTCGCGCGAGCTCTTCGACCTCGCCGGCCAGGGCCGCATCGATTACTTCTTCCTCGGCGGTGCGCAGCTCGACGGCGAGGCGAACATCAACCTCGTGCATGCCGAAGGCCGCCGCTTTCCCGGCTCGTTCGGCTCGGCGTTCATGTACTTCACCTGCCGCACGATCCTCTTTCGCGAGGAGCACTCGCGCCGCGTCCTCGTGCCGAAGGTGGAATTCATCTCGGCTCCCGGCTGGAGCCCGCCGGAGGTCGAGCGGCGCGGCGGCCCGGTCGCGCTCGTCACCGGCAAGGCGCTCTTCGCCTGGCAGAAGGAGCAGCGGCGCTTCCGGCTGGAATCGGTGCATCCGCGGCACAGCGTGGAAGAAGTGCGCGACAGCACGGGATTCGATTTCGACGCCGAGCGGGTGGGCGAGACGCCGCCGCCGACGGCGGAGGAGCTCGCGTTGCTGCGCAGCACCGTGGCGCGCCAGCTTGCGGATGACTATCCCGAGTTCGCGCGGCGCGTGTGGGGAATGGAGTCAGGGACTAAACTAATGCCATGAACGCGCCCGAGAAAGTCCGGCAATACGATCGCGCCGCCCAAACCGTCGGCAACATCGTGCACCTCGAGCATTTCAACGTCGTGATCCCCGACCAGCGCCTGGCGACGCTGTTCTATGTCGTCGGCCTGGGCGGCACGCGCGACCCGTATTTGTTCACCGGCCTCGAGAACATGTGGGTGAACTTCGGTCGCACGCAGTGCCACCTGCCGAGCCGCGCTTCGCCGCCGCGCGCCGAGGTATTGCGCGGGACGGCGGGCTTCGTGGTGCCGAGCCTGGACGATCTCGAGAAGCGCCTCACGCACGCCGGCAACGAGATGAAGCGGGTTGTCCCCGACGTTTCCACGAAATTTAGTTTCAAGAGAACGAAGGACGCGGTGGAAGCGACCTGTCCCTGGGGCAACCGCGTGCGCTGCCACGCGCCCTCTCCGGAATTCGGCCGCACGGAGCTCGGGCTGGTGTACGTCGACTTCGACGTGCCGCGCGGGACGGCGGAGGGCATCGCCCGGTTCTACGACCAGGTGATGCGTGCGCCGGCAAAGGCGGAGAAGGGCCGCGCCACGGCGAGAGTCGGTCGCGACCAGCGGCTGATGTTCACCGAGACCGATGCGCCGCTGCCCGAGTACGACAACCATCACGTCCAGGTCTACATCGCGGATTTCTCCACGCCTTATGAATGGCTGAAGGAGCGCGATCTCATCACCATGGAAACCGACGCCAACGAGTGG
>DASQAW010000413.1:0-2131 GCA_035635495.1 Burkholderiales bacterium
GGCCGACTTCCTGCGGGAGCTCGGCGCCGCCGCGGGCAGCGCCATCGGCCGGGCGACGAAGGTCGAGCACCGCGCCCTCCAGCCGCTCGCGCTCAAGGTGCGCGCCGCGCGCGTCGCCGGCAACGAGGTTTACATCGGCAACGCGGCGCAGACGCTGCATCCGGTGGCCGGTCAGGGACTCAATCTCGGCTTGCGCGACGCCTGGGAGCTCGCGCGCGCGCTCGCGACGGCCTCCGATCCGGGCGCGCCGGCGACGCTGGCGCGTTTCGCGGCGCGGCGCCGGCTCGATGCGGGCGCAACGATTCGCATCACCGATTTTCTTGCAGCCGGTTTCGCGGGCGAGAACGCGCTTTTGCGCGCCGCGCGCGGCGCCGCGCTCACCGCGCTCGATATCCTTCCGGCGCCGCGACGTTTTTTCGCACGCCGCATGATTTTCGGCGCCTCCGCGCTTCCCTGAAAAAAGATTTACGGATAAAATTCGCTCCCCTTCGCCCGCCATAACCCTGCAATGAAGATCGGCGCCTACGCGCTGCCCGAATCGAATACTGCGGCAGTGTTGGTTGCTCCGATGGCCGGAATCACCGATCGCCCGTTCCGGCGGCTGGCAAGGCGCTACGGCGCGGCCCTCGCCGTCTCCGAGATGGTTTCCGCGCGGCCCGAGCTGCGCGCCTCGCGCAAGACGCTCCTGCGCCTGGACCACGCCGGCGAACCGGGGCCCATCTCGGTGCAGATCGCGGGCTCCGATCCGGCGATGCTCGCCGACGCCGCTCGTTTCAACGTCGAGCGCGGCGCGCAGATCATCGACATCAACATGGGCTGCCCGGCGAAAAAGGTCTGCAACGTGGCCGCGGGCTCCGCGCTCCTCGCCGACGAAAACCTCGTGGCGCGCATCGTCGAAGCCGTGGTCAAGGCGGTGGGTGTCCCCGTCACGGTCAAGATCCGCACCGGCCCGAGCCCCGAGCGGCGCAACGCCGTGCGCATCGCACACATCGTGGAAGCGGCGGGCGCCCAGATGCTGGCCATCCACGGCCGCACGCGCACCTGCATGTTCGAAGGGCAGGCGGAATACGACACGATCGCGGAAGTGAAGACCCGCATCGCCATCCCCGTGATCGCCAGCGGCGACATTTCGACGCCCGAACAGGCCAAGAGGGTGCTGGAAATCACCCGGGCCGACGGCGTCATGATCGGCCGCGCTGCGCAAGGGCGCCCCTGGCTGTTCCGCGAGATCACGCATTACCTCGCCACCGGCGAGCGCAGCGCGCCGCCCGCGCCGCGCGAGATGGGCGCGGTGCTGGTCGAGCACCTCGAGGGGCTCTACGATCTCTATGGCGACGAGCAGGGCACGCGCGTCGCCCGCAAGCACATCGGCTGGGCGGTGCGCGAGCTGCCGGGGGGAGAGGGGCTGCGCGCCGCCGTGAACGGCATGACCGCGGCGCACGCCCAGCGCGACGCAGTGAACGACTATTTCGAGAGACTCGCCGCATGAACCGCAGCACGAACGAGCTGCACGACGCCGTCAAGCGCTCGCTCGAGCGCTACTTCAAGGACATGGACGGCGAGCGCCCGACCTCCATCTACGACATGGTGCTGAAGAACATCGAGAAGCCGATGATCGAGACGGTGCTCGGCCATGCCGAGGGCAACCAGTCGCTCGCCGCGCAGATGCTCGGCATCAACCGCAACACGCTACGCAAGAAAATGCAGCAGCTGCGGATCAAAGGATAGTGTCGCCCGCCCGGCGGGCGCTGATCAGCGTCTCCGACAAGTCCGGCATCGTCGAGTTCGCCCGCGGCCTGAGCGCGGCGGGCTTCGGCATCCTCTCCACCGGCGGCACCGCCTCGCTGCTCGCGCGCGAGGGCATCGCGGTCACCGAGGTGTCGGCGTACACCGGTTTTCCGGAGATGCTCGACGGGCGCGTGAAGACCCTGCATCCGCGCATCCACGGCGGCCTCCTCGCGCGCACCGAGGACGCCAAGCACCGCGCGGCGATCGCCGCCGCCGGCATAGAGCCGATCGAGCTCCTGGTGGTGAACCTCTATCCCTTCGAATCGACGGTCGCCGATCCCGACTGCCCGCTCGAGGACGCGGTCGAGAACATCGACATCGGCGGCCCGGCGATGCTGCGCGC
>DASQAW010000414.1:0-8549 GCA_035635495.1 Burkholderiales bacterium
CCGTACCAGTTGACCGCCTCGTAGCCGGGGAAACCGGATTCGGCCACGGTCGGCACGTCGGGCATCAGCGCGGCGCGCTTCGGGCCGGTGGTGGCGACGGCGCGCGCCTTGCCCGCGCGGATCTGGCCGATCGAGGAGACCGGCGTGGCGAAGAACGAATCGACCTGGCCGCCGAGGAACCCCTGCATCGCCGGGCCGCCGCCCTTGTACGGCACATGCGTGATGTCGATCTTCGCCATGAGCCTGAGCAGCTCGCCGGCGAGGTGGCCCGCGCCGCCGATGCCGGAGGACGCGTAGGTGATGCCGGGCTTTTCCTTCGCCAGCTTGACGTAGTCCTGCACCGTCGTCACCGGGAGCGAAGGCTGCACCACCAGCACGTTCGGGAAGACGGACGCCATGCTGATCGGCGCGAGGTCCTTCAGCGGATCGTAGGGGGTCTTCAGAATGTGGGGATTCACCGCCAGCGCGCCTACGTTGGCGAGGACGATGGTGTAGCCGTCGGGCACCTGCTTGGCGACGTAATCGACCGCGATGTTGCCGCCAGCCCCCGCGCGGTTCTCGACCACCACCTGCTGGCCCAGCAGCTCGCCGAGCGCCGGCGCGACGATGCGTGCGGTCGTGTCGGTGCCGCCGCCGGGCTCGAACCCGACTACCGTGGTGATCGGCTTTGCCGGGTATTGGGCAAACGCCGCCGCACTCGCGGCGAGCGCAGCGATCAGTACGATGAACCTCATACGCCTCCTCCAAATTAGCGGCCCTTGAAAACCGGCCTTCTCTTTTCCATGAAGGCTCTGCGGCCCTCGCGGTAATCCTCGCTATCGAAGCATTCCTTTACCCACGCCTGGCACGCCGCGGCATCGTAATCGGGGGCGGCGACCTCGCGAATGATGCGTTTCGCTGTGCGCAGGGTGAGCGGGGCGTTGGCGGCGATCATCTCGCAATACTCGCGCGTCGCCTTCTCCAGCTCGGGCACCGGCACGACCTTGTGCACCAGGCCCATGCGCAGCGCCTCCTCGGCGCTGAACTGGCGCGCCGTGATCATGATCTCGAGGGCGAACGCCGGCCCGACGATGTCGACCAGCTTCTGCATCGAGCTCGCGCGGTAGCCGAGCCCCATCTTCGCCGCCGGGATGCCGAAGCGCGCGTCGTCCGCGGCGATGCGCAGGTCGCAAAGGTTGGCGATGTTCAGCCCGCCGCCGATGCAATAGCCGCGGATCATGGCGAGCACCGGCTTGTCGAAGGTCTTGAGGCGGGTCTGCGCCTTCTCACCCACCTCGTCGTAGTGCGCCACCGTCTCGGCGGTCGAGCGCTCCTTCTCGAACTGCGAGATGTCGGCGCCCGAGACGAACGCCTTGTCGCCGGCGCCCGTGAGCACGACGACGCGGATCGCCTCGTCGGCGGCGAAGTCGTCCAGCACCTTCGGCATCGCCTGCCACATCTCGAGCGACACGGCGTTGCGCCGCTCGGGGTTGTTGAATACCAGCCAGCCGATGGCGCCGTCCTTCTGCGCGACGATTTTCTCCGTCAGACGACCCCCTGGCCACGCAGGCGGGCGAGGTCGGCGTTGCTGTAGCCGAGCTCGCCCAGGATCTCGTCGGTGTGCTGGCCGATCTCCGGCGTTGCGGTCTTGATCTCGGCTGGCGTGCGGGAGAGCCTCGCCGCCTGGTTGAGGATCTTGAAGCGGCCGAGCCGCGGATGCTGGACCTCGACGGCGGCCTTGATGTGCTGCACCTGCGGATCGGCGAACACCTCGTCCATCTTGTAGATCGGCCCGCACGGCACGCCGATCCTGTTGAGCGCCTCGATCCACTCGCCGGAGGTCCGCTTGCCGAGCGCCTTGTTCATTTCCGCGTTGAGCGCGCCGCGGTTCTTCGCGCGCAGCTCGTTGGTCTTGAAGCGCTCGTCGGCGGCGAGATCCTCGCGCTCGAAGAGCTGGCAGATGCGCTTCCACATGCCGTCGCCCGACGCGGCGACGTTGATGTAGCCGTCGGCGGTCTTGTACGCCGAGGTCGGCATGCTGGTCGGATGGTCGTTGCCGACCTGGCCGGGCACCTCGCTCTTCATGGCGTAGCGCGCCGCCTGGAAATCGAGCAACGCGATCCCGGCGTTCAGGAGGGAGCTCTGCACCCACTGGCCCCGGCCCGAATGCTCGCGCTCGAGGAGCGCCGTCATGATGCCGAGCGCGGCGAAGAGCCCCCCCGCCACGTCGGCGACCGCCGCACCTACGCGCATCGGACCCTGGCCGGGCGCGCCGGTGACCGACATGATGCCGCTCATGCCTTGCGCGATCTGGTCGAAGCCGGGGCGGTCGCGATAGGGACCGTCCTGGCCGAAGCCCGAGATGCTCGCGAGGATGATGCGCGGATTGATCCTGGCCAGCGACTCGTAGTCGATGCCGAGCCTGAACTTCACGTCGGGGCGGTAGTTCTCGACCACGACGTCGGCGGTCTTCACCAGCCGCTCGAGCACCTCGCGGGCCGCCGGCAGCTTGAGGTTGAGCGTCATCGCGCGCTTGTTGCGGTGCAGGTTCTGCATGTCGGGGCCGTCGCGCGGGCCGCCCATGTTCTCGTTCGGATCGACCCCCGGCGGGGACTCGATCTTGATGACGTCGGCGCCGAAGTCGGCGAACTGGCGCACGCAGGTCGGGCCCGCGCGCACCCGCGACAGGTCTAGAATGCGCAGGCGCGAGAGCGCGGAAGAACCGGCGATACGGGGCATCGGAATATTCTAGCCGCCCGCCTGTTTCATTCTGCATCTTGGTTCATCTACCGAGGAGAGAGCATGAAGAAGCTATTGGCAATCGCAGCAATCGTTTCGCTGGCCGGCTGCGCCGGGATGCGCGACAAGATGCCCGACTGGATGCCCGGAAGCGGCGCGATGAAGGTCAGCCTCAGCCCCGCCGAAGAAGTGCCGCCGGCGAAATCGGAAGGCAAGGGCAGCGGCAGCTTCCGCGTCGCCGAAGACGGCACCATCACCGGCAGCGTCAAGACCGAGGGCGTGCAGGGCACCATGGCGCACATTCACCAGGGCGCGAAGGGCGCGAACGGCCCGGTGATCGTGCCCCTCGCCAAGAACGGGGACACCTACACCGTTCCCGACGGCAAGAAGCTGACACCGGCGCAGATCGAAGCGCTGAAAGCCGGCAACCTCTACGTCAACGTGCACAGCGACAAGTACAAGGGCGGCGAAGTACGCGCGCAGCTGCAGCCCTAGGGCTCTTCCTAGTCGCAATCACTGCGGCCGCTCAGTATCCTGAGCGGCCGCTGCGTTTCATCGTGCCGCAGGCGCCGGGCAGCGCCACCGACAACACCGCCCGCCTGGTCGCGCCCGAGCTGGCGAGGAGCCTCGGCCAGCCGGTGGTGGTCGACAACCGTCCCGGCGGCGCGCTCACCATCGGCATCGACGCCGTGGCGAAAAGCGCGCCGGACGGCTACACGATCGGCATGGGCCCGGTCGGCGCGCTCGCCATCACACGCCACATGGTCGAGAAGCTGCCCTACGACATCGAGCGCGACCTGCAGCCGGTCGCGCTGATCACCACCGGCTACATGCTGCTCGCCGCCTCGCCCAAGGCGCCCTTCAACAATGTGCGCGAGCTGATCGACTACGCGAAGCGCAATCCGGGGAAACTTTCCAACGCGTCCTCCAGCAACGGCTCGCCGGGCCACGTGAGCGGCGAGCTCTTCAAGTACATGACCGGGACAGATATCGTCCACGTGCCGTACAAGGGCGGCGCGGCGGCGATCGGCGATCTCATCGCCGGCAACGTCCAGCTGATGTTCGAGAGCACGAACTCCATCGCTGCCCATGTCAAAGCGGGGCGCGTGCGCGCGCTCGCGGTCACCGGCGCGACGCGCGCGCAGAGCCTGCCGGAGGTGCCGACGCTGATGGAGGCCGGCGTGCCCGGCTACGAGGTCACCGCGTGGACCGGCGTGATAGCGCCTGCGGGGCTTCCGCGCCCGATCCTCGATCGCCTGAACGCTGCAGTGAACGCGGCCGTCGTGGAGCCGAATACGAAGGAACGCCTAGCGCAGCTCGGCAGCGAGGGCGGCGGCGGCACGCCGGAGGACTATGCGGCGCTCATCCGGCGCGATTCCGCCAAGTGGGCCGAGGTCGTGAAGCGCTCGGGCGCGAAGATCGATTGAAGCTCGTCGACGAGCATCCCGAGGCGCACGTTCCGCTGCTCAAGCGGCTCGGCCCGGGGCTCATCACCGGTGCCGCGGACGACGACCCGAGCGGCATCGCCACCTATTCGCAGGCCGGCGCCAAGTACGGCTACGGCCTGCTCTGGTCGGTGCTCTTCACGACCCCGCTGATGATCGGCATCCAGATCATCAGCGCGCGCATCGGCCGGGTAACCGGCCACGGCCTCGCCGCCAACATCCGCGAGCACCTGCCGCGGCCGCTCCTCTACCTCATCGTCGGCCTGCTGGCCACGGCCAACACCCTGAACATCGCCGCCGACCTGGGCGCCATGGGCAATGCGCTCGAGCTGATCGCCGGAGGGCCGAGCCAGATCTATATCGTGCTCTTCGCGCTCGTGTCCTTGAGCCTGCAGATCTTCATTCCGTTTCCGCGCTACGCGCCGTACCTCAAATGGCTCACGCTCGCCCTGCTCGCCTATGTCGCCACCGTCCTGGTGGTGCACATCCCGCTCGACGGCCTGCTGGCGGGAGCGTTCCTGCCGCGGCTTTCGAGCAGCGGCGAGTACGCCGCCCTGTTCGTCGCGGTGCTCGGCACGACGATCAGTCCCTACCTCTTCTTCTGGCAGGCATCGCAGGAGGTCGAGGAGCAGCGCGCCACGCAGGGGCACGAGCCGCTGCGCGAGGCGCCCGAACAGGCGCGCGCGCACCTGCAACGCATCAAGTTCGATACCTACGTCGGCATGATCTATTCGAACGCGATTGCGCTCTGCATCATGCTGACCACGGCGGTGACCTTGCACGCGGCCGGCATCACCGAGATCACGACCGCCGAGCAGGCGGCGCAGGCGCTGCGGCCGATCGCCGGGCAGTTCGCCTTCGAGCTCTTCGCCCTGGGCATCATCGGCACGGGGCTGCTCGCCGTGCCGGTGCTCGCCGGCTCGGCGGCGTACGCGGTGGCCGAGAGCCTGCGCTGGCCGATCGGCCTCGGATTGACGCTCGCCCAGGCGCGCGGCTTCTACCTGATCCTGAGCTGCTCGACGATGCTCGGCGTAGCGATCGACTTCTCCGGCATCGATTCGATCCGCATGCTGCTCTGGGCGGCGATGGTGAACGGCGTCATCTCGGTGCCGATCATGGCCGTGATGATGCTGCTCGCGGTCAAGCCGGCGGTGATGGGGCCCTTCGTCATCGGCGCGCGCCTGCGCCTGCTCGGCTGGCTCGCCACCAGCGTGATGGCGGCCGCCGTCGCCGCGATGTTCATCCTCGGCTAGGTCATTCGAGACGCAGGTTCGCCTTCCGCACCACGCCGCGCCACTTCTCGATTTCCTCCGAGAAGAAGCGCTTGAACTCGCCCTGGCTGGACGCATACACCGTGACGCTCGCGCCGGCGAGCTTCTCGCGCGTCTCGGGCAGCGCCATTACCTTCTCGATATCGCCGGCGATGCGCGCGGCGAGCTCGGCCGGAAGCGAGCCCGGCGCGAAAAAGCCCTGCCACAGCGTCGCGGAGTAGTCCGGCAGGCCCTGCTCGGCGACCGTCGGCACTTCGGGCGCGCCGGGAAAGCGCTCCTTGCTCGTCACCGCGAGGGCGCGCGCCTTGCCCGACTTGTGCAGCGGCAGTCCGACCGGCATGCCGGCAAAGTAGTAGGCGATGCGCCCGCCCATCACGTCGGTGGCGGCCGGTGCGCCGCCCTTGTAAGGCACGTGGATCGCGCTGATCCCCGCCATCAGGTTGAAGAGCTCGCCGCACAGATGGTCGGAATTGCCCACGCCGGAGGAGGCGAACGACAGCTTCCCCGCCTCGGCTTTCGCCCGGGCGACCAGCTCCTGCACGTTCTTCGCCGGGAACTCGGGCGCGACGATCAGGATGTGCGGCGTCGCCGCCACCGGCGCGAGCGCGACGAGGTCGGTCTCCGCGCGGTAAGGCAGGTTCGGCAGCGCGGCGGCGCTGATGGCGAGCCCGTTCTGCGCGAAGAGCAGCGTATAGCCGTCGCCCGGTGCCTTCGCCGCGGCATCGGCGGCCAGATTGCCCGCCGCGCCGGCGCGCGTCTCCACGTAGACGCTCTGCTTCCAGTAGGCCGACAGGCGATCGGCTATCACGCGGCCGACGATGTCGGTGGAGCTGCCCGCGGCGTAGCCGACGAGGACGCGGACCGGCTTGGCCGGGTACTGTGCGTGCGCCGCGCCGGCGGCGAGGAGCAGCATGAGCAGCAGTCGCATGGTCACCTCATCGAGAACATTTTCTTCCCGGCCACGGGCATCTCGGCGGTAAGGATCTCGCCGTTCGCCGAGTCGGTGATGTAGAGCGTCTTGCCCCGGAACGCGATGTTGGTCATCAGCCGGTGATCGTTCCCGGCGTGCGCGAGGTGCGTCGGCAGGCAGTTCGAGTCGAAGCGCCAGATGCCCACCCCCAGGTGGCACACCAGCAGCCCGTCCTCGTCATCGCACTCGATGCCGTCGGGCCCGGCATGGCCGCCCGAGAGCTGGATGGCGACGCCGGTCTTGGAGGGCGTGCCGCCGGCCATCAGCGGCAGCCGCCAGATCTGCTGCGCGCGCGTGATGGCGACGTAGACCTGGCTGTTCTTCTTGTTGAGCGTGATGCCGTTCGGCGAGGGCGCATTCGCCAGCAGCCGCTGCAGCTCGCCATTCGCTCTAAGGCGCCAGACGCGCCCCGTCGGATCGGCGATGCCGCTCTGGCCCTGGTCGGTGAAGTAGAGGTCGCCGTTGTCGGCGAAATGCAGGTCGTTCAGCCCCTTGAAGCTCTCGCTGAACGCCGTGCCGAGCACCTCCTCCACCTTGCCGGTCTTCGGATTCAGCGCGAGCAACCCCCGCTTGTAGTCGGCGATGAAGGCTCGGCCGTCGCGGTGGAATTTCAAGCCGTTCGGCCAGCCGTCGTACTGAACGATAAGTTCCCATTCGCCCTTGCGGTCGATCCGGAAGATACGGCCGAACGGAATATCGACGCACCAGAGATTCCCCTGGCGGTCGAAGGACGGCCCTTCCAGGAAGCTGTCGAGCGCCGCGCCCTGGCGGTTGGGATCGGACCAGGCGGTCCGGCGGCGCTTCCTGAACTTGGGCGGCAGGGGCGTGAAGCGCCGGACCTCGACCTTCTTGATGGGATTGAAAGGATGCTGCATGGAATGCGGCGGAGAATAAGCGTGTTCACCCACGGATAACAAGGAGATCCCCCGGATGAAATCGCTCGCTTTCCTGGTGCTTTGCCTCGCCACCGCCACCGCGTTCGGCCAGACCAACGTGCGCGTGCGCGGCACCATCACCGCCCTGAACGGGGACACCCTTTTGGTCAAGTCGCGCGACGGGCGCGACATCGCGCTGAATCTCACGCCGGACGCGCAGGTGGTCACCGCGAAGAGAGTGACCGCGGATGAGTTCAAGCCGGGCAGCTACGTCGGGGTGACTTCGGTGAAAGGACCCGACGGCCGGCTCGTCGCGAAGCGCATCCATGCGCTGGGGCCACAGGTGCCCCAGATGCACGGAGCCTGGGATTCGATCCCGAACTCGATGATGACGAACGCGAACATCGTGAGCAGCGCGCAGGTGAGCGGCGGCAACGAGCTCACCCTGAAATACAAGGACGGCGAGGAGAAGATCCTGGTGACGCCGGAGACCGAGTACTACAACTTCGCTCCGGGCAGCCGTGCGGACCTCAAGCCCGGCGAGACGATCTTCAGCGGCGCGCGCGTCGGCGACGACGGCAAGTTCGTGGCGCAACGCGTGGCGGTGAGCAAAGATGGCGTCAACCCGCCGCAGTAGCCTCGCCCTCCTCCTCGTGCTGGTCGCGGCGAGCGCCGCGGCACAGGCGCCGACGCGCGTGCGCGGCAGCATCACCGCGGTCGACGGCAACACGATCACCGTCGACCAGAAGACGCTCGTGCACCTCGGCGACAAGACCGAGATCGTCTACACGCAGCCGATCACGCTGGCCGACATCAAGCCCGGCGACTTCCTCGGCGTAACTTCGACGAAAGGCCCGGGCGGCGCGCTGACCGCGACCGAGGTGCGCCGCTTCCCGAAGCCGCTCAATCCCGGCCACCGGCCCTTGGATGGCCGCGACGACCAGACGATGACCAATGCGACCGTCGGCGCGATGGTCCAGGCGGCCAACGGCCGAGAGCTCACGCTGACGTACGACGGCGGCGCGCAGAAGGTCACGGTGCCGCCCAGCGCTTCGGTCTCCATGATCGTGCCCGGCACGCGCGCGCAGCTCGTGCCGGGCGCGGCGGTGAACCTGACACACGACGGTAGCGGCGTCGCGCTACGAATCCAGGTCGGGCCCCCGAAACACTAGGAGGAATTTTCGCAGTCAACACAGCAGAGGAGGCAAGCATGAAGAAAGCAGGCGCAGTACTTCTAGGCATCGCCGCGTTCGCCGCATTCCCCGCCTTG
>DASQAW010000415.1:0-1570 GCA_035635495.1 Burkholderiales bacterium
GTGACCGCGTGCTAATATGCCGCCTTCGCGGTGGTGCGAGATCGATCAAATGTTCAATCCCGGCAAGACCCTGCACGAAGTCGATCCCGAATTGTGGGCGGCGGTCCAGCAGGAAAACCAGCGCCAGGAAGACCACATCGAGCTGATCGCCTCCGAGAACTACGCGAGCCCGGCGGTGCTCGCCGCTCAAGGGTCGCAGCTCACCAACAAGTACGCCGAGGGCTATCCCGGCAAGCGCTACTACGGCGGCTGCGAATTCGTCGATATCGCAGAGCAGCTTGCCATCGACCGCGTGAGAAGGCTGTTCGGCGCCGACGTCCACGACTATGCCGCCAACGTGCAGTCCAGTTCGGGCTCGCAGGCCAATCAGGCGGTGTTCTTCGCCGCGATGAAGCCCGGGGAAACGTTTCTCGGCATGTCGCTGGCGATGGGCGGCCACCTTACGCACGGCTCGCCCGTGAACATGAGCGGCAAGTGGTTCAACGTGCTGAGCTACGGGCTGAACGACAAGGAAGAGATCGATTACGCAGCGCTCGAGCGCATTGCGCGCGAGCACAGGCCCAAGCTGATTCTCGCCGGTGCCTCGGCCTATTCGCTGCGCATCGACTTCGAGCGCATCGGCCGCGTGGCGAAGGAGGTCGGCGCCTACTTCATGGTGGACATGGCGCACTACGCCGGGCTTATCGCCGCCGGTGAATACCCGAGCCCGGTGGGCATCGCCGACTTCGTCACCAGCACCACGCACAAGACCCTGCGCGGCCCGCGCGGCGGGTTCATCCTGATGAAGGCCGAACATGAGAAGGCGGTCAACTCCGCCGTGTTCCCCGGCCTGCAGGGCGGTCCCCTGATGCACGTCATCGCCGCCAAGGCGGTGGCGTTCAAGGAGGCGCTGGAACCCGAGTTCAAGGCGTACCAGAAGCAGGTGATCGCCAATGCGCGCAAGATGGCGGAGACGTTCGCGTCCCGCGGGCTGCGCATCGTGTCCGGGCGCACCGAGAGCCACATGCTCCTGCTCGACCTGCGTGCCAGGAACATCACGGGCAAGGACGCGGAAGACACGCTGGGCAAGGCGCACATCACGGTAAACAAGAACGCCATCCCGAACGATCCGCAGAAGCCTTTCGTCACCAGCGGCATCCGCATCGGCTCGCCGGCGATGACGACGCGCGGTTTTCGCCTCGCCGAGGCGGAGCACCTCGGCAATCTCATCGCCGACGTGCTGGACGCGCCGCAGGACGAAAAGACCCTCAAGCGCGTGGCGGCCGAAGTGTCCGGGCTGTGCCGTCGCCATCCGGTGTACCGCCTGGGAGAGTCCGCCGGCGCGCAGCGCGTCGTCGCCGGCTAGGACGCCCATGAAGTGCCCGTACTGCAAGGCCGACGACACGGCGGTCATCGACTCGCGCGAGTCCGAGGACGGCGACAGCGTGCGCCGCCGGCGCCAGTGCGAGGCGTGCGGGAAGCGCTTTACCACCTACGAGCGCGTCGAGCTGTCGATGCCGATGGTGGTGAAGACCAACGGAAACCGCGTTCCCTACGACGGCGAGAAGATCCGCACCGGTTTTATGCGCGC
>DASQAW010000416.1:0-40908 GCA_035635495.1 Burkholderiales bacterium
CACATCGATGTCCTCGGTGTATTTCTTCTTGGTCGCCGAGGCGAGCGCCATTTCGAGCGCGCCGAACACGATGTCGCGCGGGACGTTCTTCTCCCGGGCCAGAACATCGACCAGCATCACCAATTCCCGATTACCTGCTACGACTGGATTGCTCGCTGCCACTTAAGTCCCTCACAATTCCGGCACCAACCGCGCCCGCTCGACGTCGTCGAGCGCCAGGCGCACCATCTGCCCTTCCATCTCCATGGCGACGCTGCCATCTTCCGCGCCGCGGAGCACCCCCACGAACCTGCGCCGCCCGGTCGCGTCCGGCGTGCGCATCCGCACGTCGGCCTTGTGGCCGGCAAAGCGCGCAAAGTCGCTGCCCTTGCGCAGTGGCCGGTCCAAACCCGGGGAAGACACTTCCAGCCGCTCGTAATCGATACCTTCGACTTCGAACACGCGGCTCAACTGCCGGCTCACCGCCGCGCAGTCCTCGACATCGATGCCGCCAGGCTTGTCGATAAAGAGGCGCAACATGCGCCCCCCGTTCGCCGCCTGCAGCTCGACGAGCTCGTACCCCATGCCGGTCACGACCGGCTCCACCACTAGTTCCACCGCTGCCATAAATTCGCCGGGTGCTGAAACAAAAAATGGGCCGAAGCCCATCTTTTCAAGCACCTCCAAAGCTTTTGAAGTTTAACAGGAATTCACTGCCCGAACAACTTTTCAGCCGCTTTTGCCGTCAACTCACGCCACTGGCCGGGCTTCAGATCGCGCGGCAGCTCGACGGGCCCGTAGCGCACGCGCAGGAGACGGCTGACGCGCGCGCCGACGGCCTCGAAGAGGCGCCGCACCTCGCGGTTTCTGCCCTCCTTCAGCGTCACGCGGTACCAGCGGTTGGTGCCAGGCGCGCCGCGCGGGTCGGCGGCCTCGATGCTCTCGAACGCGGCAGGGCCATCGTCGAGCTGCACGCCGCGGCGCAACCGTTCGAGGTCGTCCGGCCTGAGCGCACCCTGGACACGGGCCGCGTACTCGCGCCGGACTTCGTAGCGCGGGTGCATCAGCCGGTTCGCGAGCTCGCCGTCGTCGGTGAAGAGGAGCAGCCCTGCGCTATTGATGTCCAGGCGCCCCACCGCGATCCATCGCCCGGGCGGCAGGCGGGAGAACACGGTTGGCCGGCCTTGCGGATCGCTGCGGGTAACGAGCTCGCCTTCCGGCTTGTTGTATATGAGGACGCGCCCGGCGGATTTCGCCCCCAAAGTGACCGGGACGCCGTCGACCGCAACCTCCTCAGTGTTACTCGCACGGTCGCCCAGCTTGGCGACGCGCCCGCCGACGGTCACGCGGCCGGCCTCGATCCACGATTCGATTTCCCGCCGCGAGCCCAGCCCGGCGGCAGCCAGCAGCTTCTGGAGCCGCTCAGCCTTCCGTGCCGGTGGCGGGCTCGGGTTCGGCCGTGGCTTCTGAATTTGCGGGACGGGTGCCTGCTTCGGCGGTCGGGACCGGCTCAAGCTGGAGGGTCTTGGCGATCTCCTCGAGCGGCGGCAGCTCTTCCAGCGAGCGCAAGCCCAAGTCGTCGAGGAACTTGCGCGTCGTGGCGTAGAGCGCCGGCCGACCCGGCGTCTCGCGGTGCCCGACGACGTCGATCCAGCCGCGCGCTTCGAGCGACTGGATGATCTGCGTCGAGACGACGACGCCGCGGATGTTCTCGATATCCCCGCGCGTCACCGGCTGCCGGTAGGCAATGATCGCCAGGGTCTCCATCACGGCGCGGGAATACCGCGGCGGCTTCTCCGGCGCCAGGCGCTCGATGAACGGCGTGAACTCGGCGGTGGTCTGAAAGCGCCAGCCGCTCGCCACGTGGACCAGCTCGACGGCCCGGCCCTTCCATTCTTCGGCGATCTCGGCGAGGAGGTTGCGGAGGGTATCGGGCGATATCTCGCCGTCGAAGAGGCGCTTGAGCTCCTGGAGGCCGAGCGGCTCCGGAGAGGCCAACAGCGCCGCCTCTATTACCCGCTTCACGTCAGACGGGCTGCGCATACCCTAATTTAACGTAAATCGGCGCGAAGCACTCGGACTGCGTGATCTCGACCAGGAGCTCCCGCGCCAGCTCGAGCAATGCAAGAAACGTGACGACGAGCACCGGGACGCCGCGCTCCGGATTGAACAGCTCCGAGAACTCAAGCACCCGCCGCTCGCGCAGCGCGCGCAGGATGCCGCTCATGTGCTCGCGCACCGAGAGCTCCTCGCGCGAGATGTGGTGGTGGCGCGACATGCGCGCCCGGTGGAGAAGCGTCCGCCATGCCTCGGCCAGGTCCTGCGCGTGCACCTGCGGCAGCCGCTCGGCGATCGTCCGCTCGATCCAGACCGAGATGGCGATCACGTCGCGGCCGGCCTGCGGCAGCTCGTCCAGGGCGTGCGCCGCCTTCTTCATCTGCTCGTACTCGAGCAGGCGCCGGACAAGCTCGGCGCGCGGATCCTCCTCGGTCGGCTCGGCCGAAGGCGGCCGCGGTAGCAGCAACCTGGATTTGATTTCCATGAGCATGGCGGCCATGACCAGGTACTCGGCCGCGAGCTCCAGGTTCTTGGACCGCATGACCTCGACGTACTCGAGGTATTGGCGCGTGAGCGCCGCCATCGGGATGTCGAGGATGTTCAGATTTTCCTTTCGGATCAGGTACAAAAGGAGGTCGAGCGGCCCCTCGAAAGCCTCCAGCACCACCTCCAGCGCGTCCGGCGGGATGTAGAGGTCGACCGGCAGCTCGATGACCGGCTCGCCGTAGATCTTCGCCTTCATGTGTAAGCAAGCCCCATGGCTTCGCGGACGTCGCGCATCGTCTCCTCGGCAAGCCGCCGCGCCTTCTCGCAGCCGTCGGCCACGATGTTCTTCACCAGCGTCGGGTCGTCGACATAGACTTGCGCGCGCTCGCGGATCGGCGCGAGCTCGGCCTGGATCGCCTCGATCACCGGCTGCTTGCACTCGAGGCAACCGATGCCGGCCGTGGTGCAGCCCCGCTGCACCCATTGCTTGCGCTCTTCGTCCGAGTACACGAGGTGCAGGGACCAGACCGGACACTTCTCCGGCGTGCCGGGATCGGTGCGCTTCACGCGCGCCGGGTCGGTCGGCATGGTCCTGATCTTCTTGGCTATGGACTCCGGGTCCTCGCGCAGCGCGATGGTGTTGCCGTAGGACTTGGACATCTTCTGCCCGTCGAGGCCCGGGAGCTTGGACGCCTCGGTCAGCATGGCCTCGGGCTCGACGAGGATTCTCTTGCCGCCGCCTTCGAGCCAGCCGTACAGGCGCTCGCGATCGCCGCGCGACAGGTTCTGCTGCTCGTCGAGCAGCGCCTGCGCCTTGGCCAGCGCCGCGGCTTCACCGTGCTCCAGGTACTTGGTGCGCAACTCGTTCAGCAGGCGCGCCTTCTTGGTTCCCATCTTCTTGACCGCGGCTTTCGCTTTCTCCTCGTAGCCGGGTTCCCGGCCATAAAGATGGTTGAAGCGCCGCGCCACTTCGCGGGTGAACTCGATGTGCGGCACCTGGTCCTCGCCGACCGGCACGTACTTCGAGCGGTAGATGAGGATGTCGGCCGATTGCAGCAGCGGATAGCCGAGGAAACCGTAGGTGGAGAGGTCGCGGTCGGCGAGCTTCTGGATCTGGTCGCGGTAGGTCGGTACGCGCTCGAGCCAGCCGAGCGGGGCCATCATCGAGAGCAGCAGGTGCAGCTCGGCGTGCTCCGGCACCTGCGACTGGACGAAGAGGATCGCCTGGCTGGGATCGACGCCCGAGGCGAGCCAGTCGATGACCATGTCGATTCTCTTCTGCTGCAGGTCGCCGGGGTTCTCGTAGTCGGTGGTGAGCGCGTGCCAGTCGGCGACGAAGAAGAGGCAGGTGTATTCCGCCTGCAGCCGGGTCCAGCTTTTCAGCACGCCGTGGTAGTGGCCGAGATGCAGGCTGCCCGTCGGCCGCATGCCGGAGAGCACTCGTGTTTCGTACATGTAGTTCTTCTAGTTACCCGTACACGATTGCGCGCACCAGCAAGTTTGCCAGGTTGCCGAGGGGCGCGAAGCTCTTGGCCATCAACTTGCCGCCGTTCGCCATGCCGTCGAACACCGCGAAGAGCACCACCGCGGTCAGCAGGTGGCTAGACCACTGCTCGAACCGCGCGTAGTGCGCCGCCGGCGTCTTCGGCAGCAGGCTGAGGAGAATCCGCCCGCCATCGAGCGGCAGGATCGGCAGCAGGTTGAACACCATGATGACCAGGTTGGCGACCACGCCGGCTTCCGCCATCGCGGCGATCGAATAGGTCCACGCGCCGTGCGGCAGCTCCAGGACCAGCCTGAGGACCGCTGCCCAGCCTAGCAGCATGACCAGATTCGCCGCGGGCCCCGCCGCCGCGACGAAGCCCATGCTGACGCGGCGCGGCTCGCGCAGCGCGGAGTAGTTCACCGGCACGGGCTTCGCCCAGCCGAAGACGAATTTCCACGACGAAAAATACAGAATGAGGAGCGGCACGATCACCGTGCCGACGAGCTCGACGTGACGCAGCGGATTCACGCTGATGCGCCCCTGCGCATGCGCGGTCATGTCGCCGAAATGGCGCGCGACATAGCCATGCGCCGCCTCGTGCAGCGTGATCGCGAACAGCACCGGGAAGGCGTAGATGGCGACCGTCTGTACGAGTGAGTTGACGTCCATCTGGCGGCTTCGATTCTATCAGACGGCCTCGACCGAGAAGGGCGCGAGCGAGCCCTTTCCCTTGCGCAGCACGAGCGGCGCGTCGCCGGTGAGATCGATCACCGTGCTCGGCTCGGTGCCGCACGAGCCGGCGTCGATGACCAGATCGACGCGGTGCTCGAGGGGCTCGCGGATCTGCTGCCCATCGGAGAGGG
Organism: Burkholderiales bacterium; assembly: GCA_035635495.1. Lineage (GTDB taxonomy): Bacteria > Pseudomonadota > Gammaproteobacteria > Burkholderiales > SG8-39 > SCGC-AG-212-J23. The sequence goes on from DASQAW010000416.1 coordinate 4,873, forward strand.
GCAGCTCGTCGCCCGGCAGGATGAGCGTCGTCGAAAGCATCGGCTCGTCGAGCTCCGCGAGCAGCGCGTGCGCCACCGCATGCCCCGGCACGCGAACGCCGATCGTCTTGCGCTTTGGGTGCACCAGGCGCCGCGGCAGCTCGCGCGTCGCGCGCAGGATGAAGGTATAGCTGCCCGGCGTCGCGCGCTTGATCAGCCGGAAGCGCGCGTCGTCCACGATCGCGTAGTTCGCAATCTCGGAGAGGTCGCGGCACATCAGCGTCAGATGGTGGCGTTCGTCGATCCCGCGGATGCGGCGCAGCCGCTCGAGCGCCTTGGCCGCGGTGGGCAGGCAGCCGAGCGCATAGCAGGAGTCGGTCGGGTAGGCGATGAGCCCGCCCTCGCGCACGATGTCCGCCGCGCGGCGCACGAGGCGCGCCTGCGGATGCGTCGGGTGGACGGCGAAGTACTGCGCCATTAGCCGAGAAACTCTTCGATCAGGTGCGCTACCGCCTCGGGCTGATCATGGTGCAGCATGTGCCCTGCGCCAGGCACGGTCGCATAGCGCATATTCGGGAAAGCCGCGCGCCGCTCCTCGCGTTGCGCAGCGTCGAGCCCGAGCCGCTTCGGCGCGGTGGTTTCCTCGCCATCGAGCCACAGCACCGGCGCGCGCACCTGGCGCCAGCAGGCTCGCGCTTCTTCGTAGCGGTAGAGCACCGGATTCACGATCTTGTGCGCCGGGTCCCCGCGCAGCACGACGCTGCCCTCTTCTGTCTGCCGGCCCCAGTGCCTGGCCAGAAACTCCGCCCGCTCGCTGCTCAGCCGCGGATTGTTCTCGCGCAGGCGCTGCGCCAGCTCGCCGAAGCTCGCATACGGCCGCAAGCCTGGCCGATCGTGCAGCTCTTCCAGCCAGCGTGCGTAGCGGCGCGGCGCATCGTCCGGCTTGGTCGCCACCATGCCGAATCCTTCGAGGTTGACGAGCCTTGTGACGCGCTGCGGGCGCACGCCAGAATACATGCACGCGACATTGCCGCCGAGACTGTGACCGACGAGATGCACCGGAGCGCCGATCGCGTCCAGCAGGAAATCCAGATCCGCCATGTAGTCCGGAAACCAGTAGCAGTCGGACTTGCCCCAGTCGGTCAAGCCATAGCCGCGCCAGTCCGGCGCATAGACGTCCCACTCGCGGCGCAGCGCGTCCACCAGAAACTGGAACGAGGCCGACACGTCCATCCAGCCGTGGAGCAGCACCACCTTGGTCGCGCCCGGGGCGCGCCAGCGGCGTACGTGGTAACGCAGGCCGCGGATTTCGAAAAAATCGGATTCGCTCGTGCGCAAGCGAACTATGATAGCCGCATGCCGCTCTTCGCCCTCGGCGAGCGCCGCGTCGAGCTCGTCGGCTCGAATCATTACATCGCGTACGACGCGACGCTCGTCGGCTCGATCACGCTGCACGCCAACGCCAACATCTGGTTCAAGGTGGTGATCCGTGCCGAGAACGACCGCATCACCATCGGCGAAGGCTGCAACGTGCAGGACGCTTCGGTCCTGCACGTCGATCCGGGCTATCCGATGACGCTCGGCCGGATGGTGAGCATCGGCCACAAGGTGATGCTGCACGGCTGCACCATCGGCGACGGCACGCTGATCGGTATCAACAGCGTCGTGCTCAACGGCGCGAAGATCGGCAAAGGCGTCCTGGTCGGCGCGAATACGCTCATCACCGAGGGCAAGGAGATCCCCGATGGCGTGCTGGTGGTCGGCTCACCCGGCAAGATCGTGCGTCAGCTGAAACCCGAGGAGCGCGAGCGGCTCCTCGACATCGCCACCGGGTACGTCGAGCGGTCCCGCCTCTACCGGCGGGACCTGAAAGCCATCACTTAGGCGCCATCCGGATCGCACCGTCGAGGCGGATCGTCTCGGCGTTCAGCATCTCGATCTCGACGATCGCCTTCACCAGCTGCGCGTACTCCGCCGGGCGTCCCAGGCGCGAGGGAAACGGCACCTGCTTGCCGAGCGAATCCTGCGCTTCCTTCGCCAGGCCCATCAGCATCGGCGTCTCGAAGATGCCCGGCGCGATGGTGCACACGCGGATGCCGTTGCGCGAAAGGTCGCGCGCGATCGGCAGCGTCATCCCGACGACGCCGCCCTTCGACGCCGAATAGGCCGCCTGCCCGATCTGACCGTCGAACGCCGCCACCGAGGCGGTGTTGACGATGACGCCGCGTTCGCCCGAGGCATTCGGTCCGGCCTTGGCCATCGCATCGGCGGCAAGGCGAATCATGTTGAAGGTGCCGATGAGATTGACCTTGAGCACGCGCTCGAAGCGGCCGAGATCGTGCGGCGCCTCCTTGCCGATCGTGCGCTCGGCGAGTGCGATGCCGGCGCAGTTGACGAGCACGTGCAGGCCGCCGAACTCCTTCACGGCGAGCGCGACCGCGGCTTTGCCATCGGCCTCCGAGGTGACGTCGGTCTTCACGAAGCGGCCGCCGAGCTCGCGCGCGAGCTTCTCGCCCGCATCCGCCTGCATGTCGGCGATCACCACCTGGCCGCCGTTCTCGGCGGCCATGCGCGCGCTCGCGGCGCCGAGACCGGAAGCGCCGCCGGTGACGAGGAACACGCTGTTCTTGATCTGCATCGAGGGCTCTCCGGGGGAATAAGGTAATGCCGGAAAAATTCGCCGATAATTCTAACCGCATGCAGCTTGGCTTCGGCGTTTCCTTCCCCGACTTGTACGAGCGCGAGGGCCTGATGCGGCTCGATCGCGCCTTCGTCGCTCACCTCGCCGAGGCCGATCGCTCGCTCGCCGACAGGCTGACTGCTGCTCGCGCGCAGCCGCCCAGTGGCGCCTCCGAGTCGGAGCTCCTGATCGCGCTTGCTCCGCACGTCGAAGATTTCATCGCCAAGCTGTTCCACATCGAGCGGGAAGCCGCGTCGCTCGCCGAGAAGCACAACGCGCTCGCCCCGCTCTATTCGGTCAAGCGCCAGTTCGTGCAGCGCCGTGCTTTGCACAAGGTAAAACCGGCAGATGCCGCAGCGGTCGACGCCCCCGCGGTCGCCAAGCAACTATTCGGTGGCGACTTCACGGAGCTCGACTTTGCTCGCCAGGTCACTGCGTGGCTGCAGAACGAGCCGGCGCACGCGCAACAGCTCGAGCTGGCTGCCCGCTATGCCGCGTGGGCGACCACCACGCCGGCGGGAAAGGCCAAGCACGGCGCGGGCGTGCTGTTCAAGACACCGCAGAAGCTCGACTTCATGCGCTTGGTACCCGTGCACACCAACACCTCGCGCGGCTTCGCCGAGCATCACCTCGACCATCTGCGCCATCGCGAGGGCTTCGCCCTGACCGACCCGGGCACCGATCTCAGCGGCGCGCTCGACGAAGCCAATTACTGCATCTGGTGCCACGAGCAGGGCAAGGATTCCTGCGCCAAGGGGCTGAAGGAGAAGGCACCGGCCGAAGGGTTCCGCAAGACCGTGTTCGGCGTCCCGCTCGCCGGTTGCCCGCTCGAGGAGAAGATCTCCGAGTTCCACATGGTCAAGACGCGCGGCCAGCCGCTCGCCGCGCTCGGCATCATCGCGGTCGACAACCCGATGATGGCGGCGACCGGCCACCGCATCTGCAACGACTGCATGAAATCCTGCATCTACCAGAAGCAGGATCCGGTCGACATCCCGCAGGCCGAGACGCGCACGCTGAAGGATGTACTCGAGCTGCCGTGGGGCTTCGAGATTTATTCGCTCCTCACGCGCTGGAACCCGTTCGACCTGCGCCGCCCCTACCCCAGCGCGCCCACCGGGCGCCGCGTACTGATCGTCGGCCTGGGTCCCGCCGGTTTCACGCTCGCGCACCATCTGATGAACGATGGGCATGCCGTCGTCGGCATCGACGGCCTCAAGATCGAGCCGCTCGATGCCGTCGTCTCCGGCGTCGATGCGCTCGGGCATCGCGTCGCCTTCCGCCCGATTCGCGACATCGCCGAGCTGCGCGAGCCGCTCGAAAGCCGCGTCATGGCGGGGTTTGGCGGCGTGGCGGAGTACGGCATCACCGTGCGCTGGGACAAGAACTTCCTGAAGCTGGTTCGCCTGCTTCTCGAGCGGCGCCGCCAGTTCGCCATGTTTGGCGGCGTGCGCTTCGGCGGCACGCTGACCATTGATGAGGCGTTCGCCGACGGCTTCGATCACATCGCGCTCTGCGCGGGCGCCGGCCGGCCGACCGTGCTCGACATTCCGAACGGCTTCGCCCGCGGCGTGCGCGCCGCCTCGGACTTCCTGATGGCGCTGCAGCTCACCGGCGCGGCGAAGCGCGAGTCCATCGCCAACCTGCAGATCCGGCTGCCGGTGGTGGTGATCGGCGGCGGCCTCACCGCGATCGACACCGCCACCGAATCGCTCGCCTATTACGCGGTGCAGGTCGACAAGTTCCTCGCGCGCTATGAGGCGCTCGGCCAGGAGCCGCCGAGCTGGAACGCCGAGGAGCGCGCCATCGCGCAGGAATTCCTGGCGCACGCCCGCGCGCTGCGCGCCGCGAAGCCGCAGGAGCGCCTGGCATTGCTCAAGACCTGGGGCGGCTCGACCATCGCTTACCGCCGCCGGATGATCGACAGCCCTTCCTACACGCTGAACCACGAGGAGGTAGAGAAGGCGCTGGAGGAAGGCATCGTCTTCGCCGAGGGGCTGACGCCGACCCGCATCGAGGTCGATGAATTCGGTCATGCGCGCGCGGTGAAGTTCACCATCGAAGGAAAAGAAGTCGAGCTGCCGGCCCGCTCCGTGCTGATCGCCGCGGGTACGCAGCCCAACACGGTGCTCGCGCGCGAAGAAGGCGTGAGCCTCGCCCTCGACGGCAAATACTTCCTCGCCACGGACGAGAGCGGCGCGCCGGCGCGGCCGGAGCGCCACACGGCGAAGCCGAAGGAGCCGCAGGTGCTGCTCCACCGCTATCCCGACGGCCGCTTCATGAGCTTCTTCGGCGACCTGCATCCCTCCTACTTCGGCAACGTGGTGAAGGCGATGGGCAGCGCGAAGCAAGGCTTCCCGACGGTGAGCCGCGTGCTCGCGCAGCGCGCGCCGGCGTCAGCCGAACACGACACGCGCTTCCTCGCGCGGCTTAACCGCGATTTGCGCGCGGTCGTGCACGAAGTGCGGCGCCTTACGCCGCGCATCGTCGAAGTCGTGCTGCGCGCACCGGTCGCCGCCCGGCGCTTCAATCCCGGCCAGTTCTATCGCATGCAGAACTTCGAATCCTTCGCCTTGCGGGTACCCGGCACGACGCTCGCGATGGAGGGCCTCGCCCTGACGGGCGCCTGGGTCGACAAGGTGCGCGGCCTGATCTCGGTGATCGCGCTGGAGATGGGCGGCTCCGCCGACCTCCTCGCCTATCTACGCCCAGGCGAACCGGTCATCCTGATGGGCCCGACCGGCACGCCGACCGAGATCCCGACCGACGAGACCGTCGTGCTCGCCGGCGGCGGCCTCGGCAACGCCGTGCTCTTCTCCATCGGCCGCGCGCTCCGCGCCGCGGGTAGCCGGGTCACCTACTTCGCCGGCTACAAGGAGATGAGCGATCGCTACCGGGTGGAGGACATCGAAGCGTCCGCCGATGTGGTGATCTGGTGCTGCGACGAGGCGCCCGGCTTCGCGCCGCGGCGGCCGCAGGACCGCGCCTTCGTCGGCAACATCGTCCAGGCCATGCTCGCCTACGCGAGCGGCGCGCTCGGCGCCGAGCCGATTCCGTTCGCCGCGGCCGATCGGATCATCGCCATCGGCTCCGACCGGATGATGGCGGCCGTCGCCGCGGCCCGCCACGGCGTGCTGGCGCCCTACCTCAAGAAGAACCACGTGGCCATCGGCTCGATCAACTCGCCGATGCAGTGCATGATGAAAGAGATCTGCGCCCAATGCCTGCAGCCGCACGTCGACCCGCTCAGCGGGAAGACGAGCTACGTCTTCTCCTGCTTCAACCAGGACCAGCCGCTCGACCAGGTCGACTTCGGCGCTCTCGCCCAGCGCCTCGCCCAGAACGGTGTGCAGGAGAAGCTCACTGCGCTCTGGATCGGGCGCTGCCTGAAGCAGCTTCCTCCTCCGGTCGAGCGAAGGGCCGCTTGACCACGTATACAAGTCTTATATAAGATTTATATATGTCGAAGGTCAAGGCCAAGGTCAGCACCTTCTCGGCCACGCCGCGCGACCTGGAGATGCTGGAGGTCGTCGCCCGCTACCACGGCCTCAACAAGAGCGCCACGATCGTGAGCCTGGTGCGCAAGGAGTTCTGGCGCGCGTTCCCCGGCGGCACGGACAAGATCCGGCCCGACCGCGGCGCCAAGGTGGAGGGCAGCAAGTGAAGCATCTGATTCTCATCGCCGCGCTCGCGAGCGGAACTGCATTCGCGCAGAGCATCAAGATCGGCGAGCTGAACAGCTACAAGGTGTTCCCCGCCTTCCTCGAGCCGTACAAGAAGGGCTGGGAGCTCGCGCTCGAGGAGATCAACGCCAGGGGCGGCGTGCTCGGCCGCAAGCTCGAAGTGGTGTCGCGCGACGACGGCGGCACGCCGGGCGACGCGGTGCGCGTCGCGGAGGAATTGATCTCCCGGGAGCGCGCCAACGTCCTTATGGGCACCTTCGCTTCCAACGTCGGGCTGGCAGTGGCGAACCTGGCCCAGCAGCGCAAGATCGCCTTCATGGCGGCCGAGCCGCTCACCGACAAGATCGTGTGGGAGAACGGCAACCGCTATACGTTCCGGCTGCGCCCCTCGACTTACATGCAGGTGGCGATGCTCGTGCCCGAGGCGGCGAAGCTGAAGAAAAGGCGCTGGGCCATTGTCTACCCCAACTATGAATACGGGCAGTCGGCGACCGAGTCGTTCAAAAAGCTGCTGAAGGCAGCTCAGCCGGACGTCGAGTTCATCGCCGAGCAGGCGCCGCCGCTCGGCAAGATCGACGCCGGTGCGGTAGTGCAGGCGTTGGCTGACGCCGGGCCGGACGCGATCTTCAGCTCGCTCTTCGCCGCCGATCTGCAGAAGTTCGTGCGGGAAGGCAACACACGGGGCCTGTTTGCAAACCGCGCGGTGTTCAACCTGCTGGGCGGCGAGCCGGAGTATCTGGATCCGCTGAAGGACGAGACCCCGGAGGGCTGGTGGGTCACCGGCTATCCGTGGAGCGAGATCAATACGCCGCAGCACAAGCGCTTCCGCGACGCCTACCAGAAGCGCTGGAACGACTACCCGCGGGTCGGCTCCGTGGTGGGGTACACGGCGCTTTACGCCGTCGCCGAAGGCCTGCGCAAGGCGGGGTCCGCCGAGCCGGAAAAGCTCGCCGCGGCGCTGCGCGGGCTGCAGATGGAAAGTCCGTTCGGCCCGATCACCTGGCGCGCGATCGACCACCAGTCGACGATGGGCGCGTACGTCGGCCAGCTGGCGAAGAAGGACGGGCGCGGCGTAATGGTCAACTGGCGCTACGCCGACGGCGCCCGCTTCCAGCCCCCGGACGCGGAGATCCGCAAGCTGCGCAAGGATTGAGCGCCTCCGCGATCGTCCTGCAGTTCCTGAACGGGCTCGCCGCGGCGAGCGCGCTCTTCCTCTTGGCCGCGGGGCTGTCGCTCATCTTCGGCGTCAGCCGGATCGTCAACTTCGCGCACGGCTCGCTGTACATGCTCGGCATGTATCTGGCCGTCTGGCTCGCGCCGAAGATGGGCTACTGGGCGAGCGTGCCCCTCTCCGCCATAGCTGTTGCCTTGGCCGGCGCGACGATCGAGATGCTCGTGCTGCGCCGGCTGTACAAAGCGCCCGAGCTGCTCCAGCTCCTGGCGACATTCGCGCTGGTGCTCCTCGTCCGGGATTTCGCCCTGTGGGCCTGGGGCCCTGAGGACAGGCTCGGCCCGCGCGCGCCGGGCTTTGCCGATGCGGTCTCGATCGCGGGCTCGCGCTTTCCGCGCTATGACCTCCTGCTGATCGCGCTCGGCCCGCTGGTCTTCGGGGCGCTGCATCTCCTCCTCACGCGCACGCGCTGGGGCACGCTCGTGCGAGCCGCCACGCAGGATCGCGAGATGGCCGGAGCGCTCGGCGTCAACCAGCGCTGGCTTTTCACCGGCGTCTTCGGGCTTGGCGCGCTGCTCGCGGGCCTCGGCGGCGCGCTCGCCGTGCCGCGCGAGCCCGCCAGCCTGGAAGTCGACCTCTCGGCCATCTCGGACGCCTTCGTTGTGGTGGTCGTTGGCGGCCTGGGCTCCATTCCCGGCGCATTCCTCGCCGCGCTGCTGATCGGCGAGGTGAAGGCCTTCTGCATCGGCCTCGGCTATTCGAAGATCACGCTCGCGATCGAGTTCATCGTCATGGCGGTGGTGCTGGTCATTCGCCCCTGGGGGCTGCTCGGGCGACCGACCCTGGCGCAGCGCGGTCCCTCGGTGGTTGAGCCGCCCCTGGGACGATTGACGCGCCGAGGCTGGGCGGCGTTTGCGCTCGCCACTGCGGTGCTTGCGGTACTGCCGGCAGCGAGCGGCGAATACACGCTCATCGTGCTCACCGACGTTTTCATCTTCGCGCTCTTCGCGGTGAGCCTGCATTTCATGATGGGGCCGGGCGGGCTGGTGTCGTTCGGCCATGCCGCCTACTTCGGCCTCGGCGCGTACGGCGCGGCCCTGCTCCTGCTGCGCGGGCACGTAGCGATGGAGGCTGCGCTCGTCCTCGGGCCGCTGCTCGCGCTGGTCGGCGCCTTGGTCTTCGGCTGGTTCTGCGTGCGGCTCTCGGGCGTCTATCTTGCGATGCTGACGCTTGCGTTTGCGCAGATCGCGTGGTCCGTTGCGCTGCAGTGGGATGCGGTGACCGGCGGATCCAACGGGCTGATCGGCGTGTGGCCGGCCGAGTGGCTTGCGTCGAAGACGGCTTATTACTATATGGCGCTGCTCATCTGCGCCGCGGCGACTGCGCTGTTGTGGCGGGCACTCGATGCGCCGTTCGTCTATACCCTGCGCGCGGCGCGCGATTCGCCGTTGCGCGCCGAGGCGATCGGCATCGATGTACGACGCACGCAATGGATGGCCTTCGCGGCCGCCGGCACGTTCGCCGGCATCGCCGGCGCCGTGTACGCGTTCTCCAAGGGCTCGATCTCGCCCGAAGTGCTCTCGGTGCCGCGCTCGGTCGACGCGCTGGTCATGGTGCTGCTCGGCGGCGTGCAAACGCTGACCGGGCCGGCCTGGGGCGCGGCGCTCTTCACCTGGCTCGAGGATTCGCTGTCCCGCGATTTCGACTATTGGCGGGCCGCGCTCGGCGGCGTGATCCTTGTGCTCGTGCTCGCGTTTCCGCGCGGGGTTGCGGGCTACCTGAGACGATGACGGCGCTCGCCGTTCGCAACCTGGCGAAGAGCTACGGCGGCGTGCAGGCCCTGCGCGGCATCTCGTTCAGCGTCGCGTCGGGCGAGCTCGTCGCGATCATCGGCCCGAACGGCGCCGGCAAGACGACCTGCTTCAACCTGCTGAACGGCCAACTCGCGCCCGACGCCGGCGAAATCGAGCTGGACGGCCAGTCGCTCGCCGGCCGGGCGCCGCGCGACATCTGGCGTCTCGGCGTCGGCCGCACCTTCCAGATCACCGCGACCTTCGGTTCGATGACGGCACGCGAGAACGTGCAGATGGCCCTGCTGTCGCACGAGGGCAGATTGCGTTCGCCATTCGCGGCCTTCCCGGCGCTCGCCGTGCCCGAAGCCGACGCACTCCTTGCGCGCGTCGGCATGCTGGAGCAGGCGGCCAAGCCCTGCGCCGACCTTGCCTATGGCGACCTGAAGCGGGTGGAGCTGGCGATCGCGCTCGCGAACCGGCCTCGCCTGCTCCTGATGGACGAGCCGACGGCCGGCATGGCGCCCGAGGAACGTGGCGAGCTCATGGCCCTCGCCGCATCTCTGGCGCGGACCGAAGGCATCGCCGTGCTCTTCACCGAGCACGACATGGATGTCGTGTTCGGCCATGCCGACCGCGTCATCGTGCTCCATGCTGGAGAGGTGATCGCGAGCGGGCCGCCGGCCGAAATACGGGCCGATCCGCGGGTGCAGGAGGTGTACCTTGGCGCTGCTTGAGCTCGCAGGCCTCGACGCGGGATATGGCCGGGCCCGCGTGTTGTTCGGCGCCAGCCTCACGCTTGGCGCCGGCGAGGTGGTGATGCTCGCGGGCCGCAACGGCGCCGGAAAATCCACTACGCTCAAGGCCATCATGGGCCTGATCGAGCGCACCGGCGAAATCCGCTTCAACGGCGAGCGCGTCGATCGCCTCGAGACCTTTGAAATCGCGCGGCTGGGAATCGGCTACGTGCCGGAAGACCGGCGCATATTCACCGAGCTGACCGTGGCGGAGAACCTCGAGGTCGGACGCCGTCCGGCGCGGCCCGGCGTGCCGCCATGGGACGAGGAACGGCTCTTCGCGCTCTTCCCCAACCTCGCCGCGATGCGCGAGCGCCCGGGCGCGCGCATGTCGGGCGGCGAGCAGAAGATGCTGGCCATCGCGCGCACGCTGATGGGCAATCCCCTTGCCGTGCTGCTGGATGAGCCCTCCGAGGGTCTTGCGCCGATCGTCGTGCGGCAGATCGCCGCGGCGATCGGCGACCTGAAGCGCGCCGGCTTGAGCGTCCTCCTTTGCGAGCAGAATGCGCGATTCGCTGAGCGGCTGGTCGATCGCAGCTACCGGATCGAGAAGGGCCAGGTCCACCCGGCGTGAACCGCGGCCTGCTCCTCACCATGACCGAACCGCCTCCGCCGATGGAGGAGGAATTCAATGCCTGGTACGACACCGAGCACCTGGCCGAGCGCCTGGCCATCACCGGTTTCCGCTCCGCGCGGCGCTGGGTGGCCGCGGTGGCGCCGGGCGAAGGCAAGTACCTCGCCACCTACGAGCTGGAGGCGCCGGGCGTGCTGCAGTCGCTGGAATATATGGCGCGCTTCGAAGGCGCCACGCCCTGGACGCGGCGCTGCCTCGCCAAGTGCGTGGTGTTCAAGCGCTGGGCCTGCGAGCAGGTCGAGCCTGGCGCGGCAGACCCGAATCCTCTGGCGAAGGCATTGCTGCTGGTCGCCGCCGATACCCCAATCGAGCTTGCCCTCCCCGCTGCGCTGCAGACGCGGCGCTTCGTAGCCTCCGCCGGGAATCCGCGGCACATCGCGCTCGTCGAGCTCGCCTGGGAAGGAACGCGCAAGCTGCCGGCCGCGCAGCCGGGCTGCCTCGTCCGCTTGTACCGAGCCTATGAAGCTTGAGCGCTACGCCTGGCTTTCGATCGCCGCCGCGGTGGCCACGATCACGCTCAAGGCGCTTGCATGGTGGCTGACCGACTCAGTGGGTCTCCTGTCGGATGCGCTCGAGTCGGTCGTCAACCTGGCGGCGGCGCTGCTCGCGCTTTCGATGCTGCGCCTCGCCGCCGCGCCGCCCGATGCCGATCATCCGTACGGGTTTTCCAAGGCCGAATATTTCTCCGCCGGCATCGAAGGCGCGCTCATCGTGCTCGCCGCCGCGGGCATCGTGTGGACCGCCATTCCACGCCTCATCGCGCCGCGCGCGCTGGACATGCCGCTCGCCGGCCTGACGCTGACCGTGGCGGCATCGGCGATCAACTTTGGCGTCGCCAGGGTGCTGCTGCGCGCGGGGCGCGAGCACCACAGCATCACGCTGGAGGCCGACGGCCGCCATCTCCTGACGGATGTGTGGACCTCGGCCGGGGTGATCGCGGGCGTCGCGCTGGTCTTCATCACCGGATGGCTGCGCCTCGATCCGATCGTGGCCATCGCGGTCGCGCTCCACATCCTCTGGGCAGGCTTCGGCCTAATGCGGCGCTCGGTGCGCGGCCTCATGGATCCGGCGATCGCGCCCGACGACCAGCGCGAAGTCGAGAAGCTGATCGCCGAGTATTCGCGCCGCTACGGCGTGTCGTTCCACGCCGTGCGCACCCGGCAGGCGGGCGCGCGGCGGTTCGTGTCTTTCCACCTGCTGGTACCCGACGCATGGACCGTCGCGCAGGCGCACCAGCTCTCGGAGGAAATCGAGGCGCGCATGCGCGCCATGGTGCCGAACGCCGCGATCTTCACGCACATCGAACCGATCTCGGACCCGGCCTCCTACGAGGACCAGGGGCTCGACCGCTAATGGCCCGGCAGGATGATCTCGATGTGGTCGCGGCTGACGTTGAGGAAAGGCGCGGACGCGACCTGGCGCCCGCCGGGCTGGAGCTCCCAGACTTCGGCTTTCGTCACGGCGATGAAATCGCGCGACTCCGCCATGAAGTCCGTGATACGCGATAGCTTGACGTGAAAATCGTGACTTTTGTCCGGTCTTCCATGGCGTTGAATCTTAAACTGCCTCATCGATGCTTTGGAGACGACGATGAGGGTTCTACTCCTGCTGTGCGCTTTTGTTCCGGCGGTTGGCGTGGCGCAGACGCGGGCGGACATGCAATGCAAGGCCGCCGGCAAGGACTTGATCTACAACTGCACCATCCGCCTCGCGCGCGCCGACCAGCCGGTCGAGGGCGCGCAGCTCACCGTCGGCGCAGCGATGCCCTCGATGCCCGATGCCCACAGCGCGAAGCCGGTGAAGGCGCGCCCCGGCAAGGGTCCCGGCGAATACCTGGTGCGGCTCGACCTCGACATGCCGGGGGAATGGGACGTGAAGCTGCGCCTTTCCGCCCCGGTGCGCGACCAGGTCGTGCTGCGTTACGAGTTCGATGAGCGCGGCGGGCGTCCCCTCCGTCGCCATAAGTAGCGTCGTCCGGCCGGGCGACGGCCTCGTCTGGGGCCAGGCCTGCGCCGAGCCGCAGTCGCTCGTCGAAGCGCTGATCGCGCAGCGCGCCGCGCTTTCGGGCTGTCGTGTCTTCCTCGGCTCGAGCTACTCGAGCCTGCTTCGTCCCGAGCACGCCGACCATCTGCGCCTGACCTCCTACTGCGGGACGGGCAGCAACCGGGCGCTGGCCGATGCCGGCGTGCTCGAAATCCTGCCGGCGCCCTACTCCCGGCTCGGTGCGCTCCTGCGCGGCGGGCACATCAAGTGCGATGTCGTGATGCTCCAGGTCAGCCGGCCAAACTCGCGCGGCGAATACAGCCTCGGCCTGGGCGTCGAATACCTCGCGCCCGCGCTTCAGGTCGCGCGCGCCGTGATCGCGGAAGTGAACGAGCAGGTGCCCTGGACCCACACGGCGCCGCTGCTGCGGCGGGAGGACTTCGACCTGGTGCTCGAGACCTCGCGTGCGCCCGCCTATCTTGCCTATGCTGAACCGACGGATCTCGAGCGCCGCATCGCTGCCCACGCCGCACGCTGCGTGCCCGAAGGCGCAACCGTCGAGTGCGGCATCGGCGCGCTGCCGAACGCGATCCTCGCCGAGCTGGCCGGGCAGCGGCTCGATTACCACTCGGGCGTGATCTGCGAGGCGGTGCGGGGCCTCGCGGCGAAGCGCTGCCTGGGCGGCGCGCTGATGGGCACGCGGGCGCTGTTCGACTGGGCGCGCGAGAACCCGGCGGTGCGGCTCACATCCTCCGACGTCACGCATGGCGCAGCCACGCTGGCGAAGATCGAACGGTTCGTGGCGATCAACTCGGCGGTGGAAGTCGACCTCACCGGCCAGGTGAACGGCGAGGTGGCGCGCGGCAGCTACGTCGGCGCCGTCGGCGGGGCGCTCGATTTCATCCGCGCGGCGAACGACTCGCGCGGCGGCGTGGCGATCACGGCGCTGCCCGCGGCGCGCGTGGTCGGGCGGTTATCGGGGCCGGTGTCGGTGCCGCGCAGCGAAGCGGGCATCATCGTCACCGAGCACGGCGCGGCGGACCTGCGCGGCTGCACGCTCGCCGAGCGCGCGCGGCGCATGCGCAAGATCAGCGGAAGTTCCTGAGCGCCGGCACCGTCCAGAACGGCGTCGAGGCGAAGACCACGAATGTCATCGCGACCGCCAGGCCGGCGCGGTAGCCGCCGGTGAGGTCGTGCAGCAGGCCGCCCATCAAGGAGCCGAACGCGGCGCCGACGGCGTTGCTCGCGTAGATCGTGCCGTAAATGGTCGCAACGTTGGGACCGGCGAAATAGCGCGTGGAGATCGACGACACGATCGGCCCGCGCACGCCCATGCAGAGGCCGAAGATCGGCACGAACAGGATCAGCAGCAGGTGCGAAGGCACGTACGTGAGAACCAGCAGCAGCGCCATGCCGGTCGCCGTGCCGATGAACGTGGCGGTGACGGTCTGCCGGTAGCCGAAACGGTCGGAGGTGAAGCCGCTGCCCATCACGCTCAGCGCGGACATGAGCCCCAGGGCGCCGAAGGCACTCGCCGCGGTAATCGGCGAGAAGCCGACGTCGACGAAGAACGCCACGAGCTGCACGATGACCGTGAACATCGCCGTGGCGGTGAAAAAGAACACCTGGCAGAGACCCCAGTAGAGCGGCGAGCGCAGCGCCTTGCGCAGCGTCCAGCCCTCCTCGCCGGGCCTGAGCTTCGCCGCCTGGGCGCGCTCCGGGTGGCCGGCATAGAAGCGCCCCCAGGGGAGCAGAAATGCCACGACCGGTACCAGGAGCAGCAGCGCGCCGCCGAGCACGCGATAGGCGAAGCGCCAGTCGTAGTGCCCGACGAGGTACTGCGTCAGCGGCACGAAGAGAATGGTGCCGACGCCGGCGGCGGAGAACGCGATGCCGATGGCGCTCGAGAGCCGCTCGCGGAACCAGCGGGCGATGAGCGCGGAGCCGGGAACCATCCCCATGAGGCTTACGCCCACTCCGACCATGCCACCGACGAAGAGGTAGAACTGCCACAGGTTGGACAGGCCAGCCGCGAGAAAGAAAGCGGCGCACATGAAGAGCAGCCCGGTGGTGTAGACCCAGCGCGGCCCGATGCGGTCGAAGACCAGCCCGACGAAGGGCGACGTGCAGCCGTGCATCAGGAGATAGATCGAGTAGACGCTGGTGAGCTGCGAGCGCGTCCAGCCGTAGTCGCGCTCGAGCGGCAGGACGAACACCACGTAGGTGTCTCCCAGCCCGCGCCCGAACATGTTGAGCGCGAAGCACGTGGCGAGTACCGCTACTGCCGTGCCAGAAAAAGGGGTCAGAGCAATTTTCCCGTTACAAAGCGGCGCGCGCTGCGGGGCAAGTTGTTACCGAAAAATTGCTCTGACCCCTTTTCCTAGATCTTCTCGGCGGGTTCGAGGCCGAACACCTGGCGGAGATAGCGCAGGTAGCCCGCGTCCTTGCTGATGGTCTTGCCGGGCGAGTCGGACACCTTCGCCACCGGCTGGCCGTTGCATTCGGTCATCTTGATGACGATGTTGATCGGCTCGTAGCCGAGATCGTTGGTGAGGTTGGTGCCGATGCCGAAGGCGGTGTGCGCCCGTCCATGGAAGCGCCGCGCGATGGCGATGGCGAGCGGGAACGAGAGCTGGTCGGAGAAGATGAACTGCTTGGTGCGCGGATCGACGCGGTTCCTGCGGTAGTGCGCGATCAGCTTCTCGCCCCATTCGAACGGGTCGCCCGAGTCGTGGCGCGCGCCGTCGAAGAGCTTGCAGAAGTACATGTCGAAGTCGCGCAGGAACGCGTCGGTGCCGTAGGTGTCCGCGACCGCGATGCCGAGGTCGCCGCGGTACTCCTGCGCCCACTTGTCGAAGGCGAAGGTCTGCGAGTCGCGCAGCCGCGGGCCGAGCGCCTGGCAGGCCTGCATGTACTCGTGCGCCATCGTGCCGAGGGGCGTCAGGTTGTTGCGCATCGCGAACCAGACGTTGGAGGTGCCGGCGAAGTGCTCGGGCACCTCGCGCTTCAACGTCTGCAGCACCTCTTCATGCCAGGCGAGGGAGAAGCGCCGTCGCGTGCCGAAGTCGGAAATCCTGAAGTCGAGCTCGCTTTCCACCGTCCGCACGAGGTCGATCTTGCTCTTCAGCCGCCGGCGCCCTTCCGCCAGATCGGGGCGCGGCTGCGTGCGCCGGAAATAGACCTCGGAGACGATGGCCAGCAGCGGGATCTCGTACATGATGGTGTGCAGCCACGGCCCGCGGATCGTGATGTCCATCTCGCCCGGGCTGTCGCCGGGGCCGATGCGCACGTACTTGTCGTTGAAATGGAAGAGCGCGAGGAAGTCGACGAAGTCGGACTTCATGAAGCGCAGGCCGCGCAGGTACTGCAGCTCCGCGTCGCGGAAACGCAGCGCGGGAAGCGCGCCCACCGCTGCGCGGATCTCGTCGATGTAGGGCCGGAAGTCCACTCCCTCGGTGCGGCACTTGAACTTGTACTCGACCTGCGCGCCCGGAAAGTGATGCAGCACGACCTGCATCATCGTGAACTTGTACAGGTCGGTGTCCAGCAGCGACTGGATGATCATCCGATTCGCATTGTAACCTCCGCACCATGTGCGGCCGTTACGCGCTCCATGCCAATCCAGAGGTGGTCGCGCTCCAGTTCGAGCTCGAGGAGGCGCCCGCATTCAAGCGCAGCTACAACATCTGCCCGGGCGGCGAGATCCTCGTCGTGCGCCTCGATCGCGAAGGACGGCGCGTGGCGCGCCACCACCGCTGGGGGCTGATTCCCCGCTGGGCGAAGGATCCGTCGATCGGCAACAAGCTCGCGAACGCGCGTGGCGAATCGCTGCTCGAGCGGCCGGCGTTCCGCGATGCATTCCGGCGCTGGCGCTGCCTCGTGCCGGCGAGCGGCTTCTACGAATGGCAGGCGGTGTCGGGACGCAAGCAGCCCTGGCACATCCGGCCGGCCGATGCCGAGCTCTTCGGCCTCGCCGGCATCACCGCGCTCTGGAACGGCGTGCGCAGCGTCTCGCTCATCACCACCGCGCCGAACGAGCTCATGGCGCCGATCCACGATCGCATGCCGGTGATCGTCGCGCCCGAGGACTATGCCGCATGGCTCGACGCGGATGCGGACGACCCCATGCGCTTCGTGCACCCCTATCGGGCGGAGCGCATGGCGGCGCGGCCGGTCAGCCTGCGCGTGAACCAGCCGGAGAACGACGACCCGGCGCTGTTGGAAGAGACCCGCGAGCCGCTCCAGCGCGGGCTTCTCTGATACTGTATATAATGCCAGTCCATGGACCCTTTGACCGAACGGCAGGCCGAGATCCTGCGACTGGTGCGCGAGCTGACCGAGGTGTCGGGCTATCCGCCGACGCGCGCGGAGATCGCCGAGAGGATGGGCTTCCGCTCGGTCAACGCCGCCGAGCAGCACCTGCGCGCGCTCGAGAGAAAGGGCGCGATCGAGATCTCGTCGGGAGCATCGCGCGGCATCCGCGTGCGCGACGCCCGCGGCGGCGCGCGCGGCGGGCGGCTGCTCGAGCTGCCCGTGGTCGGGCGCGTGGCCGCGGGCGCACCGATCCTGGCCGAAGAGAACCTGCAGGGGCACTACCAGGTCGATCCGAACCTTTTCACGCCGCGCGCCGATTACCTGCTGCGGGTGCGCGGCCTGTCGATGCGCGATGCCGGCATCCTGGAAGGCGACTTGCTCGCGGTTCACAAGACGGAGGAGGCGCGGAGCGGCCAGATCGTGGTCGCGCGTTTGGGTGACGAGGTGACGGTCAAGCGGCTGCGTCGCCGCGGCAACACGGTGCAGCTCGAAGCGGACAACCCGGAGTTCGCGCCGATCGAGGTCGACCTGCGCCGCGACGCGCTCGCCATAGAGGGCATCGCCGTGGGTGTAATCCGCAACGGCAGGAGTTTCTGATAAGCCTTTAGAATTGGCGGGGGGTTGGAAGCCTCGCGCCAATGAACACGCTAGCCAACGGCATCGATACCGCCGAGCCCGGCACCGCGGCCGCCATCTCGGCGGACATCCGCGATCGCGCCGACCCGGCGCTGGTGCGCGCCGACCGCGTCGAGCAGCTCTACAGCCAGCTGCCGCTCGGCATGGTGGCCACCATAGTGATCGGGGTCATCGCCGCGTTCGAGCTGCGCGAGGGGCGCTTCATCGAGCTGGTGCTGTTCTGGGGCGGCCTCCTCGCCCTGGTCGTGGTCCTGCACGGCATGCTGTACTTCGGCTACCGCAGCGACCCGCGCAAGCTGCAGAACACCGCCCAATGGCTGCGCTGGCTCGGCATCGGCGCGTTCGCGGCCGGAGCGGTGTGGGGATTCGCGGCGGCGGTCTTCTTCCCCTCGCACGCCGACGAGCGGCAGGTGTTCCTCGCTTTCCTGCTCGCCGGCGTCATCTCGGGCGGCATTCCGATGTACGCGGCTTCCTGGCCGGTGTTCGCGGCGTACGCCGCGGCGATCACCCTGCCCTTCACCTATGTGCTGGCGACCTTCGGCAACCGCCTGTTCGCCGAGATCGCGCTCTTGATCCCGCTCTTCTACGGCGTGAGCGTCGCCATCGCCTTCCGCCTGAACGGCGTATTCCTCGCCGGCTACCGGCTGCGCCATGCCTACCAGCGCCAGCTGATCGAGCTGCAGGAAGCGCGCCGCCAGATCGAGGCGAGCGGCCGCAAGCTTGCGCTGTTCGCCGAGCGCGCGCCGATCGCCGTGCTGGAGCTCGACGCGCAGGGTACCATCCACCAGGTGAACCACGCCGCCGAGCTGCTCTTCGGCTACGCCGCCGACGAGCTGATCGGGCACTCGGCCAAGCGCCTGGTGAAGCCGAAATACCACGCCGACTTCGAGCGGGAGTGGGGCGCGGTGATCGGCAACCGCGCGCCGGTGGCGGGCGTAAAGGTGCGCAACCCGCGGCGCGACGGCATCGACGTGGTGTGCGAGTGGACCGTGACGCCGCTGGTCAACCCCGACGGCCAGCTCATCTCGGTGATCGCCCAAGGGCGTGACATCACCGCGCAGCTCGAGGCCGAACGCATGAAGAAGGAATTCACCTCCACGCTGTCGCACGAGCTGCGCACGCCGCTCACCTCGATCATCGGCTCGCTGCAGCTCATCAACGCCGGCGTCCTCGGCGAGGTGCCGAAGGACGTCGGCGAGCTCACCGAGGTGGCCGAGCGCAACGGCCAGCGCCTGCTCGACCTGATCAACGACATCCTGGACATCGAGAAGATCGAGTCGGGCAAGCTCACGCTCGTGCCGGAGGTGATCCGCGTCGACGAGCTGGTGCGCGAGGCGATGGTGCTGAACAAGGGCTTCGGCGACCGCTTCAAGGTGCGCTTCGAGCCGCGCGGCGAGCTGGTGACGCGCGAGGTGACCGCCGACCGCAAGCGCCTGCTGCAGGTGATGACCAACCTGCTCTCCAACGCGGCAAAGTTCTCGCCCGAGGGCGAGGTGGTCGAGATCACCACCGAGGAGCTCGCAGGCCAGCTGCGCGTCGGGGTGCACGACCGCGGCCCGGGCATTCCCGAGGCCTTCCGCTCGCGCATCTTCGGCCGCTTCACCCAGGCCGATTCAACGGCCACGCGGCACAAGGGCGGCACCGGCCTCGGGCTCGCCATCTGCAAGCGGCTGGTCGAGATGATGCAGGGACGCATCGGCTTCCAGGACCGCGACGGCGGCGGCACCACCTTCTGGTTCGAGCTGCCGCGCCATGCCTGAACGCCCGCTCAACCGCATCTGCTATGTCGAGGACGACGAGGATATCCAGCGCATCGTGCGCATGTCGCTCGAGCGCGTCGGCAAGATGACCGTCGAGGTGGTCGGCGACCCGATGGTGGCGATCGGCAAGATCACCAGCTTCAAGCCCGACCTCGTGATGCTCGACTGGATGATGCCCGGCATGGACGGCCCCACGCTCTTCCGCAAGATGAAGGAGCAGCCCGAGACGAGCGCCCTGCCGGTCGTGTTCATCACCGCCAAGGCGACGCAGCGCGACATGGACGAGCTGCTCGCCCTCGGCGCGGCGGGAACCATCTCGAAGCCTTTCTCACCCAAGGACCTGCCCGAGCAGCTGCGGGCCATTTGGGCCAAACTTCCCTAGCGCGGGGCAAAGCTGCTTAGTGCAGCTTGATGGTGCGGTCGAACGTGTCGGCCGACTGCTCCAGCTTGCGCGAGAGGAAGCCGATCACCTCGTCGGCGTTGCGGAAGCGCGCCTCGCGATCCTTTTCCAGCAGCTTGTCGAGGAGCCGCTGGTAGCGCTCCAGGTGCTCCGGTAGCGTGGGCGGCGCCGTGTTGAGGTGCTGCATGGCCACCTCCATCGCCGTGTCGCCGTCGAAGAGGTGCCGCCCGGTGAGCATCTGGTAGAGGAGCACCCCGGCGCTGTAGATGTCGGTACGCAGGTCCAGCGCCCGCCCCTGCACCTGCTCGGGGCTCATGTAGCGCGGCGTGCCGAGCACCTCGCCCTGGTGCGTGCGGTCGACGGCGGCGATGTCCTTGGCGATGCCGAAGTCGAGGATGGCGAGCGTGCCGTCCTGCCGGAACATGAGGTTCTGCGGCTTCAGGTCGCGGTGCAGGATGCCTTTCTCATGGATGTCGCCGAGTGCGAACATCAGCTCGCGGAAGATGCGCAGCGCGTCGCGCGGGTCCATCGTCGTGCCGGTGAGCCGCTTGTGCAGGTCGCCGCCCTCGAAGAACTCCATCACCAGGTAGGCGTGCTCCTCGGAGTTGCCATGGCCGTAGATGCGCGCGACGTGCCGGCTCTGGATGCGCTCGACCATCTCGTACTCTTCCATGAAGCGCGCCAGCGCCAGCTTGTTGGCGAGGATCTCGCGCCGCAGGATCTTCACCACCAGCGGCTCGTCGTCGCCCTCGCGCGAGGCGAGGTACACGCGCGCCATGCCGCCTTCGCCGATCAGGCGCAGCACCTTGATGCCGGGGATGCGGATCTTCGCGCCGAGCTGATGGCCCTCGGCGCGCGCGGCGAGCTCGGGCGAGAGGGTCTTCTCCTTCGCCCCGGCGGTGAGCTCGTGCAGCGAGGTGAGCAGCTTCTCGCGCGTCAGCTCCTGTTTTCTCTGGTAGTCGTCGGCGCCCGCCTTCATCGCGCGCACCGCGATGATCTCGTTGCCGGCCCCGGTGAGGAACAGGATCTTCGGGCAGTCCGCGCGCTGCTTCATGCGCTGCAGCCAGTCCAGCCCGTCGCCGCGCCCGAGCATGTAGTCGAGGATCAGCGCCTGGTAATCGCCGAGCGGGAAATCCGCCGCCGGGAAATTGCGCTCGAGCGGGTCGTACTCGTCCACGGCCCACGTCGGCCATTTCTGCTTGATGTAATGGCCGAGCAGGTTGCGCAGGTCCGGGTCGTCGTCGATGATGAGGATGCGCATTCGCTAGGGCGCGCTCATTCGAACGCGATTTTCACCTTCGACAGGTAATCGGCGTACTCGGTGATGCGCGCCTCGAGCCCCGCGCGGTCGCCGCTGCGGGCGCCGTCCTCGATGTACTTGCCGAGGGTCGAGACGTGATCGAAGCCGTAGGAGACGCCGACGCCCTTCATGCGGTGGCCGAGCTGGCGCAGCTGCTCGAAGTCGGCCGCGGCGAGCGCGACGCGCAGCGTGTCGAGCTCCTTCTTGCGGTTGGACATGAAGACCGGGATCAGGTCTTCCAGGTCGCGCGGCACCTTGACGTTGTAATTCACGCCGTTCATGCGCGGATTATAGGCGGCGATGCCCGACGGCGTGCCGGTCAGTCTTTGTCAGCGAGAGCCTGGCGTGCGCGGGGCAGATGCGGATGCAGAGTCAGCGCCGCGGCGAACGCATAGCGTGCCGGCTCGCCCTCGCCTTCGCCCAGCAGGATCTCGCCGAAGTGCAGCATCGCCGCGAAATGGCGCGGCTCGAGTTGCAGCGTGCGCTGGATGTCACGCAGGCATTCCTCGTCGCGGCCAAGGAGGTAGTAGAGCGCGGCCCGCTTGTGCCACGCCTCGGCGTACAGCGGCGCGCTCCGCAGCAGCGAGGCGAGGCGCGTCTCGGCGATGTCGTAGCGCTTCGCGGCGATGTCCCGCGTCGCCGCCTCCAGGGCCGCCGCCGCGGCGCGGTGCGGATGGTGCATCCATACGCCCCAGATCCGCTCCTCGGTCTCGGCCGCTTCCGCGCTGGCGCAGGCGCCCAGGCGCCGGAACAGCTCGGCGAGCTCGGCGAGATCGCGCGCCGGTCGGCGGCTGCGCCGCGCGGCGATGAGGCCGAGGATCTCCGCTTCGGTACCGGTCATCGCCGGAAAGCTTAATGGAAATCGCGCGAGGCTGTTTCGAGCGGCCCGAGCAGCGCGCTATGGTCCACCAGGCGCCGCGCCACGAGATGGACCACCTCGCCGTCGCGCTCGATGGTGCCGTGCACGCCGAGCAGGCGCGCGCCGAGGAGCTCGCGGCGCTGGCGCTCCACCAGCCGGTTCCAGACCACGACGTTGATGTTGCCGGTCTCATCCTCCAGCGTGACGAACACCACGCCGCTCGCCGTGTCGGGCCGCTGCCGGCAGGTCACGAGGCCGGCGACGCGCGCAGCGCTGCCGTGGGGCAGCTGGCGCATCTTTTCCGCGTCGAGGAGACCGAGCCGCCGCAGCCGCTCGCGCAGCAAGGCGAGCGGATGCCGGCCGAGCGTGAGCCCGAGGCTTGCGTAGTCGGCGACGATGTCGGCGCCTTCGCTTGGCGGCGCGAGCACCGGTGTGCTCTCTGGCCCAGGAACGTCCATGGGGGGTCGATGCGCCGCGCCCGCCGCCGCCCAGTGGGCAAGGCGCCGGTGCCCGGCGAGCGATTGCAGCGCACCGGCGGCGGCGAGCGCGCGCAGGTCCTTGCGGTCGAGGGCGAGGTCGAACACGCGCCGATGGGGCTTTCCGCCAGCGATGCGGATGCCCGCGGTCTCCGATAGGCCGCTCACCATGCGCAGTCCGAGGCGCAGGGCTCCTTCCTCCAGCGTGCAGTCCCATTCGCTCGCGTTGACGTCGGGCGGCCGCACTTCGACGCCGTGGCGGCGCGCGTCCTGCACGAGCTGCGACGGCGCATAGAAGCCCATCGGCTGGCTGTTGAGGAGCGCCGCGCAGAAAGCCGCCGGATGGTGGCACTTCAGCCATGAAGAGACGTACACCAGCAGGGCGAAGCTCGCGGCGTGCGATTCCGGGAAGCCGTATTCGCCGAAGCCGAGGATCTGGCGGTACAGGCCGTCGGCGAATTCCGCGCTGTAGCCGTGGCGCATCATCCCGCTCTTGAGCTTTCCTTCGAAGTGCTCGAGGCCGCCGCGCTTCTTCCACGCCGCCATCGAGCGGCGCAGGCGGTCGGCTTCGCCCGGCGTGAAGCCCGCCGCCACCATCGCGAGCTGCATGACCTGCTCCTGGAAGATCGGCACGCCGAGCGTGCGCCCGAGCACCTCCTCCACCGCCTTGCTGGGATAGGTGGCGGGCTCCTCCTTGCGCCGGCGGCGCAGGTACGGATGCACCATGCCGCCCTGGATCGGACCCGGCCGCACGATCGCCACCTCGATCACCAGGTCGTAGAAGCAAGCCGGTCTCAGGCGCGGCAGCATGCTCATCTGCGCGCGCGACTCGATCTGGAACACGCCGATGGTGTCGGCCTTCTGGATCATGGCGTAGACCAGCGGATCCTCCGGTGGAATCTGGTGCATCCGCATGCCGACCATGGCCAGCGCGCGGCGGATGGCCGAGAGCATGCCGAGGGCCAGCACATCCACTTTGAGCAGCCCGAGCGCCTCGAGGTCGTCCTTCTCCCACTGGATCACCGTGCGCTCGGGCATCGCCGCGTTCTCGATCGGCACGAGCTCGGCGAGCGGGCCGCGCGAGATGACGAAGCCGCCGGGGTGCTGCGAGAGGTGCCGCGGGAAGCCCCGCAGCATCTGCGCGAACTGCATCCAGGTGTTCTCCGCGGGTATCGCCTGGTCCCAGAAGGCGAAGCTCTTTGCCGTGCGGTCGACCTCCTCGGGCGGCACGCCGAGCGCCTTGCCGGCATCGCGCACGGCGCTCTTCGGCCGGTAGCAGATCACCGTCGCGGCGAGCGCCGCGCGATGGCGGCCGTACTTCCGGTAGACGTACTGGATCACCTCCTCGCGCCGCTGGTGCTCGAAATCGACGTCGATGTCGGGCGGCTCGTTGCGCTCGCGCGAGACGAAGCGCTCGAACAGCACGTTCATGCGCGCCGGATCCACCTCGGTAATGCCGAGCGCGTAGCACACCACCGAGTTCGCCGCCGAGCCGCGGCCCTGGCAGAGGATGTTCTCGGAGCGCGCGTAGCGCACGAGGTCCCCGACCGTGAGGAAGAACGGCTCGTAGCCGAGCTCGGCGATGAGCGCGAGCTCGTGCTCGACCATCGCGCGCACCTTGGCATCGACCCCGCCGGGAAAGCGCCGGCGCAGTCCCTCTTCCGTCAGCTTCCTCAGCCAGCTCGCCGGCGTGTCCCCTTCCGGGACCAGCTCCGCCGGATACTCGTAGCGCAGCTCATCGAGCGAGAAGCGGCAGCGCCGGGCGATGGCAGTGGTCTCCGCCAGCAACTCGGGGGGGTAAAGCTGCGCGAGGCGCATCCTCAGCCGGAGGCTGCGCTCGGCATTGGGGTGCAGCGCCTGGCCGCATTGCGCCACCGGCTTACCCAGGCGGATGGCAGTGAGCACGTCGTGCAGGCGCTTGCGCGAGCGCACGTGCAGGTGCACATCGCCAGCAGCCACCAGCGGCAGATCACAGCGAGCTGAGAGCTCGCGCAGCCCATTGAGCTTGGCGCGGTCGTTCGGGCCGCAATGCAGCTCGACCGCGATCCACGCGCGCCCGGGGAAATGCTCGGCGAGCCAGGATGCCGGCGACAGGTCCTCACCTGGCACCCACAAAACCAGCGCCCCGCTTGCAGCCAGTGCATCGAAATCGCCGCGGGAAAGGGCGTACGTGCCCTTCTTGCTTCTACGCCGCCCGGTCGTGATGAGCGACGAGATGGCGCCATAAGACGACCGGTCGGTGGCGAGGAGAACCAGCTTGCACTGCTCGACGGTCACCTCGGTGCCGTGGATCAGCTGCAGCCCACACTCCTTCGCCGCGAAATGCGCGCGCACCACTCCGGCGAGCGAGCACTCGTCGGTCAGCGCCAGCGCCTGGTAGCCGAGCGCGTGCGCGCGCGCGACCAGCTCCTCGGGATGCGAGGCGCCGCGCAGGAAGCTGAAGTTGGAGAGCGCGTGAAGCTCGGCGTAGTCAGGCAAAAAGGCCATGCACGTACCATTGCCCTTCGTCTCGATAGACCCAGGCCAGCGCGCCGCCGAATTCGGCGACAAAATAATCGCGCTTCGTCTCGTCGCCGTCCCACCACCCGCACGCGATGCGCTCGGGACCCGCGACCAGCGCGAGCCGGCTTTCCGCCACGGGAATGACCCTGTCCAGCAACCATGCCGGCCGCGGCCCGGGCTGCACGAACTCGTGCGGATCCCATTCGCCAGGCTCGACGCGCTGCCAGGCGTGCTCGGGGCGGTGGTCGGGGTACGCCGTGACGCCGTACACCGCCTGCCGCCCGAGCCGCGCCTGCAGGCGCTCGACCAGCCGCGCCCAGTCCTCGGCTTCGGCAGCGCTGTCGCGGAAGAGCCCGCGGCTCGTCGCGCCGAGCGGCGTGAAATCGGCCGCGGCGAGCGCCATCGCCTCGACCGGCTGCGCGAGCTCGAGAGCCGCGAGCTTCTCGCGCAGGAGCTGCGAGAGCCGCTCGGCGTCGCGCGCGGCGGAGGCGAGCTCGACCCGAACGTCGCTCGACGAGCGGTCGACGTGCACCAGCGTCAGCGTGAACGCGCGCACGCCGGCGTGGCGCGCGGCGAGCAGGCCCTGGAGCTGCACGAGCAGGCGCCGCGCACCGAAGAGCAGCGCCTCCGCGTGCGTCACCTCGGCGGGGAGCTCGAGCCGCGCGGCGAAGCGCTCGGGCGGCGCGAAGAACTCGCGCGGCTCGGGCCGCTTTCCGAGCGCGCGGTCGAGCTCGTCGATCAGGGGTTGCCCGCAGCGCTGCGCAAGCCCGTCGCGGGGCAGAGCGAGCAACTCGCCTACGGTTGTCACGCCTATGCTGCGGAAAAACGCCTGGTCCGCGCCGATGACGGCGATGGGTAATTCTTCGAGCGGCAAACCCGCGCCCCGTGCGCGCCACAATGCCGCGCGCGCGGTTGCGGCCGTAGCGAGCGAGGCCTGGAGCCCGAGCTCGCCGAGGCCGCATTCGAGCGCGGTGCGAAGCGCGTCCTCGCCGCCGAAATAGCGCAGGCTGCCTTCGACTTCGAGGAGCAGCGCGTCCGCCTCGAGGGCGACCCTAGGCGTGAACTGGCAGGCCCAAGATGCGAGCGGTTCGAGCAGCCCGCTCTGCAGGCCGGGAAAGTGCAGCGCGACCCAGAACATGGAACGGTCTTTTCAGAGGCAGGTAAAGCGGCGCGGCGAGCGGCGCGCCGCGGCGCTTGAGGAGGTGCGCGGCGAGCTCGAGCCCCGCGGGCTCGAGCGCAAGGCGCAGGCAGGCGGGCGAGGACTCCGCGGCCGCCGCCAGCGGCCGAAAGAGAAACGCCGCGGCATGGCTCGCTTCGGCGGCCACCGCCAGCCGTTGCAGCTCCGCATAGCGCGGCTTCGTGAGCCACGCAGCGAGCGCGTGGCAGCTTCCCGAGCGCAGCGCCTGCTCCGCGGCCCAAAGGGCGTCGCGGCGGCTTGGCGGGGCGACGATCAGCACGTTGACGAGGTCGACGCCCGCGGCCACGAGCGCGGGCGCGTACGGGATATACGGCGGCGCGACCCAGACGACGCGCTTGCCGGTGCCGGTCAGCGCGGCTAGAGCCGGCAGGATGAGCTCGAGCTCGCCGATGCCGGGCTCGTCGGCGAGGACTTCGGTGAGTCCCTGGCGCGGCCAGCCGCCGCCCGGCAGCTCGGCATCAAGGCCGGCAAAGCCGCTCGGCAGGGCCTCCGCGGCGCGGGCCAAGGCGCCGCCGCGCCAGACCGGGTGCCGCTGCAGGATTTCCTCGAGGGCCTCGGGACGGACCATACTGTATTTTCATACAGTACCGGCCACAGTGGCAAGGCCTAGCGGCCGGTCTTGAGCTTGCGCAGCTGCGACTGGTAGGCCGCCATGAAATCGCGGCCGAACACCTTGTTGAAGTCTTCCTGCGCTTCCTGCGCGAGCTTCCGCTGGTGCGCGACGAACGCCTCCCAGAGCTTCGCCTTCCTGCCGCCGAGGCTGAAGCCGCCGCCGGACTTCCCCAGGGCCTTTTCCAGCGCCTGCGGGTCGAAGCGCCGCAGCGCGCCGAGGATGGCGGCGCGCATGCCGGCCATCAGCGCCAGCTCGTGCGCGCGCAGGTCTTCGCAGGCGTCGCCGATCGCCTGCACCGGGTCGAGGAAGCCGTCGGTGCGCTCGCTCGGGTCGAACAGGAACTGCATCGCCTCGTGCGGATCGGCCATGAGTTTCAGCGGGTTGTTGTCGCGCGCCGCGACCATGGTGCGCTCCTCGGCCTCGAACTCCTTGCGCATCTCGCCGCGCGCGATGAGCAGCATCATCAGGCCCTCGACTGCGGCGCGCAGGATCGTGCCGCAATCGCGCAGCAGGCGCTCCGATTGGGCTGCGGAGAGCTCCTTGTGCGGCATGCCGGCGCCTTCCAGGAAGACGCGCAGCGCGTCGTTCATCGATGCGGCGGGCGCCGCCGCCGGCTTCACCGCCGGGCCGATGTAGGTCGGCTCGGCGCCGCCGCCGACATAGGTCGGCTCGTCGAAGATGCCGGGCTCGGGCGGCGGAATTTCCGTCGTCGCGGCCTGATCTTCCCCGGCGAGCATCTTGATCAGGGACTGCCTCTCGGGCGGCGGCGTCTCCGGGAACGTCACCTGCACCTCGAATTCGCCCATCTCGAAGCTGTCGCCCGAGTTGAGGGTCAGGCGCGTGCCCGGCCCGTAGCGGCGCCCCTTGACCATCACCGGGTTCACCTTCGAGACGACCGACATCCAGTAGGTGCCGTCCTCCTCCTCGAGCTCCACGTGCACGCGCGAGATGTGCTTGAGAGGGTCCTCGAGCGCGAGCGTGCAGGTGGCATCGCGGCCGATGGTGACCGGCAGCACATCGAAGTCGCGCGTCTGGAAAAGCGTCGGCCTCCCGCCGTGCCTGGTGAAGATCTTCACGGTGACGGCCATGGCTAGGCCGGGCCCCCGCTGCGCACGTCGCGCCGGCCCCAGCCGCGCTCGACCCAGCGGCCGTCCATCATCGCGCAGTATTGCTCGGCCTGCGGCAGCGCTTCGCAGAGGAGCAGGCAGCGCCCGAACAGCTCGGATTCTTCGGCGAGCCACGCGCCGCTCGGCTCGGCGAGGCGCTCGGCCAGATCGAGCACCTCGCGCGCCGGAGGCCGGCCGTTGCGCGCGCCGAGCGGCATCCACAGCATCTGCGGCTTCGCGCCGCGGAGCGGCAGGGTGTCGTCGCGGCCCTCGGGAAAGCGCAGCCAGTGGTTGCGGAACGGCTTCTGCACGATCGCCGTATCGATCGCCCCGGAATCGGCGGCCGGGGCGATGGCGGAAAGCGCGATCGCCTCGATCTCGTCGAACCATGACTCGGCGGCGAGCAGAGTGCCGACGACGTCGAGGCCCGCGGAAGGCAGCGCGCTCGCCACGGCCAGCGGGAAATAGCGCCCGACCGCGTCGACGCTCGGCAGCATGATGCCGGCCCAGGCGTTCTGGGTGAGCATCCCCGGCGAGAGCACGAAGCGCCAGATCGGCATCGAAAGGAACGTGTCGCGCCAACGCCCGGCGAGCCGGTCGCGACTGCCGGCGATGGCCGCCTGCAGCCAGCGGTCCCACGCGTCGCTGAACGCCGAAGGCATGCGGCGCGCGATGAAGTCGCCGGTGCCGGGGATCTTGCCGTACCAGCCGGCGGCGAAGCTCTGCTGCGGGGCGCTGCCGGCGGAGATCATCGCTCGGAAAGCGCTTCGCGCAGGTGCGTGTCGAAGTCGGCCTTCGCCGAATCCGGCAGCTGCCATACCCCCGCGTGCGCAAGAAGCCCGTCGCGCAGCGCGTTGCGATAGGCGCGGTCCGCCTGCGCGCCGAGCTTGTCGCCCTGGTAGAAGCCCGCGCGCAGCAGCCCCGAATCGCTGCCGCGCACCGTGTCGCGCAGTTCGCGCAGCCGGTTCAGCACGGCAATCAGCTTAGCCTCGTCGCCGCTCTTCAGCGCGGGCAGCGCGTCGAGCTCTCGCTTCGCATCCAGGGTCTTGGCCTCGGCCGCCGCGACCAGGCTGCGGTTGCCGACGAAGCTCGCCGTCCAGAGGAGCGCAAAGGCGATTGTCACGACGGCGAAGGTCGCGTACGCCGCGAGGCGTGCACGGCGGCGGCTCTGCTCCGCCGCTTCGTTGTGCCCGGCGAGCCCCGCTTCGCCGAAGATCACCTCGTGCAGCAGCCGCTTGAGGAAGTAGCTCTTGCCGGCGCCCGCCGCCGGCGGCTGGACCTTGCGCTCGAGGTTGAAGCTCCGCGCGAGCGTCGCGAGCACGCGGTCGATCGGGCTGCCTTCCTGCGTGCCGCTCGTGAAGTAGACGCCGCGCAAGAACGGCGCCTCACCGCCGAAGGCGCCTTCGAGGAACCTGGCGATGAGCGGCCCGGCGACGCGGTATTGCTGCGGGAAGCGATAGATGGAGGCGCGCCTCTGCAGGTCGCGTGTCTCCTGCAGGCGCCCGGGAAGGAGCGCATAGAGCCGCCGCTCGAGGTGGCCGAATTCCTCCTTGAAGCGATCGGCAAGGCCGCGCGCCTGCTCGGTGGAGGCGAAGGTGGTGCCCCAGACCTGCGCCCGCTGCTGGGCGTCGAACTCGGAATAGAACTCGGTGAAGCCGGCGAGGAGGTCGGCCTTCGTCACCAGCAAGTAGATCGGCAGGCGCACCCCGAGGCGCGTGTAGAGCTCCCCCACGCGGTCGCGCACGTGCTGGGCGTAGCGGGCGAGCTCGTCGTCGTTCCAGTGCACCAAGTCGGCAATGCTGAGCGTGATGATCACGCCGTTCAGCGGCTGGCGCGGGCGGAAGCGCTTGAGGAGATCGAGGAAGCCGAGCCAGGCCGCCGAGTCCGCCTGCTGATCGCTCTCCTGCGTCGTGTACCGCCCCGCGGTGTCGACCAGCACGGCCTCGTCGGTGAACCACCAGTCGCAATTGCGCGTGCCGCCGACGCCCTGCAGCGCCTGCTCGCCGGAGCGCGGGTCGCCGAGCGGGAAGCGCAGGCCGGCGTTCACAAGCGCGGTGGTCTTGCCCGAGCCCGGCGCGCCGATGAACATGTACCACGGGAGCTGCGAGATCGTGCGCCGCTCGCCCTCGGGCGTGCGGAAGCGCGCTTTTTTCAGCACGCCGAGCGCATGCTGGAAGCGCTTGCGCAGCACCTCGAGCTCCGCCATGGCGCGCTCAGCCGAATCGGCATCGAGCGAGCCGCCCACCAGCCCGGAGAGAAGCTGCTCGTTGTCCCGGGCCGCGCGGCGCGCTCGCCCGATCTCGAGGGCCAGCACGGTGGCGCCCAGCAGCGCGATGAGGACGATGCGCTCGAGCGTACCCTCGAGCGGACGATAGCCGCCGATGGCGAGCAGGTCGCCGGCGAACCAGACGGCGGCGGAGAACGCCGCCCATGCGGCAGCCGAGACGATCCAGCGCAGGCTCATGAGCCGCTCCGCAGGATGATCGCGACGCGGCGGTTCTTCGCGCGGTTCGCGGCGCTGTCGTTCGGCACCCGCGGCTCGGAGTCGGCAAGCCCCTCGGCGCGCAGCCGCGCCGGGTTCCTCATGTCGGCAGCCATCAGGCCGACGACCGCGCGGGCGCGCTCGGTGGAGAGCTCCCAGTTCGACGGGAAGCGCGCCGTGCGGATCGGCTGGTCGTCGGTATGGCCGGTGACGAGCACCGCGCCCGGGACCTTGTCGAGCGCCTCGGCGATGCGCCGGATCACGGGCCGCACGTTCGGATCGGGCCGCGTGCTGCCGGGTGCGAAGAGCTGATCGCCTTTGAGCGTGATGAGGGTGCCGCCGGCGACCGGCGAGACATCTACGTCGGCGTTGCCGAGCGCTTTCGCGAGCTGCTCGTTCGCCGACGCTGCAGCGGAAACCGCGACCGCGGGCAGCTTAAGGCGCGCAAGCTCGCGCGCTACGGGATCGGAGCGGGCGCCGAGGAGCACGCTATAGCCGAAATAGAGCGCGGCGAGCACGAGCGCGCACACCGACGCCGCGCCCCAGACGGCGAGCGCGCCCGGCACGCGCCTCGCGCGAAGCTGCGCGCCGCGCCAGCGCGCGGACAGCTCGGTCGGCTTCTTGCCCTGGCGCTGCTCGATGAACTCGTAGACCCTGGTGCGCGCATGGCTCAGCGCCTGGCGCCCGCCTTCGCCGCTGCGGTAGCGGCCCTCGAAGCCGAGCGCGAGGCAGACGTAGAAGAATTCGAGGAGCGCGACATGCTGCCCGGGTGCGCCCAGCATCCGGTCGAGCTCGGTGAAGAACCTCTCTCCGCCAGGGTCGTCTCCCTCGATCTCGGCGACCAGGCGGGTCCATTCGCGGCCCCAGGGCGTCGCCGCGGCCGAGTCGTCCAGCAGCGCGCAGAGCGCAAAGCGCGCCGTCTCCACCTCGCCTTCCGCGATCCCGGCGGCGAGCGCGCTGCGCTCGAAGCCGTCGATCTGCTCGCGCAGCCGGGCGCGCAGCCCCCCTGGATCCGGATGGCGCAGCGCGTGGCGGATCTGCGGCACGGCGGCGAGGATCGGGTTGGCGGCCTCGACCAGCGGGTTCAGGCCGCCGAGCGCCGCGAGGTCCGCCGCCGCGGCATGGCGCTCGATCGACGGCGCGAAGGCGCTGCGTTTTCGGCCGGGCGTCGGAAGGACGACCGTCGCATCGGCGTCATCCGCCTGCTGCGCGCGCTCGCTCATTGCTTCCCCCCCAAGGTTGGCATGCAGCGCCCGCCGCTCGCGTGCAGCGCCGCTACCCCATTCTAGTTTATGTGGTGAGTGGGACGGGATGCGGCGGCTGCGCTAGCGGCGCGCCGGCGCGGGGACTTCGCAAGTGCCGAGTGCGCGGGCGAAGCCGTACCACTTGAGAGACTCGGCGTAATCGCGCGACACGCCGATGAGGCCCTTGTCGTAGATGTCGCCGAGCCGCTTGGCCGACTCGCAGCTGCCGCCGCGCGCCGCCGTGATGTAGGCCTTGACCGCTTCCTTGCCCCTGCCTTCGCCATCGAGGCCTTGTGCCACCTGATAGCCGCTCGCGCCTCCCGGCGCCGCGCCGCCGCCGGGCTGCGGCACCTGCTTCTGCTTCTCGAGCGCCGCGAGGCGCTCGCGCTCCCTGTCGGCCGCCGCCTTTGCCTCCGCCGCCTCCCGCTTGGCTTTCTCGGCGTCGGCGATCGCCCTTTCCATCGCCGCCGTCTCCGCCGCGAGCTTGTCGGCCGCCGCTTTCTCGGCTGCGGCTTTCTCGGCGGCAGCGCGCGCGTCGGCCTGCTTCTTCACCTCGGCCTTCGTCTTGGCGTCGGCCGCGCTCTTCTCGGCGGCTAGCTTCTGCTGCTCGGCGGCCTTGGTGGCGTCGGCCTGCTTCTTCGCGTCGACTTCGCGACGCGCGAGCTCGGCGGCGGCTTCCTTCTGCTTCACCAGATCGCCCGACTTCTTCGCCTCGATTTCGGCGCTGCGCGCTTTCTCGAGCGCGAGGCGCGCCCGCTCCTCCTTCTGCTTCGCCTGCTCGAGGTCCTGGGCGCGCTTCTTCGCCTCCTCGAGCTGCAGCTGCATCGCCTGCAGCTTGGCCGCGGCCTCCGGATCTTCCTTCGGCAGGAAGAAGATCACCGCGCCGGCGATGGCGAGCACCACCGCGCCGACGGTCGTGGCGAGCCTGATCGCCGCCTTCTTGCCGCCGGGCTTGGACTCGGCTTCCTCGACGCGCTTCTTGAGCTCGGCTTCGCGCTTGGCGAACTCGGCCTTCTGCCGCGCTTCCTGCTGCGCGCGCGCCTTCAGCTCGGCCTCGCGCTTCGCTTTCTCTTCGGCTTCGCGCTTCGCGCGTGCTTCGGCCTCGGCCTTCGCCTTCGCCTCGGCCTCGACCCGCGCCTTCGCTTCGGCGTCGGCGCGCGCCTTCAGCTCCGCCTGGCGCTTCGCCTCGGCTTCCGCCTCGCGCTTCCTGTACTCGGCTTCCTTGCGGGCCAGTTCCGCGGCAGCTTCCTGGCGTGCCTTCTCGACGGCTTCCCTGCGAGCCTTTTCCTCGGCCTCGGCGCGCGCCTGGGCGTCCATGCCGAGCTTTGCCTGCGCCTCGGCCTCGCGTTTCCTGAATTCGGCCTCGCGCCGCGCAAACTCGGCAGCGGCCTCCTGTCTTGCCTTCTCCGCAGCGGCCGCCGCCTCCTGTCTTGCCTTCTCCGCCTCCTGCCGCGCTTTTTCGGCTTCCTGGTTCGCGCGCGCCTGCGCTTCGGCCTCGCGCTTCTTGTACTCGGCTTCCTTGCGGGCCATCTCGGCCTCGAGGCGTGCCTTCTCCGCCTCGAGCTTCTTCTTGGCTTCGGCCTCGCGCCGCGCGGCTTCCTCGGCTTCCTTCTTCTCGGCCTCCTTCGCCTTGGCGCCGGTCTCCTCGAGCGGCACGCCGCGGAGCTTCGCGATCTTGCGCTTGGCCAGCGCGGCATAGATGCCCGTCGGAAACTGCTGGACGTAGAGCTCGAAGTCGTCCGGGTCGTTGCCGTCCTTGATCGCGCGCCAGAACTCGAGCTCGACTTCCTGGTTGCCGCCGGACTGCGTGCCGGTGCTCGACGTGCGTGCCGATTCCTGCGGCGCGGCCCGCGCCACGGCCGGGGAAGGCTTGACGAGCGCGGCGAATTCGCCGGTCATGGCGCCGGCGACGGTCTTGTCGGAGTCGTCCTCTTCGGACTTGCCTTCGAGCGCGCGGCGCAACGCCACCGAGAGGTCGCGCGCCGACTGGAAGCGCTGCTCCGGATTCTTGGCGAGCGCTCTGTTCACCACCCCGTCGAAGAGCGGCGTGATGGCGTTGTTCAGCGACGACGGAAGCGGCGGCTCCTCCTGGATGATCTTCTTGGCGATAGTCCACGCGCCAGAGCCGGTGAAGGGTTTCTCACCGGTGAGGAACTGGTACAGGATGATGCCGGCTGAGAAGACGTCGCTGCGCTTGTCGATGTTGCCGCCGGTGATCTGCTCGGGCGACATGTACGCGGGCGTGCCGACCATCGTGCCCGCCTGCGTGCGCTCGACGGAGGTCTTGTCCGAGTCCTGCACGCGCGCCACGCCGAAGTCGGTGAGCTTGGTGCGCGCCTGCGCGTCGAGCATCACGTTCGCCGGCTTGATGTCGCGGTGGATGATGCCGGCGTTGTGCGCGAAGTCGAGCGCGTCGCACAGCTCGCACATGATGCGCACCGCCTCCTTCAGGTCGAAGCGCTCGTTCGCGTCGAAGAAGGTCTTGAGCTCCTTGCCCTTGATGAATTCCATGACGAGGTAGGCGATGTCGCCCTCCTCGCCGAAGTCGTACACCTGGACGATGTTCGGATGGTTGAGCCGCGCGACGGCCTGCGCCTCGCGCACGAACCGCATCGAGTAATCCTTGGCCGTGTCCTCGTCGAGGTGGCTCTTCAGGATGGTCTTGATGGCGACGCGGCGACCCAGTCGCGGGTCGATGCCTTCATAGACGACGCCCATGGCGCCCTTACCGAGCGTGCGCTCGATGTTGTAGCGGCCAAGCGTTTTGAGGTCAGGGGCCGGGGCGGCTGCCATGGCTCAAGACGTTA
The DNA here is from genome assembly GCA_035635495.1 of Burkholderiales bacterium. Classification (GTDB taxonomy): domain Bacteria; phylum Pseudomonadota; class Gammaproteobacteria; order Burkholderiales; family SG8-39; genus SCGC-AG-212-J23. The sequence continues at coordinate 39,287 of DASQAW010000416.1, forward strand.
TTGCATCCCCTTGTAGTAGGACGTAATTATGGTGGGCAGCTGACACTGCGACAAGGCAGTACGTCGCAGCATCTCGACCGCTTGTCACCGCGCATCTGCATTGCTCCTCGCCGACAGTCTCTTGATATCTCGTTGCGCGATTCCACTCGGTCATCAATTGTTCTGTGCGACTCGGTGAAGCGTCGTCGCTCCGGTGTTGCCTCGGCTTTCGCGTGCCTGGCTCAGTGCTCGATTTTGGCCTTTGCTGCAGTGCGGGAAGGACGGTTCAACCCGAAGTGGGACGAACCCCAACGGGCGCGCAAACAATGATTGACACGCCGGCGGGCGGAAAGCCCGCCGCCAGGCCTCACTCGCAGAAGAACTCGACGACGTCCGTGGCGGTGCCGCGCGACTGGCCGAAGGCGATCCAGCCGTGGCCGCGCAGCGTGAACTCCTCGCGCCGGAGCACGATCTCCTTGTCGCCCTCGATGGTGATGAAGGTGCCGTTCGCGCTGTGGTCGGTCAGGATGAACTTGTCGAGGCGCCGCTCGATCTTGCCGTGCGCGCGCGAAGCCATGCGTTCCTTGATCACGAGGTCCGCGGAGGCGTCGCGCCCGAGCGCGACCGCGGGCCGCTCCCCGGAGAGGATCACCTCGTTTCCCTGCACCATCAGGCGCAGCTTCGCGTTCTTCGGCTTGTAGACCGACTTCTGCGAGGCGAGCGTGGTCATGTCCTCGCTCTGCTGCCAGATGAGCTCGTAGACCTGGATCTCCTGCGCCTTGCCCTTCACCTGGATGGTGGTGATGGCGCGCGTTGCGGCCTTGAGCATCGGCGACATCAGCATCACCGTGTCGCGCGCGGTGATGATCTGTCCCTTTGTCGCCACGCCGGCAAGGCGCGCGGCGAGATTCACCGCGTCGCCGAAGACATCGCCGTCGCGCTCGACCACCGGGCCGTGGTTGAAGCCGATGCGGATGCCGATCTGCGTGCTGCCGACCGGCGGCATCTCGGAGATCGCGCTCTGCATCTCGATCGCGGCGTCGGCCGCGGCGTCGGCGGTCGGAAATGCCGACATCACCTCGTCGCCGATCGTCTTGATAACGCGGCCCTTGGCGTTGACGGTCTTCTCGCGCATGAGATTCACGCACTTCTCGATGGCGGCGTGCGCGACGGCGTCGCCCGCCGTCTCGTAGAGCTTCGTGCTGCCGCTCACATCGGCGAACAGCACCGCCGCTTCGCTGACCTGCTCCGTCATTTGTAGCCGCCGGCCTCCCTCACGGGCGGATTGTACCCGGGAGCAAAAAGCTCGGGGCGCCGCAGCGCCCCGTGCCTGCCCGGTTCACACTCTTATTTGCACGGCTGATTCTCCCGACTCTCCTCGAAGCAATCCGGCGTCGAGATGCCGGTCTCGTCGATGCGGTGATCCATCGGCGGCGTCGTGCCGACGTCGCCGGCGAAGCCGTAGTCGATCTGCTTCGCCACGCTGTCGGTCGACTGCGCGTCCTTCAGGGCCTGCGCCGCGATCTGCGACACCGACGAGCCGATCGACGCCGTCACCGAGAACACGCCCGCGCACGCCGGGCCGCTGATGCAGCCGGTGTTGTAGAAGACGTTCGCGCCGGTGTTCTGCCCGGTCGGCGTGA
>DASQAW010000417.1:0-3963 GCA_035635495.1 Burkholderiales bacterium
CGGCTCGGCGCTCGGCTGGCTCATCGTCCGGGTGATCGCGCATGTGCAGCACGTACCTACATCCATCATTCTTCAATTCGTCAGCGCGTTCAGCGTGTGGCTGCTCGCCGAGAGCATCGGCCTATCGGGCGTGTTGACGACGGTGTGCTTCGCCATTACGGCGGCGCGGACCGGTCCTGAGCGCATGCCCGCAAGAGTGCGCATACCGGCGTATGCGGTGTGGGACACGGTCATATTCACGCTGAACATCCTGGCGTTCATCTTCATCGGCCTACAGCTTCGACCGATCTGGGAGAGCCTCGACCCCGCGGACCGGGGGCGCTACTTCGCCGTCGCCGTCGCAGTTCTGCTGGTCGTGATCGTGGTGCGCTTCGCCTGGCACATGCCCTTCAATGCCGTCGTCAGGTGGCGGGACCGCCGGCGCGGCTTTCATCCTCCCCGGCCGATGCTGCGGCCGAGCGTCGGCAGCGGTTTGGTCATCTCGTGGGCAGGCATGCGGGGCATCGTCACGCTCGCCGCGGCCATGGCCCTGCCGCCGGAGTTTCCGTATCGCGACCTGATCCTGTTGACCGCGTTCGCGGTGGTGGTCGGCACGCTGACGATTCAAGGACTGACGCTAAAGCCTCTGATGCGCGCGCTCAAACTGCACGACGACGATCCTGTCGGCCACGAAGTGAGCGTAGCCCGCGAACGTGCATTCCAGGCGGGGCTTGCAAGCTTCGCGGATGACCGCTCGCCGGTTGCGGAGCTCGTTCGGCGCGAATTCGCGGCGCGTCTGGCATCCGAACGCGCCGATGCCGAGGGGCGCGATGCCACATCCGCCGCACACGGCGAGATTCATCGTCGGGCCCTTCGGGCGGCCCGGCAAGCCGTTCTCGCCATGCGCGCCAACGATGAGATAGGGGATGACGCCTTTCACCGGATGGAAGAGGAGTTGGACTGGTTCGAGATGGCCGACGGTCGCTAGGCTGAGTGAAACTCGACAAGAAGGGACGCCTAGAACTGCTTCTTGAGGCCCACGGAAAAGCCGTGGGGCAGCACGCCAAGTATGAACGGGCTTTCGCGCCGCTGCGCCAGATAGCCCGTTGCCGTGCCGAGCGCCCAGCCGGCGAGAACGTCCGTTTGCCAGTGCGCGCCGACCTTTACTCGCGCGATCGCGTCATAGAGCGGCAGCAGCTCGAGGGCATAGACGGCGGGATGGTCGTGGCCGTATTCGAGCACGTAGGGAGTGACGATGCTGCTGATCTCCGCGACTTCCCCGCTCGGGAAGCTGCGCCCGCCCTGAAACCATTGATGCGGATCGCTGGTCTCGCTTGGGCGCAGGCGTCCGAAGATCCGCTTGCCGGCCTCCGCGGTGACGCCGGCGAGCGCGACGGAATCGATCGACTGCCAGGCCGATTTCCCCAGCCGCGTTTCGCCGCCTTCCCATACGGCTAGCGCGATGTCCCCAATGAGCGCGCCGTAGCGGAGCAGATTCTGGTTACTTCGCGCCCAGATCCCGCTGTTGTCGATCGGTACCGGATGATCGATGCCGGCGTGGACCGCGGGCACGCACAGCAATAGTTGAGCGAGACATAGAAGGTTGCGGCCCACCCGCGCATCCTATGGGACGGGCCTGACTCGCCGCTTGCGTGCGGCTGTCCCTACGTGGGCAGCGAAACTGGCGGTAGTAGGGGCGCCAGCCGGCGCGGCACAATACCGCCCCGTGTCCGGAAAGCCGCTCAACATCGCCGTCATCGGCCTCGGCTGGTGGGGCCGCATCATCGTCCCGCTCGCCAAGTCCAGCGCCAGGCTGCGCGTGGTGCGCGTGGCCGATCCCGCGCCTGCCGCTGTCGAATTCGCGCGGGCACAGGAGCTGCCGCTCTCCAAAGACCTCGACGACGTGCTGCGCGACCCGCAGGTTCAAGGCGTCGTGCTCTGCACGCCGCACACCCAGCATACGGATCAAATCGTCCGCGCCGCCAGCGCCAAGAAACATGTGTTCTGCGAAAAACCCCTCTCGCTTTCGCGCGCCGACGTGCTGCGCGCGGTGGAGGCGTGCAACGCCAATGGCGTCAAGCTGGCCGTCGGTCACGAGAAGCGCTTCGAGCCGCCGATCCAGGAGCTCATGCGCATGGTGAAGGCGGGCGAGCTCGGCACGCCGCTGCAGGTCGAGGCGAACTTCGTGCAGGACAAGTTCCTCTCGCTGCCGCCGGACAACTGGCGGCTTTCGGCGAAGGAGGCCCCCGCGGGCCCGATGACCGCGACCGGCATCCATCTGCTCGATCTGTCGGTGGGCGTGTTCGGCCCAGCCGAAAGAGTCTTCGCGTCGGTCAAAACGCTGGGCAGCCAGCTCGTGAATGGCGATACCCTCGGCATCCTCGTGAACTTCAAGAGCGGCGGCAACGCACTGCTGAGCGCCATCCTGGCGACGCCCTTCGACGGACGCTTCGCCGTCTATTGCAGCAAGGGCTGGGCGGAGGTGCGCGACAAGGCGCATCCCGAATCGCCCCGCGGCTGGACGCTGACGCTGCATCCGCGAGGCGGCGAGAAGAACACGCGGGAATTTCCGGCGGCCAAGGCGGTGCTCGCGAACCTGGAAGCCTTCGCCGAGGCGGCGAGCGGCGGCGCGCCTTACCCGGTGCCGCAGCAGCAGATGATCGCCAACGTCTCGGCGCTCGAAGCGATATTCAGATCTGCCCAGACCGGGCGGGTCGAGCCCGTGGAGAACTGATGCGCCTAGGCACTTTCATGATGCCGCTGCACCCGCCGAAGCGGCAGCCGCACGAGACCTACGCGGAGGATCGCGAGGCGATCCTGCTTGCGGACAAGCTCGGCTACGCCGAGGCGCTGGTCGGCGAGCACGTCACCGATCTCGCCGAGAACGTCACCTCATGCTGTATGTTCCTGGCGAGCCTCGCGCAGGATATCAAGCAGATCGTCCTCGGCACCGGCACGGTGAACATGCCGAACTCGCATCCGGCGGCGATCGCGGCACAGGTGGCGATGCTCGACCACCTGCTGAGGGGACGCTTGATCTTCGGCATCAGCCCGGGCGGCCTCATGTCGGACGCCGAGGTGTTCGGCAACTACAAGAAGGACCGCAACGCCATTTTCCTCGAGTCGATCAACATGGTGCTCGACATCTGGGAGGGCGAGCCGCCGTACAACCTGCAGGGCCAGTTCTTCAACGTCACGACGCAGAACACGCAGATCCCCGAGATCGGGCAGGGCGCGATCATCAAGCCCTACCAGAAGCCGCACCCGCCGATCGTGGTGACCGCGGTGGCGCCGCACTCGAAAGGCGTGACCGAAGCGGCGAAGCGCGGCTGGCATCCGATCTCCGCCAACTTCCTGCTCCCCGAATGGGTGGCGAGCCATTGGCCGAGGTACGTGGAAGGCTGCGAGGCGGTGGGAAAGAAAGCCGACGGCAAGAACTGGCGCGTGGCGAAGTCGATCTTCGTCGCCGACGACGAGAAAACCGCCAAGCGCTACGGCCACGGCGCGGAGGGGCCGTATCACTTCTACTTCAAGCAGCTCATCCGCAAGCTGGTGGGCTTGGGCGGCCGCGGCAACCTCTTCAAGCTGGACCAGAACGAGCCGGACGCCTCCATCACCGCCGACACGATGACGCCGAAGCTCGTCATCGCCGGCACGGTGAACAGCGTGGTCGAGCAGATCCTCGCCTTCCGCGGGAAGGTCGGGCCGTTCGGCACGCTCTACTACCCGTGCCACGACTGGGTCGACCCGAAGCTCGCCAAGCGCTCGATGGAGCTGATGGTCGAGCAGGTGTTGCCGAAAGTGAACGCCGCGCTTAAGGAATAAGCCGGCTAGCGCCAGGGACCGCGCAGCTCGAGCACCGCGGCGTGCAGCTTCTCCGGTGTGACCTGGTCCGGCGCGAACGCCTCGCCGACGGCGAAGCGCACCCTGGGGAAGAGATGCCGTGCGTGCCGCAGCTTGTCGGGATTGCGCGCGAACAGGCTG
>DASQAW010000418.1:0-2797 GCA_035635495.1 Burkholderiales bacterium
CCGGACGAGAAGCTCTCGCCGGGACAGGCCGGGGAGATCGATCGCGTCTACCGCGAGCACGCCGACCTGGCCGACGACGCCTTCGTGCGCGCGAATCTGGAGAGGTGGCTGTCATGACTTCCAAATACGGACGCTGGACGCTGGCGATCCTCGCCCACCTGGCGCTGCTGCTCGCGTGGTATCTGTTCGTGAAGCTGGGCAATGTGCCGAAGTTCGTCATGCCGTCGCCCGAAGCGACGCTCGACGCGCTGCTGCAGCCGAACTACAGCTGGTGGACCAACATCGCGGTGACCGGCACCGAGATCTTCGGCGGCTACGTGCTCGCGCTGGTGGTCGGGGTCGCGCTCGCGCTGATCTTCACCTGGTCGAAGGTGCTGGAGGCGTTCTTCATGCCGCTGCTGGTCTCGCTCAACATGATCCCGAAGGTCGCGCTCGGGCCGCTGATCATCGTCTGGTTCAAGTACGGCATCTTCCCGAACTCGATCATGGCCTTCTCGATCGCCGTGTTCCCGATCCTGCTGACCACCGCGCGCGGCCTGCGCGAGATCGAGCCGGAGCTCCTCGACCTGGTGCGCTCGCTGAAAGGCTCGCGCTGGCAGCTGTTCACCAAGATCCAGCTGCCGGGCGCGCTGCCCTACATCTTCGCCGGCATGAAGGTCGGCGCCATCCTGGCGGTCGCCGGCGCCATCGTCGGCGAGTTCCTCGGCTCCGACAAAGGGCTCGGCTACCTGATGCTGCAGGTGCAGGTCACGCTCGACACGCCGGCGATGTTCATGGCGGTGCTGATGATCACCGCCATCGGCATGCTGCTCTACGGCGTGGTGCTGGCGCTCGAGCGGCTGCTGGTCGTCAAGGACGCACGCGTCGTCTAGAAAAAGGGGTCAGACCCCTTTTTCGGTTGCTTGAGATTCGCATGGTTAGAATTAACCCGTTGGTTACATCTTACCCGTTCATCCATCTTTCCGGGGTGCGCAAGGTCTATGGGGAGCACCTCGCCATCTCGGACGCGAGCTTCGACGTCATGCCGGGCGAGCTCGTCTCGCTCGTCGGCCCGTCGGGCTGCGGCAAGTCGACGCTGCTCAAGATCCTCGCCGGCCTGCACCCGCACGACGGCGGCGAGGTGCGCATCGGCTCGCCGTCGCATCCGTTCGATCCGTCGAAGGACGTCGGCATGGTGTTCCAGGCGCCGCTGCTCCTGAAGTGGCGGCGGATCCTCGAGAACGTGCTGCTGCCGGCGGAGATCCTGGGACTGCCAGGCGCCCAATCCAAAGCGCGCGCGCGGGACCTGCTGGCGCTGGTTGGACTCGCGGGCAATGAGGACAAGTACCCGTACGAGCTCTCCGGCGGCATGCAGCAACGCGCCGCCATCGCGCGAGCGCTGGTGCACGACCCGAAGCTCGTGCTGATGGACGAGCCCTTCGGCGCGCTGGATGCGCTGACGCGCGAGAAGATGAACCTCGAGCTGCTGCGCATCTGGAAGGAAGCGGGCAAGACCATCGTGTTCGTCACGCACGGCATCTCGGAGGCCGTGTTCCTCGGCACCAGAGTTGTCGTACTGACTGCCGGGCCGGCGCGCATGGCCGACAACTTCGTCGTCGAGCTGCCATACCCGCGGACGCTCGACATGAAGACGCACGAGAAATTTGGCGAGTACACGCGCCGTATCTATCGCTTGCTAGGGATGGAATGAAGAACGGCCGCGACCCCGAGCGCACCCGCGCGCGCATCCTGGATGCGGCGACGGCGGAATTCGCGCGCTATGGCCTCGGCGGCGCGCGTGTCGATCGCATCGCGGAGCGGGCGGGCGCGAACAAGCGGATGCTCTATTACTACTACGGCTCGAAGGAGGAGCTGTTCCTCGCTGCGCTCGAGGCAAGCTACGCGCATATCCGCAACGCCGAGCAGGGGCTCGACCTCGAGCACCGCGACCCGCGCGAGGCGCTGAAGCGGCTGGTGGAGTTCACCTGGCGCTATTACCTCGAGCACCCGGAGTTCATGACGCTGCTCAACAGCGAGAACCTGCACAAGGGCCGCCACGTGCAGCGCTCGAAGCGCGTCCGCGAGCTGCATTCGCCGCTGGTGGAGACGCTGCGCGCCATCCTGCGCCGCGGCGAGCGCCAGGGGTTCTTTCGCCGCGGCGTCGACCCGGTGCAGCTCTACATCTCGATCGCCGGCGAGGGCTACTTCTATCTCTCCAACCGCTACACGCTGTCGCGCATCTTCGACCGCGATCTCATGGCGCCGCGCGCGCTAGCCGGGCGCGCGCGGCATATCACGCAGACCATCCTGCATTCGGTGAAGCGCTGATGCGCATCGCGCTCTGCAACGAAGTGATCGCGCCCATGCCTTTTCCCCAGCAATGCGAATACGCCGCCAAGTTGGGCTACGACGGCCTCGAGGTCGCGCCTTACACGCTCTCGGACGAGCCGCACCGCATGGGCACCGCGCAGCTCGCCGCCGCGCGCTCCGCCGCGCAGGACGCGGGCATCGCGGTGACCGGGCTGCACTGGCTGCTGATCAAGCCGGCCGGCCTGTCGATCAGCACGCGCGACGACGCCGTGCGCAAGAAGACCATCGACGTGATGCACACCCTCATCGACCAGTGCGCCGAGCTCGGCGGCAAGTACCTGGTGCATGGCTCGCCGCACCAGCGGCGCATCGATCCGGGCGAGACGCGCGCAGCCGCCATGGCGCGTGCACGCGACAGCTTCGCCGCCGTCGCCGAGCACGCGGCGAAGGCCGGCGTGCTCTATTGCATCGAGCCGTTGTCGTCCGAGCAGACGCCGCTCATCAACAC
>DASQAW010000419.1:0-16831 GCA_035635495.1 Burkholderiales bacterium
CTTGGGCGGCGCGAGCCGCTCAAGCTGCCGGACACGCCGATCAGCGAGATCCGCCAGGTCGCCGATTCGCTCGCGGTCGCCGCGGACGAGCGCGCGCGCGGCGAGGCGGAGCGCGAGGTGCTGCTCGCGCGCGAGCGGCAGGCGCGCGCCATCGCCGAGGAGGCCAACCGCTCGAAGGACGAGTTCCTCGCCATGCTCGGCCACGAGCTCAGGAACCCGCTGGGCGCGATCGCCAACGCCGCGCAGCTGCTCGGCGCGCCCGACGAGGAATCGCGCGCGCACGCGCGCGCGGTGATCGGCCGCCAGGTGCAGCATCTCGGGCGCATGAGCGACGACCTGCTCGACGCGGCGCGCGCCATGACCGGCAAGATCGTCCTGCAGCGCCAGCCGCTCGACCTCGCCGAAGCCGCGGCGCGCGCCCTCTCGACGCTGCGCGCCGCCGGCCGTACCGGCCAGCGCCGCCTCTCTGAGCAGCTCGAGCCGGTGTGGATCGATGCCGATCCGACGCGCATCGAGCAGATCCTCGGCAACCTGCTCGGCAACGCGCTCAAGTTCACGCCCGAAGGCGGCACCATCACCGTAACGGTGGCTCGGGAAGGCGACGATGCGGTGCTGCATGTCGCGGACACCGGCATCGGCATGCCGGCGGAGCTCGCGGCGCGCGTGTTCGAGCCTTTCGTGCAGGGCGAGCGGCCGCTCGACCGCTCCTACAGCGGCCTCGGTATCGGGCTCACGGTGGTGCGGCGCCTCGCCGAGCTGCACGGTGGCTCGGCAGCCGCGAAGAGCGATGGACCCGGGCGCGGCAGCGTGTTCACCGTACGCCTGCCCGCGGTGCGTGCGCCGGGGATGAGGCGCGCTCGCCCAGGCGAGAAGACCGCCGCTGCATCCCGCGATGTGCTGATCGTCGAGGACAACGACGATGCACGCGAGACCCTGCGGCGCATGCTCGAGCTCGACGGCCATCGCGTGCGGGTCGCGGCCGACGGCGTGAGCGGCCTCGAAGCGGTGCGCGCCGCCGCGCCCGAGATCGCGCTGATCGATGTCGGGTTGCCGAAGATGGACGGCTACGAGCTCGCCCGGCGCATCAGGGAAGAGTTTGCCGGGGCACGCCGGCCGTATCTCGTCGCGGTCACCGGCTACGGCCTGCCCGAGGACCGCAACCGCACGCGCGAGGCCGGCTTCGACCTGCACCTCGTGAAACCGGTGGATGCGGCGACGCTCGCCGATGTGCTGGAGCGCCGCTAGCTAGACCTGCGGTACCGCCATGCCTTTCTGTACCGCCGGCCTTGCGCCGATGGCGTCGTACCAGCGCTTCACGTTCGGAAATTGCCCAAGCTCGACGCGATGCCATTCGTGGCGCGCGACCCACGGGTAGATCGCGATGTCGGCGATGCTGTACTCGCGCGCGAAGTACTCATGGTCAGCGAGGTGCCTGTCCATGACGCCGTAAAGCCGCTTGGCCTCCGCGCCGTAGCGCTCGCTGCCGTACGGAATCTCGTCCTTCTTCGCGCGCATGAAGTGGTGCGCCTGGCCGAACATCGGGCCGACGCCGCCCATCTGGAACATGAGCCACTGCAGCGCCTCGTACTTGCCGCGCGCCGAGCGCGGCAGGAACTTGCCGGTCTTGCCCGCGAGGTAAACCAGGATCGCGCCCGATTCCATCATCGCGATCGGCTTGCCGTCGGGGCCTTCGGGATCGACGATCGACGGAATTTTCCCGTTGGGATTGATCTTGAGATAGTCGGGCGCGAACTGCTCCGAGTTCGTGCCGATGTTGATCTTGTGCACGCGGTACGGCAGGCCGCATTCCTCGAGCATGATGGAAACCTTGCGGCCGTTCGGCGTGCTCCAGGTATAAAGTTCGATCATGGTGAAGTGGCTCGTGACGTTGTTCTTGGCGCTGGTGATTCTAGCGATGGTGACGCCGCTGTTCGGCCGCATTTCGCTCGGCAGACTGCCGGGCGACTTCCGCATCCCGGTGCGAGGGCGCGTCTACTACGTGCCGCTCGCCAGCACGGTGCTGCTGTCACTCCTTGTCTGGGGCATCGGCCGGCTGCTTTAGGCGCGCGGCGATCGCCGGCCCGACCCACATCTGCGGCAGCGAGGCCTCGAGCCGCTCCGCCGCCTCCTGCTTGCCGACGGCAGCCTTGGCGATGTCGAAGGCCTGCACGAACGAGCGCGTGCGCGCGAGCGCATCGCGGAAGTAGGCCTCGCCGAAGTAGGTGAAGTCGCGCCCCGGCTCGCAGCCGAAGGAAGTGCGCTCGGCCGACGAGGCGGTGATGACGACGCTGTTGGCGTCGCGCAGCGGCTCGATGAAGCCGCCGGAGTAGCACGCCGAGACGACGATCACGCGCCACTTGATGCCGGCGTCCTGCAGCAGGCGGCCGAGCGCGGTCGGCGTAAGCGAGGCAAGCTCGAGCGGCGGCTGCACCGCGGAGAGGCGATGGTCGCGGGAACCATGCGCGGTGATGAAGAGGAACAGCAGGTCCTCGTCGGCGTTCATGCGCTCGCCCACGCGCGTGAGCGCGCGCGCCAGGTTGGTGACGCTCGCGATCGGGAACTCCTCGAGCGCATCCCGGCTGCTCGCGAGCGCGATCGAGCGCCCGGCGGTGCCGAAGCGCTCGTCGAAGAGGCGCCGCACGAAGCGCATCTCCTTCACGAACACGTCCTGGCTCGCATCGGGCGCGAAGCCGACGAAGTAGAGCTCGCGCACGCCGGGCTTGCCGGGCGCGATCGCGGCGAGCGCACGCTCGATGAGCTGACCCTGCAGATGGAACACCTGCTCCCCGGCAAGCGGATCGGGCTCCCGCTCTTCCGCCGGCTCGACCCAGACGTCGGTGCGCGGGAAGGCGAAGAAGCCGACGGCGACCATCGCCGTAACGGCGAGCGCGCCCTTGAGGACCTGCGGCCGCCGCGTGCCGGCGCAGACCACCACGGCGCGCAACGAGACCACCCAGATCCAAGCGAGGATCGCGAGCACCGCGAGCCGTGGATAACCGGCGAGCTCGGCGAGCGGCGGCAGCACCAGCACGACCAGCTCGAACAACGGGTCGCTCGCGGTGAGGGCGGTGGCGATGAGGAGCAGCCGCTCGCGCTCGCCGTAGATGCGCGCCACGATCAGCGCCGTGACGAGCACCAGCGGTACCGAGCCGAAGTAGATCGCAATGGCGGCGCTGTCGAACTCGCCGGCGGCGCCGGTGCGGATCGCCGCTGCCGCGATCCAGACCAGGAAGTTGAATGCCAGCAGCAGCGCGTAATCGGCCGGCGAGGCGCGGTAGTCGAACGCGCGCACCGGCAGGAAGAGCGCGAGCCGCGCGCCGGCCACCAGATTCCGGTAGAGCGCCTGCAGGTGAAACTTCATGCTGCCCTGGCGATCGCGTCGATGCGCGCCTCGTCGATCAGCCGGGGAATCTCCTGCGGCGAGCCCGCCTTTGCCGCGATGGCGCCCGTGTCGACTTTGTTCGCGGCGGCGAGCGCCCGCTCGAGACGCGAAGTATCGATCACCGGCTCATCGCGGCGCGCGACCGCCAGCAGATCCTGGAAGCGCTCGGGGCGCCGAAACGCATCCGTGCGTTTCAGGAGCTCGAGCAGCGCCTGCGGCGTCGCGAGGCGCGAGGCGCGCAGCGCGACGCGGTTGCGGCAGGCGAGCAGCGCGAGCTCGCGCACGTCGCCCGGCACCTTCAAGCGATCGCACAGCGCCTCGACCTCCGGCTCCTTGAGCGGCCACGCCAGGCGCGCGAAACGCTGGGCGAGAGTGCCTTCCAGCTGGCCGCAGCGGCCAAGCTCCGGCAGGAGCTTGCGCCGCAGGCCGGACATCTCCAGCACCTCGAACATGCGCTGCGGCTCGCGTTCCATGAGCCCCTTCGCAAACTCCTGCCAGACGCGCTCCGGCACGAGATAGTCGGTCTCGCCGGAAGCCACCATGCGCTGCATCAGCTCCATCGTCTCCGGCGCCACGTCGAAGCCGAAGCGCGCGGCGAAGCGCGCCAGGCGCAGGATGCGGACCGGATCCTCCGCGAATGCCTCGCTGACATGGCGCAGCAGCCGCCTTTCCAGGTCGCGGCGGCCGCCGAAAGGGTCGATCAGCTTCCCGTCTTCGCTCTTCGCGATGGCGTTGATGGTCAGGTCGCGCCGGCGCAGATCGTCTTCCAGCGTCACGTCGGGCGCGGCGTGCACGGTGAACCCCTTGTAGCCGCGCCCGCTTTTCCGCTCGGTGCGCGCGAGCGCGTACTCTTCGTGGGTCTGCGGATGCAGGAACACCGGGAAATCCTTGCCGACCGGCTGGTAGCCGAGGCGCTCCATCTCCTCGGGAGTGGAGCCGACGACCACGTAATCCTTCTCCTTTACCGGCAACCCGAGCAGCTCGTCGCGGACCGCGCCGCCCACCAGGTAGGTCTTCACCCGTACAGATCGAGCTCGGGAATCGACTCCGGCTCGCGCTCGGCGGCCTCGACCCATTCGCGCATCGCCGGCAGCGCGAGCATCGCATCCCGGTAGCTCTTCTTCCTCACTTCCACTTCGTACGTGCGGAAGCGCAGGACCACCGGCGCATACATGGCATCGGCCGCGGTGAAATTGCCGAACAGGAAAGGCCCCTTTGCCTCGGACCAGATGGCGTCGATGCGCGCGATTTCGGCGAGCACCTCGGGCGTGCGCCCCTGGCCCGGATAGCGCTTGCGCGTGTTCATGCTCATGTGCTCGCGCAGGTGGGGAAAGCCGGAATGCATCTCCGCCGAGATCGCGCGCGCCTTCGCGCGCTGCGCGCGATCGGCGGGCCAGAGCTGCGGATGGCGCTCGGCCAGGTATTCGAGGATGGCGAGCGAATCCCACACCACCGTATCGCCGTCGCGCAGGATGGGAACGTGCCCGGCGGCCGAGTAGCGCAGGATCTCCGCCTTCGTCTCCGCACGGCGCAGCGCGATGCGCTTCTCGTCGAACGGCACGCCGAGCATCTTCAGCGCGATCCATGGCCGTAGCGACCACGATGAGTAGTTCTTGTTACCGATGACCAGAAGCATAGGGCTCGTCGCCCGGCACGAACTCGCTCTCGCGGCGCGCGGCGTCCATCCATTCGCGCACGGCGCGCAGCGCGAGCACGGCATCGCAATACGCCTGCGCCGCCGGCGACAGCGCCACGGCATAGGTCTGGAAGCGCGTCACCACCGGGGCGTAGTAGGCGTCGGCGATGCCGAACCGGCCGAACAGCAAGGGGCCGCCGCCGCCGAACCGCTCGCGGCACGAGGCCCAGATCGCGACCACGCGCTCGATGTCGCGCCGCGACTCGGGCGTCATGCCCTTGCCGGGATGGCGGCCGCGGATGTTCATCGGCATCGCGCCGCGCAGCGCCTGGAAGCCCGAATGCATCTCGGCGCAGATCGAGCGCGCTACCTGCCGCGCGCGCGGATCGGCGGGCCACAGCTGCTTCTCGGGGAAGCGCTCGGCGAGCGTCTCGCAGATCGCGAGCGAATCCCACACCGGCTCGCCGTCGATGAGCAGCACCGGCACCCTCCCCGCGACGCCGTAGCGATCGATGCCGCGCGGCCTGCCGTCGTCGTCGAACTTGAGCTGCACCTCGTCGAAGGAGATGCCGGCCTCGCGCGCCAGCACCCACGGGCGCATCGACCAGGACGAGTAGTTCTTGTTGCCGATCACGAGCTGCATGCGAGGAATTCTAGCTACTATCGGCGCAATGCTCTCCGCCGCCCGCATCATGCAGCGCTGCGATTCGCTCGCCCGCCATTCGGAGCTGCCCGGCGGCTTGACGCGCGTGTTCCTGTCCCGCGAGTACCGCGCGGCGGCCGACGAGGTGATCGGCTGGATGCGCGAAGCCGGCATGCGCGCCGAGCTCGACGCCATCGGCAACGTCGCCGGGCGCTACGAAGGCGCGCGTGCCGGCATGCCCTGCCTGATGCTCGGCTCGCACCTCGACACCGTGCGCGACGCCGGCCGCTACGACGGCATGCTCGGCGTCATCACCGCCATCGAATGCGTCGCGGCCCTCGCGGGGAAAGGCCGGCGCCTGCCCTTTGCCATCGAGGTGCTCGGCTTCGGCGACGAGGAGGGCGTGCGCTTCGGCACCTCGATGTTCGGCAGCCGTGGCGTCAGCGGAACGCTCGACCCCGCGGTGCTGGAGGCGCGCGACGCCAAGGGTGTGACCCTGCGGGAGGCGCTACGCGAATTCGGGCTCAATCCGGCGCGCGCACCGCAGGTAGTGCGCAAGAAGGGCGAGGTGCTCGCCTATGCCGAGCTGCACATCGAGCAGGGACCGCTGCTCGAGGCCGAAGGCCTGCCGGTCGGAGTGGTGAGCGCGATCAACGGCTTCTCGCGCCTGCGCGCCACGCTGCACGGCGAAGCCGGCCACGCCGGCACCGTGCCGATGCACCTGCGGCGCGATGCGCTGGCGGCGGCCGCCGAATGCGTGCTGGCCATCGAACGCATTGCGCGCTCGGATCCCGGGCTCGTCGGCACCGTCGGCCGCATCGAGGCGAAGCCCGGCGCGATCAACGTCATTCCCGGCGAGGTGCAGTTCACCATCGACTTCCGCGCGCCGCGCGACGCGCTGCGCGAGGAGGCGGTGCGCTCCGCCGCCACCGCGGTCCAGCAGATTGCCGCCGCTCGGCGCCTGCGCTGCGAGGTGCAAAAGATCCAGGAGCTCGGCGTCACCGCCTGCGCGCCGTGGCTGATCGAGCAGTTCGAGCGGGCGGTGGCGGCGGAGGGGCTGCGCGCTCGGCGGCTGCCGTCGGGCGCCGGCCACGACGGCCAGGCGATCCAGGCGATCGCCGACGTGGCGATGCTCTTCGTGCGCTGCAAAGGCGGCATCAGCCATAACCCGGCGGAGTCGATCACCGAAGCCGATGCCGGCGCCGGGGCGCGCACGCTGCTCGGCTTCATCGAGCACTTTGAAGCTCGAAGCTAGGATCGCCGGCCGCTTCG
This sequence comes from Burkholderiales bacterium, assembly GCA_035635495.1. Taxonomy (GTDB): domain Bacteria; phylum Pseudomonadota; class Gammaproteobacteria; order Burkholderiales; family SG8-39; genus SCGC-AG-212-J23. The sequence continues at coordinate 6,934 of DASQAW010000419.1, forward strand.
TCCAGGAGGGCGAGGGCGAGGTGCGCGCGGCCTTTCGGCGGAGCTTCTACGTCGCCTTCGCCGACGGGCGCTACGCGTGCATCGGCGATGCCACGCTCGGCTGCGGGCCGCTCAACGCCTTGGTCGACGCGTTCGCCCTTCCCGCAATCGGCGCGAAGGTCGAGGTGTCGCTGCAAGGGGCACCGCGCTGGACCCCGCGCCCAATGCCGCCGAACCCGGTGATCGATATCGGCGCGCTGCAATACGCCGCGCGCGGCCGCGTGCCGCAGGAAGGGCTCGGCGGCCTCGTGGTCGGCGCCCACAACTCGCTCAGCGGGCACGCGCAGCCGGCGCTGGACGCGATCGAGCGCTGGCTCATCGGCAATGCGCTCGACGACGAGGCGCAGATGCTGATCGGCCTCGGACCGGGCCTCACGCCCTCGGGCGACGACTTTCTCGGCGGCGTGCTGATCGCGTTGCATCAGCTGGAGCGCAGGCCGCAGGCCGTGGGCCTGTGGCGCTGGCTCGAGCCGCGCTTGAAGCGCACCAGCGCGATCAGCGCCGCTCATCTGGCGGCGGCAGCCGCCGGCGAGGGTCACGAGGCGCTGCATGCCTGCCTGCAGGCACTCTGCAGCCGCGACGCCGACTGGCCGGGCACGCTGGCGCAGGTGGCCAACGTCGGGCACGTCTCCGGCTGGGACAGCCTCGCCGGGATGGCGGCGGTGGCGCAGCTCGCCTAGGAACGCAAGGCGAAATCATGGGATAGAAGCCGGCGCGCCTCGGCGTTATATTGCAAAAAACACGGGGAGGCGCTTATGCGCAGACTGGCCGAGGCGTGCCGCATTGCCCTTTTGATTGCCGTCGTCACGTGCGGCGCAGCCTGGGGCCAAACGCCCAATCTCGCTCCCGGGTTCACCACCCTGCCGAAAGGCGCCAAGCTCGTCATCATGCCCGCCGACATCGAGATCTTCTCGATCAGCGCGGGCGGCGTGGCCGAGCCGCGCGCCGACTGGACCGAGGCGGCGATCCGCAATTTCAAGGCGGCCGCAGCCAAGAAGAAGGCCGCGCTCGGCTTGACCACGGTCGAGCTCGACGAGAAGGACGCCGACGAGTTCACCGAGCTGAACAACCTGCATGCCGCGATCGCGCGGGCCATCTCCATGCATCACTTCGGCCCAAGCTCGCTGCAGCTGCCGACCAAGGAGGGCAAGCTGGAGTGGTCTCTGGGAGACGCGGCGCAGGAAGTGAAGAAGGCCACCGGCGCGGACTACGCCGTGTTCAGCTGGCTGCGCGATGCGCACGCAAGCGCCGAACGCCAGGCAGCGATGGTGGCGATCGCGATCCTGAGCCTCGGCCGCGCCGTCCCCGGCGGCGGCAGGCAGACCGCCTACGCCTCGCTCGTCGACCTGAACACCGGCCGCATCCTCTGGTTCAACCGGCTGCAGCGCGACAGCGGCAACGTCAAGGATGCAGAGCACGCGAGCGAAACCATCGACACGCTCTTCGGCAGCTTCCCCATCGCCAGGTGAACCGGCGCCGTTTCCTGCGAGCGTGCGGCTGCTCGTTCGCCGCGCTGGCGAGCGGTGCCCTGGCAGAGGACCCCTGGCGCTCGCCGGCGCGGTTCGCGCGGCCTGAAACGTCGAGCGACGAGGGTGGGCTGTGGGCCATGATGGACCGCGAGGAAACGAAGCTGCGCCGCAGCCCGTTCAACCTGCGCGCCCCCGAGCTGCAGGCCTACGTCCAGGACATCGCCTGCCGCCTGGGTAGCGAGCATTGCCCCGACATCCGCGTGCACCTCGTGCGCACGCCTTACTTCAACGCCTCGATGGCGCCGAACGGCATGATGCAGGTGTGGAGCGGCCTGCTGCTCCGGGTCGACAACGAGGCGCAGCTCGCGGCGGTGCTCGGGCACGAGATCGGGCATTACATGGAGCGCCACAGCCTGGAGCGGCTGCGCGCGGCGAAATCGAGCAGCGCCTTCGGACAATTCCTCGGGCTGCTGGGCCCGGCGGGTTTGCTCGGACAGCTTGGTCTCGTCGCCGGCATGTCCGCCTACTCGCGCGAGCACGAGCGCGACGCCGACCGCATCGGTGCGCTGCTGATGAACCGCGCCGGCTACGACGTCGCCGAAGCGCCCAAGGTGTGGGGCAACCTGATGCTGGAGATCCAGGCAAGCCCCGGCGGCGGAAACTCACGCAACCCCCTGTTCGCCTCGCACCCGGCCAGCGAGGAGCGCCAGGAGGCGCTCGGCGCGCTGGCTGCAGCGCACCCCGGCGGCGCCAAGAACGACGAGCCCTGGCAGAAGCATTGCGCGCCGTTCCTCCGCGAGTGGCTGGGCGACGAAGTGAAGCGCGGGCAGCATGAGGAGAGCATCGCGCTGCTCACCCGCGCTGGCGGGCGCGCCCTCGGCCGCAGTGAGTATCTGTTCGCGCGCGGCGAGGTCTATCGCCTGCGCGCCGCGGAAGGCGACCTCGATCGCTCGATGGAGGATTTCGCCGCCGCCGTCGCCGCGGGCAACGAGCCGCCGGAAACGCACCGCGCGCTCGGCATGATCTACCGCACGCGCAAGCGCCCGGCCGAAGCGAGAGCGAGCTTCGAACGCTATCTGGAGCTCTCGCCGCAGGCGCCCGATGTCCTGATGATCAAGACCTATCTCGAGGAGCTGAGCGCATGAAAACCCTATGGATCGTGCTTGCCGTCTCCGCCCTTGGGGCATGCGCCCCGGTGCAGACGCGTAAGGTCGACAGCGGCGAGCAGACTGTGGGCGATCGCCTGGTGGTGAAGCTGGACGGCGCGTGGAACCACATCACCGCGCCGGGCATGGGGCCGGCGCAGACCTGGACGATGGAAGGCCTGCCCGTGGACCAGCTCCTGGTCTATTCCGGCCTGAAGGACGGCGAGGTCATCCATGCGCAGCCGTCCAGCTCGACGGCCAAGAGCTTCAGCTTCCGCGGCAACATGCAGCCCGACGAGATCGTCGCCATGTTCGAGGGCATGCTCACGCGCGACGGCTCGACCTTCAAGCTCGTCAAGCTCGAGCCTTCGAGCTTCGGCGGCGGCAAGGGCCTGCGCTTCGAGTACGCAGTCGTGCGCAAGGTGGACAGCGTGCAGCTTTCCGGCGTCGGCTTCGCCACCGTGAGCAACGGCGAGCTCTTCGCCCTGCTCTACAGCGCCCCGCGGCTCGGCTTCTTCCCGCGCCACCAGGGACGCGTGGAGCAGATCGCCGGCAGCGCCAAGATCAGCCTGAAACCGGCGGCGAAGCCGGACTAGCGCCGGGCGCGCCAGCGAAGCTGCGGATAGCGCTCGCGCGGACCCGAAGGCGCGAGATAGGCCGGTGCGATCGCTTCCAGCGAGTGGCGCTCGGCGCCGAGCGGCCACTCGGCGTTGGTCGTGTTCGGCACCTGCATCGAGCGGTAGTTGTCGCGCGTCATGAGCTTGCCCGGCAGGTGCTCGAGCATCCACGCCTGGAGGTATGAGAGCCGGGGCGGCAGCCCGATCACCAGGCGCCGGCGGTGCGTGAAGAGGCAAACGAGCTCGACCAGTTGCTTCAGCGTGTACTCCTGCGGGCCGCCGAGGTCGTAGCGCTGGCCGTAGGTCTCGGTGTCGGCGAGCGCCACCGCCATGGCGCGCGCGACGTCGCCCACGTAGACGGGCTGGAAGCGCGCGCTCGGACAGGGCACCGCGAGCACGGGAAGGAGGCGCGCCATGGTCGCGAAGCGGTTGAGAAACTTGTCCTCGGGACCGAAGACGACCGACGGACGGAACACCGTGACGTGCAGGTCTTCGGCGCCGAGCACCGCCTGCTCGCCCTTCGCCTTCGTGCGCTGGTATTCCGACGGCGCGTCGGGCGACGCACCCAGCGCGCTCATGTGCAGGAGGCGCTTGACGCCGGCAGCGCGGCAGGCGCCGACGATGGCGAGCGGCAGCTCGGCGTGGGCGCGCTCGAAATCGCCGTGCAGGATGCCGACGAGGTTGATGACGGCGTCCTGGCCGCGGGCGAGGCGCTCGAGCACGTCGTGCTGGCTGATGTCGGCTTCGACGACGTCGACCGTGGGAAGAAGGATCAGGTGTTTCGCGCGCTCGCGCCGCCGCGCGGGCGCCGTGACGCGCATGCCGCGACGCACGAGCTCCGCCGTGAGATGCCGGCCGATGAAGCCGGATCCGCCCAGCACCAGCACGTTGTCCAACTTCATTACTGCAGGTCGTCCTCGGCGGGCTCGGCGCCGCTGCGCGGCGTGATGGTGCCCAGGCGCGCCTTCAGCGGCGACACCTGCTTCTGCGTCATCGCGGCATAGAAGACGGAATTCGCCATCACTTTTCTCACGTAATCGCGAGTTTCGGGGAAAGGAATCGTCTCGATGTAGATCGCGCCCTCGAGAGAGCGGCTCGGATCGCGCCAGCGCCGCGCGCGCGCCGGGCCCGCGTTGTAGGCCGTGGTGGCCAGTACCTGGTGGCCGAGCTGGCCCAGGACGAGCCGCAGGTAGCCGGTGCCGAGGGTGACGTTGGTTTCCACTTCGGTCACGCCCTTCTTGTGGTAGTTGCGCAGGCCGAGGCGCAGCGCGACGAAGCGCGCGGTGCGCGGCATCACCTGCATGAGACCGGCGGCGCCGGCGGCCGAGCGCGCGTCGGTGATGAAGCGGCTCTCCTGCCGCACGATGCCGAGCACCCATGCCTCGTCCAGGTCGTAGGTCTTGGCGTACTCGGTGAACACCTCGCGGTAAGGCATCGGATAGCGCAGCGCGAAGTTGTGCATGCGCACGGTGCGGTCGGCCGCGTTGATGGAGCGGTCCCAGATCTCGGCGCGGCGCGCGAATTCCGCCGCGGCGAGGAGCTTCGGATCGTCGAGGTAGCGGATGCTGAAGAGCCATTCGCGCACGCCCTCGTTGCGCATGCCGAGGCGGATCAACTCGACGGCGCGGGCCAGCCCGGCGTCCTTGCCGGCGGCATCCACTTCGGCGTCGGTCGGGATGTAGATCAACTCCGGCAGCGTCGAGACGTAGCCGAGCTCCTCCGCCGCGAGCAGCCCGTAGAAATCGGTCTGGCCGGCGATGCGCAGGTAGTAGGCGCGGCTGCCGGTGGCCTCACCCTGCGCGGTAAGCGCGCGGCCGTACCAGTAGGTCCACGCCGATTCATGGCGCATCTCCGCCGGCATGAGATCGATCGTCGAGCGCACCACGTCCCAGCGCCCGGCGCGCAGGCCCGCGCGCACCTTCCAGGCGAGCTGAGGGTCGTCGAGCCGCGACCCGGCCCGGGCGTACCACTTCAGCGCATCCGGATGGTGCTCGCGCGCGCCTTCGAAGGCGATGCGGCCCCAGAGGTAGCGCACGTCGGCCTCCGGCAGCTGCGAGGCGAGCCGCGTCTCGAGCACCCTGGCCGCCGCTTCGGGCTCGTTCCGCGCGAAGCGCAGGACCGCGAGCACCACCACCTCGCGCACCGGCCGGCGCTCGAGGTTGCGCGGCAGGCGCTCGAGCAGCCGCTTCGGTTGGCGCGCCGCTTCGGCGAGCATGCGCTCGTCGGGCGAGTCTTCCTTCTCGAGATAGCCGAGCGCAGTCTTCGCCGCGGTGACCTGGCCGTTCGCGAAGAGCAGGCGCACGCGGCGCCAGACGTCGGTGACGGTGACCCGCTGGTCGTCGAGCATCGCTTCGGCGAGCTTGGCGCAGCCCTCGGGCAGCTCCTGCGGCTCGAGCCACATCCAGTCGGCGTCGGCCACGGTGGTCTGCTCGCCCCGTTGCTCGGCGTGCAGCGCCGCGTAGCAGCGCACCTCGAGGTCGTCGCGCGGATAGAGCGCGAGCTGACGCTCGAACTCGGCCCAGTCCCCGCGCTTGCCCAGCACCTTCAGCCAGTCGCCGCGCAGCACCTCGGCGACGTAGGTGTTGTTGTGCTCCTCGAAGAAGGCGTGCACGTCCTTGGCCGGCGTATCCTCCAGGCGCAGCGCGACGCGCCAGTAGTCGATCCAGGCGTCGAGCAGGTGGCCTTCGAGCTTCTTGGCGAAGCGCGCGAACTTGATCGCATCGCCCGCGCGGTAGGCGTCGTAGGCGCCGAGCACCGCGTCGTCGTCCGCCGCAAACACCGGCGGGGCCGCGAGGAGCGCGGCGACCGCCAGAAGATTGCGCAATTGCCTGAAAATCATAAAACTGCCCATATGCCCCAACCGCCGGCCGACCTGAAAGCGTGGCGCAGAGCCGAGCGCGAGAAGCTCGTCGCGGCGCGAATGGCCATGCCCGCGGCGACGCTTGATGCCATTCGCCAGCGGATCGACGCTCATCTGGAGCTCTCTTTCCCCGGACTTGCCGATAGCCGCCTCGCTTTTTGTTGGCCGATCAAAGGCGAGTACGACGCCCGCCATTTTGCCAGAACGCTCCGCGAGCGGGGTGCGTTGACCGCGCTTCCCGTCGTCGTGGCGCCGAAAAAACCGCTCGTATTTCGCGAATGGCATCCCGGCGTGACACTTGTTATCGGTCCACTCGATATTCCCTATCCCGTGAACTCGCCTGAAATCCAGCCGAACGCGGTCATTTTGCCGATGAACGGCTGGGACGCTCAGGGCTACCGCCTGGGCTATGGCGCGGGCTTCTTCGATCGCACGCTCGCCGCCCTCGCCAAGCGGCCGGTGACGATCGGAGTTTCCTACGAGGCCGCGCGCCTCGACACCATCTACCCGCAGCCCTGGGACATCCCAATGGACTACGTCGTCACCGAGCGCGGCGTCTACCGCCGGGATGCCGAAGGCCTCGCCTTCCTTGGCGCGCCGCAGCGCGGCGAGCCGAGCACGCTGGCCTCGCCGGTCTGCTATCTCGGCGAAGTGGAGCGCGATTAGACCAGGAAGAGGCGGTACGCCGGGTTGCGCGTCTCGTCGGCGTAGGGATAGCCGAGCTTGCGCAGGAAGGCGGTGAACTCGCGCATCTCGTTCTTCGGCACCTGGATGCCGACCAGCACGCGCCCATAGTCGGCGCCGTGGTTGCGGTAGTGGAAGAGGCTGATGTTCCAGTCGCTGCGCATGTTCTCCAGGAACTTCATCAGCGCGCCGGGGCGCTCCGGGAACTCGAAGCGGTAGAGCAGCTCGTCTTTAGCGAACGGCGCGCGCCCGCCGACCATGTGGCGGACATGGAGCTTCGCCATTTCGTTGTCGGAGAGATCCAGCGTGGTCAGCCCATGGCGGCGCAGGTTGCGCACGATCTTCGTCGTCTGCGCGCGGCCCTCGACCTCGATGCCGACGAAGATGTGCGCCTCGCGGGAGTCTGCGATGCGGTAATTGAACTCGGTGATATTGCTGCCGCCGAGCGTGGCGCAGAACTTCTTGAAGCTGCCGGGACGCTCCGGGATGGTGACCGCCAGCACCGCCTCGCGGTGCTCGCCGAGCTCGGCTTCCTCGGCGATGAAGCGGAGCCGATCGAAATTGGTGTTGGCGCCCGAGGCGACCGCGACGAGCGTCTTGCCGCGTACGCCGTGGCGCTCGACCCAGGCCTTCGCGCCGGCGACGGCGAGCGCGCCTGCGGGCTCGAGCACCACGCGCGTGTCCTCGAAGACGTCCTTGATCGCCGCGCACATCTCGTCGGTGTCGACCAGCACCACGTCGTCGACGAGCGCGCGACACAAGCGGAAGGTCTCCTTGCCGACTTTCTTGACGGCCACGCCGTCGGCGAAGAGGCCGACGTGGTCCAGCGTTACGCGCCTGCCCGCCTTGAGCGACTTGGCCATGGCCGCGGCATCGACCGGCTCGACGCCGATGACTTTCGTCCTTGGGGAAATCTGTTTGACGTAGGCGGCAATCCCCGCGATGAGCCCGCCGCCGCCGATGGGCACGAAGATCGCGTCCAGCTCTCCCGGATGCTGCCGGACGATCTCCATGCCGATGGTGCCCTGCCCGGCGATGACCTCGGGGTCGTCGTAAGGATGCACGAAAACGAGCCGGCGCTTGCGCTTGAGGCGCAGCGCCTCCTCGTACGCCTCGGCGTAGGAATCCCCGTAGAGCCGCACCTCGGCACCGCGCGAGCGCACGGCGTCGACCTTGATGCGGGGCGTCGTCACCGGCATCACGATTACCGCGCGGCAGCCCAGCCGCTGCGCCGCCAGCGCCACGCCCTGCGCATGGTTGCCGGCGCTCGCCGCGATCACCCCGCGCTTGAGCCGCGCACGCGGCAGGCCGGCCATCTTGTTATAGGCGCCGCGCAGCTTGAACGAGAAGATCGGCTGCAGGTCTTCGCGCTTGAGCAGGATGCGGTTGCCGAGGCGCTTGGACAGCGCCCGCGCCGGCTCCAGCACGGACTCGACCGCGACATCGTAGACGCGCGCCTTGAGGATGCGCTCGAGATAGTCAGTACGCTTCACCGGCAAAATCTAGCATGGACCCACTCTCCGGGGCGGCGCTCTTCGCCTACCTCAAGGCGCATCCGGAGCACACGGCGCTCGGCGTAGCGGTCGCCATGGCCGCGGGGCGGCTCTCGCGCTACATTGTGGTTGCCGCGTTCGCATAGAGGCGCCAATGAGCCGAAACCTGCGGGAGCAATGGCCCGTGCTGTCCTTCTACCAGCGCTTCGAGAGCGTCGTGGCGCTCGTGCTGACGCTCATCGTGGCGCTGATCATCATGATCGCGCTCTACCGGCTCGGCCAGTCCGTGATCGCCGGCCTGCTGTTCGGTGTGCTGGACCCGCTCGACCCCGAGGTGTTCCAGGCCGTGTTCGGGGAGATCCTGACGCTGCTGATCGCGCTCGAGTTCAACCACACGCTGCAGTACTCCGTGGCGCGCGAGCAGAGCATCATCCGGACCAAGGTCGTGCTCCTCATCGCGCTGCTCGCGATCGCGCGCAAGTTCATCATCCTCGATGTGCACGATGTGAGCGCGGGCCATCTGCTCGGGCTCGCCGCCGTGACGCTCGCGCTCGGTGTCGGCTATTGGCTGATCCGCGAGCGCGACGACCGCCTGCCGCGCGGTTCGTGAACCTGCAATCGATCCGCGGCCGCGCCCGGCAGCTCAAGATCGAGCTGCTCGCGCTCGCCCTCGCCGCGCGCCATCCGGACACGCCCTGGTACGCGAGGCTGGTCGTCGGCCTGATCGACGACATCGTCTTCGTCCCGCTCGCGATCGGGCTCGCCGTGCGCTTCATCCCGGCGCCGGTGCTCGCCGACTGCCGCGCCCGCTCGCAGGAAATCGAGGCGCGCGCGCCACGACTGAGCCCCACCTCCTGGGTGCTGATCGCCGGCGCGTGGCTCGCGGTGGTCGTGCTGGTCGCGTACTGGACCATCGGCTGATGCGCACCCAGGTCGGTATCGTCGGCGCTGGGCCCGCGGGGCTCCTGCTTTCGCACCTGCTGCGCCTCGACGGCATCGATTCGGTGGTCATCGAGTCGCGCAGCCGCCGGGAGATCGAGGCCACGATCCGCGCCGGCGTCCTCGAGCAGGGCACGGTCGACCTACTGAACTCGAGCGGCGTCGGCGCGCGCATGCAGCGCGAAGGCTTCGTCCACCACGGCATCTACCTGCGCTTCGGCGGCCGCAGCCACCGGATCGATTTCCCCAGCCTCACCGGCGGCCGCTCGATCATGGTCTATGCGCAGCACGAGGTGATCAAGGATCTGGTCGCCGCGCGGCTCCAAGCCGGCGGCAAGCTGCTGTTCGAGGTGAAAAACGCGGCGGTGTACGACCTCGACACACGCGAGCCGAAGGTGCGCTTCCATCACGACGGCAAGCTGGTCGAGCTCGAGTGCGATTTCATCGCCGGCTGCGACGGCTTCCACGGCATCACGCGCCCGTCGATCCCGTCGCGCGCGCGGCGCGAGTTCACGCGCGTCTATCCCTTCGGCTGGTTCGGCATCCTGGTCGAGGCGCCGCCCTCGACCGACGAGCTGATCTACGCCATGCATGAGCGCGGCTTCGCGCTCGTCAGCACGCGCTCGCCGCAGATCCAGCGCCTCTACCTGCA
>DASQAW010000420.1:0-9076 GCA_035635495.1 Burkholderiales bacterium
GTGACTCCAACGGCTTAACTTGGGTCCCCGCCTTCGCGGGGACGACGGTTCAGCGCTTTTTCAGATTCCTCAAGTGAAGTCCAGGCGCTTCTCGAGCGCCATGCCGTAGATGATGACCGGCGGGCGCTTGTGCAACTCGAGCGGCGGCAGCTCCTCGGCGCCGAGGATCTGCGCGGTCGTGCCGAGCGCCTTCATGAAGTCGAGCGAGAGGATCACTTCGCCGGCGCGCGCGCGGTGCATCAGGCGCTCGGTGATGCTGACGCAGTCGCCGAAGGCGACGAACTGCCGGTGCGCGATCGGGCCGCCCATGCCGAACACCGCTTCGCCGATGTGCACTGCCGCCGAGATCGCCGCCTGGAGGCCGTAGTCCCTCTTCCACTGCTCGCCGAGCAGGCCGAACTCGCGCTGCAGATCCTGCGCGCTTTTCAGCGCGCGGTGGGCGTATTCCTTGCGGCTGCCGGTGGCGAAGGCGCCGACCAGCGCGTCGTTCTGCACCGAGAGCACCTTGCCGGCGTTGGCGGTGATGGCCATCCCGCAGAACGAGAAGAAGTCGTTGGCGAGCTCGAGCACCTTCTCCGGCGGCAGCATCTCGGAGAGCCGCGTGAAGTTGCGCAGCTCCGCGTTCAGGATCACCGCCTCGCGGCGTTCAGGAGTGGAGGTCATCGCCGGCCTTTGCAATGCCGTTGAGATAATGCTCCCAAACATGCAGGTTGCGCTCGCAGGCGGCCACCACCGCGTCCTCCATGTGCAGCTCCTTTGCAAATTTTTCCACGGCGCGCCAGCCGGTGTTCGAGTGCTCGATGTCGGCCTCGGTATGCAGCTCGAAGAACTCGAGCGCCTCGCCGTCGAGGTCGAACAGCCGGCCCCAGCGGCTGCGCTCGACCCCGAACCAGCCTCGCCGCCTGAACTCGCCCGTGCCGTAGCCCGGCACGTTGACGCGCTCGGCGCAGGTGTTGGCGACGATGCCCTCGAGCCAGTGGCGGTTGCCCATCAGGCCTTCCCACGCCGCCCAGCATAGCTCGGTCGACGGCAGGGGCTGCGCCTTCTGGATTTGCTCGCGCTTGAGGCCGATCCTCACGCCGAGGTCCTCCAGGATCTTCCAGTGCGGCCGCCCGCCGCCGTGCGCATGATCGGCGATCACCTCCTCGCTGCAGGCCTCGATGATGCGCATGCGCGTGTCCCAGTCGCTGCAGTTCGCGGCCACCTTGAGCTTGAGCACCGAATTCCGCTGCCGCGTGTTGAGGCGGTGCTGCAGGGCGAAGATCCGCGCGCGGCCCTTGGTCAGCGGCTCCTGGAACCAGCGGCAGCGCTTGGCGAAGTCGTCCACCACCTTGTCCATGCGGGCGACGACGCTCATGCCAGCTCCAGCGTTACGCGTTTGTTGCGTTTTCCCTCGGAACGTATGCGGGCCACTCTCAGCGCTCCAATTTCGGCCGTATCGGCGACGTGCGTGCCGCCGCAGGCCTGCAGGTCGATGCCGGGGATCTCGAGCAGCCGCACGCGGCCCTCGCCGCGCGGCGGCGCGACCGACATCGTCCGCACGAGCTCGGGGCGCGCGTCGAGCTCGGCGTCGGTGATCCACAGCGGGCGCGTCGCGGTGCCGGTGCGGACGAGCTCGTTCACCTGCGCCTCGATCGCCTCCTTCACCAGGCGCTCCATCTCGATGTCGAAGTCGAGGTGCGCCTTGTCGTCGGCGATGCGCCCGCCGGTGACCGGCGCCTTCACCACCGCGCCGAGGAGATGCAGCGCCGTGTGCAGCCGCATCAGGCGATGGCGGCGCTCCCAGTCGAGCTGCAGCTCCACCTTGCCCCCGGCGGCGGGGTTCGAGCCCGGCTCGAGCACGTGCAAGACCTGGTCCTGTCCGGGCCCCTTGCGGGTATCGACGACGCGCCACGGGCCGACCCGCCCGGTGTCGCCCGCCTGCCCGCCGCCGAGCGGATAGAACACCGTGCGGTCGAGCTCGATCGTGTCGCCATGAACGGCGACGACCGTCGCCTCGCACGACTTCAGGTACGCATTGTCGCGAAAGAGCAGTTCCGCCATGAATTAGTGGAGTAGCGCGACCAGCGCGACGACGAAGACGACGAGCGCGCCGGCGGCGAAGAACCGCAGCGTGGTACCGGAGACGTCCGGAAGCTCGGGATCGCGCGGGATCGGTTTGCCGTGCTCATCATGCGCCGCTTCCTTGGCTGGGGGTGCGGGGAGGGTCGCGTCCTCGTCGCGCTTGGGCGGGCGCAGCGTGGTGTCGCCATCGCCCCCGCCGCCGCCGCCGACTTTCTCGTTGAAGTTGCGGAAGAAATCGTCGGCCACCTTCCTCGCCGCGGCGTCGACCAGGCGCGAGCCGATCTGCGCGAGCTTGCCGCCGACGCTCGCCTTCACGTCGTAGGAGAGCTTCGTCATCAGCCCCTCCGCCGCGAGCCGCACGTGCGCGCCGCCCTTGGCGAAGCCCGCGGCGCCGCCCTGGCCCTCGAAGGAGATCGAGTAGGACTCGGGCGGCTTGATGTCGGAGAGGACCAGCTTGCCCTTGAACTTGGCGCTCACCGGGCCGACCCGCGCCACCATCAGCACCAGGTATTCGTTGTCGCCGGTGCGCTCGATCGACTCGCAGCCCGGCACGCAGGCCTTGAGCACCGCCGGGTCGTTGAGCGCGTCCCATACAGCCTTCTGCGGGGCGGCTACCAGCTGTTCGCCGGTCATCTCCATGAGCGGTTCTCCCTGATGGGTGGTGAACTGAGCGGGTCACTCAGCGTCCGCGCGAGTTCCACGAGGCTTTTCAGATTATGCACGGGCAGGAAAAGGTCGACGTGCGGCAGCATGGCGCGCACGCCCGCCGGCCGCGCCTCGAACTTCTCGTAGCGCAGGAGCGGATTCAGCCAGACCAGATAGCGCGAGGACATGGCCAGGCGCTCCATCTCCTCGCCCAGGCCTTCGCCCGCCTCGCGGTCGAGGCCGTCGGAGACGAGCAGCACGCAGGCGTTCTGCGCGAGCGTGCGCCGCGCCCACTTGAAGTTGAACTCGCGCAGCGACGCGCCGATGCGCGTGCCGCCCGACCAGTCCTTGATCGCCTCGGCCACCTTGCTCATCGCCACGTCGACGTCGCGGTGGCGCAGCTGCCTGGTGATGTTCGTCAGGCGCGTGCCGAAAACAAAGACCGACACCCGGTCGCGGTCGTTGGTGATCGCGTGCAGGAAATGGAGAAACATGCGCGCATACGGGTTCATCGAGCCCGAGATGTCGCACAGCACGACGAGCGGCGGATGCAGCTCGCGCGGCGCGGCGCGCACGAGCGGGATGATGTCGCCGCCCTCGCGCAGGCTTTGCCTCAGGCTCGCCCGCAGGTCGATGCGCCGCCCGTTGCGCTGCGGGTAAAACCGCCGCGTGCGGATCTCGGGCAGCGGCAGGCGCAGCTGCGAGATCATCTTCTTCGCCTCGGCGAGCTCGGCCGCCGACATGGTGTCGAAGTCCATGCGCTGCAGCACCTCGCGCGACGAGAACGTGAGCCGCGCCTCGAGGTCCAGCTTCTCCTCGCGCGCGGCGTCCTCGCGGTTGCGGTTGAACAGCGCGTCGGTGAGCCGCTGGCTCTGCTGCTCCTCGGGCTTCGCGGTGCGGCCGTGCGCCTTCGGCAGCAGCACCTGCATCATGCGCTCGGCGAGCTTCGGGTCGCGCCAGAAGATCTGGAACGCCTGGTCGAAGATCGGCCGCTGCTCCTGGCGCGAGAGCAGCACGGCGGACATGGTCCAGTACCAGTCGTCCCGGTGCGCCGCCCCGGCGATCTGCAGCGCCTTGACGCAGTCCACCACGCGGTCGGGGCCGATGCGCAGGCCCGCGCCGCGCAGCAGGCGCGCGAAGTGCATCACGTTTTCGGACAGCCGGCCGGTCAAGCCGCGCCTTGCTCCACCGCCGGCAGCAGGGGCGCTTCGCGCGCGAGCTTCTCGATCGCGGGCGAGGCGGCAATGGCATGCTCGCGGAAATAGCGTTCGTGGTTCTTCTCCAGCTCGGCGAGCCAGTACGCGTAGTTCACCATCATGCCGGCGGAGCGCGACATGCCCTGCTCGGAAGAATCGCCCATCCAGTTCACCCGCTCGAGCGCCGCGCCGTTGCCGAGATGGAAGCGCGCCACCGCGTCGAGCGGCTCGGGACCCTGCTTGGCGTAGAGCAGGTAGTGCGCGCAGAGCCGCGAAAGCAGCTTCTGCAGCGGCTCGGGCACCTCGCCCAGGTGCCAGGCCGGATCCTCGATGCGCGCGAGCAGCGCGCGATTCTCCTGGCTGAGGGGCGCGCCGCCGAGCCAGCGACGGAAGCCGGGAATCGGCGACAGGGTGGCGAAGCGCCGCAGGTGCGGGAACTCGCGCTTCAGCTCCTCGGCGACCTGCTTGATCAGCAGGTTGCCGAAGGAGATGCCGCGCAGCCCCTCCTGGCAATTGGTGATCGAGTAGAACATGGCGTAGTCGGCGCTCATCGGCGAGCCGACCGGCGCGCCCTTGTCGAGCAGCGGCTGTACGTGCGCGCTCATGCCGCGCGTCAGCGCCACCTCGATGAAGATGATCGGCTCGTCGGGCAGCTGCGGATGAAAGAAGGCAAAGCAGCGCCGGTCGCCTTCCAGCCGGCGGCGCAGGTCCCACCAGCCGCGGATCGCGTGCACCGCCTCGTAGTCGATCAGCTTCTCGAGCAGCAGCGCCGGCGTGCGCCAGTCGATGCGCTCGAGCTTCAGGAAGCCGCGGTTGAACCACGAGCGCAGCAGGTGCATCAGGTCGAAGTCGATCACCTTCCAGGCGGAGTGCGCGCGCAGTCCCTTGAGGAGCGTCTTGCGCATCTCGACCAGCGCCGCGGTGCCGCCCGGCGCCATGTTCAGCCGCCGGAACAGCTCCTGGCGCGCGGGCTCCACGCTCGCCTGCAGCTCGATCAGCTGCTCGGGCGAGGGATTGCTCTGATAGAGCGCCGCGGCGCGCGCCACCGCCTCCGGGGCGGGCGAATACCGGCTCACCAGCTCATCGAAGAAGGCCTCGCGCTCACGCTCGTCGAGCACGCGATAGGCGTCGAGCGCGTCGCGCGCGATCGCCATGCTCGCGTATTCGCCGCTCTCGGCGAGCAGCGCCTGGCAGAGCGACAGCAGGTCCTCCACGCGGCGCTCGCCGCCGCCGTTGCCGAACAGTCGCCTGAGGAATGAACCGGTGCTCATCCGGCTGCTCTTACGCCGCGGCGGCCGCCTTGGCCTCGTTCACCAGGCGCTCGGCTTCCTCGCCGGCGACGCGCTCGAGGTCGTCGCGGTACTTGAGGAGCACGCCGAGCGTGTTGTTCACCGTCTCCGGATCGAGCGCGACGCGGTCGAGCGCCACCAGGCAGTTCGCCCAGTCGATGGTCTCGGCCACGCCCGGCAGCTTGAACAGCTCGGTCTTGCGCAGGCGCTGGACGAAGGCCACCACCTCCTTAGACAGCGCGGCGGCGGCCTTCGGCGCTTTGCGGTGCAGGATCTCGAGCTCGCGCTTCGCGTCCGGATAGTCGACCCAGTGGTAGAAGCAGCGCCGCTTCACCGCGTCGTGGATCTCGCGGGTGCGGTTCGAGGTGATGACGACGATCGGCGGCTCCTTCGCCTTCAGCGTGCCGAGCTCGGGAATCGTGATCTGCCAGTCCGAGAGCACCTCGAGCAGATAGGCCTCGAACGGCTCGTCGGTGCGGTCGAGCTCGTCGATCAGCAGCACCGGCGCATCACCTTCGAGCGCGCGCGCCAATGGGCGCTTGACGAGAAATTCGTCGGAGTAAATCTGCGCGCCCAGCTTCTTCTTGTCCTTTTCGCCGGCCGCCTCGGCCAGCCGGATCTCGATCATCTGCCGCGAGTAGTTCCACTCGTAGGCCGCCTGGGCAATGTCCAGGCCCTCGTAGCACTGCAGGCGAATGAGCTCGCGGCCGAGCGCCTGCGCCACCACCTTGCCGATTTCGGTCTTGCCGACGCCGGCCTCGCCCTCCAGGAACAACGGGCGGCGCATGGCGAGCGAAAGGAAAAGGGAGGTGGCGAGGCTGCGATCGGCCACGTACTCGCCCGACGCGAGCAGCGCCTGGGTCTCGTCGATCGACTTTGGAAAGGCCTTTGGCATGGAGAAGCGGCTGAAAGAGCGGCATTTTCCGGGTTTTCGCTGCCGACCGCCACCCGAGAACCTCCGCTTGTAGCGAAACCCGAGAGGGCGAACAATAGGCGCAGGCCATGACCTCGCGCAGGACCTTCCTTGCGGGCGCGCTGGCGCTCGCGGCGACGCCGCTGGCGGCGCAGGAGAAGCCGACGCTGAGGCGCATCGGCATGGTGGAAACGCTGCCGATCGCCGCCAGTAACGCCAACCTCGTCGAGCTGCACCGCGGGCTGAAGGAGCTCGGCCACGAGGAAGGCAAGACCTATCTGATCATGTATCGCTCGGCCGAGGGGCGCGCCGAGCGCTTTCCGGCGCTCGTCACGGAGCTCGCGCGGCAGAAGGTCGACGTGTTCCTCACGCGCGGCACGCCGGCGACGCTCGCCGCGCGCGACTCCGAGAGCGGCATCCCGGTGGTCGCCTCGGCGATCGCCGAGCCCATCGAGCAGGTGACCGGCATGACGAGCGCGGTCGCGGAGCTGGGCGCGAAGCGCATGGAGCTGCTCAAGGCGCTCGCGCCGGGCATCAGCCGCATCGGCGCGCTCACCAACCCCGACAACCCGGCATCCCTCGCCACCTGGAAGGTGATCGAATCGGCCGCCCCGGGCCTGAACCTCAGGGCCGAGATCATCGATGTGCGCCAGCCCGAGGCGCTGGGCGAGGCCCTGGAGCAGTCGGCGAAGAACGGCATCGATGCGCTGATCATCGGGCTCGAGACGCTGGCGCAGGCCTACCAGAACGAGATCGTCGAGTTCGCGGCGCGCCAGCGCATGCCCGCGGCCTTCGCGGCGAGGAATTTCGTCGAAGCGGGCGGCCTGATGTCCTACGGCGTGTTCTATCCCAACATGTACTACCGCGCCGCGGCCTATATCGACAAGATCTTCAAGGGCGCCAAGGCCGCCGAGCTGCCGCTCGAGCGTGCCTCGAAGTTCGAGCTGGTGATCAACCGCAAGACCGCGCGCGCGCTGAAGCTGACCATCCCGCCGGATCTTTTCCTCCGCTCGGACGAGATCATCGACTGAGCCGCAGTTCGCAATGAGGGCACGGACATTGCTCGCCTCCGCATGAACCAACCCCGGAGGCCGCGATGGACATGCAAGTCGTGAAGGAATTAATCCTACAGGCGCTCGAGCATGAGAAGGGCGGCGTCAAGATCTACGAGACCGCGCTCAAGTGCGCGCAGAACGAGGACCTGAAGGAGGAGTGGGAGAAGTACCATCAGCAGACCGAGCGCCACGTGCAAATCTTGCAGGACGTGTGCTCGCAGATGGAGCTCGACGCGGAAGAGCAGACCCCCGGACGCAGCATCGTGCACGACATGGGCGCCTCGCTGGTCGCGGCGATGGAAGCGGCGCTCGGCGCCGGCGACCAGGCGATGGCCGAGCGCGTCGCGTGCGAGTGCGTGGTGCTGGCCGAGAGCACCGACCATTCGAACTGGCAGCTGATCGGCCAGGTCGCGAAGAAGATGACCGGCGCCGAGGGCAAGGCGCTGAAAGAGGCGTACCAGGAAGTCGAGGAGCAGGAAGACGAGCACCTCTATCACTCCAAGGGCTGGCTGCGCGAGCTGTCGCTGCAGGCGCTCGGCCTGAAGGCCGTGCTGCCGCCGCCCGAGGAGAAGAAGCACGTCAAGAGCGCCATCGGCCAGGCGCGCGCCGAGCACTCGCGCACCAAGTCGCACTGAGCGACCCGGTAAATGGGGTCTGACCCCATTTAAGTAAAAAGGCCCGCGAGAGCGGGCCTTTGAATTTGGGCCGGTCCCTGAATTACTTCAGGGCGGCCTCCACCGCGCGCTTCGCCATCACGGTGATGAGATGCGCGCGGTACTCCGGTGAAGCATGCAGATCGTTGTTGAGGCCATCCGGCTTCACCTTGATGCCCGCTACCGCCTCGGGCGCGAACTTGGACGAGAGCGCCTTCTCCATCTCGGTCTGGCGGAAGGCGCTCGCACCGGCGCCGGTCACGCCGACGCGGACGTTGCCCGAGCCGAAGTCGGCGACGTAGACGCCGACCAGGGCGAAGCGCGACGCGGGGTTCCTGAACTTCATGTAGGCACCGCGCTTCGGGATCTGGAAGGAGACCGACGTGATGAGCTCGCCCGGCTCGAGCGCGGTTTCGTACAGCCCCTTGAAGAACTGGTCGGCTGCGATCTTGCGCTTGTTGGTGGTGACGGTCGCGTTGAGCGCCAGCACCGCAGCGGGGTAGTCGGCCGCCGGGTCGCTGTTGGCGATCGAGCCGCCGATCGTGCCCATGTGCCGGACCTGGCGGTCGCCGATCAGGCTGGCCATCGCCGCCAGCGACGGTATGGCTTTCTTGACGTCCGCGGAACCCGCCACCTCGGCATGGCGCGTCATGGCGCCGATCTCGACCGCATTGCCCGAGACCTTGATGCCGGAAAGATCCTTGATCGTGCCGAGGTCGATCAGATCGGAGGGCGAGGTCAGGCGCAGCTTCATCGCCTGCACCAGGCTCTGCCCGCCGGCGAGGTAACGGCCTTCGCCTTTCTGCTGCGCGAGCGAGAGCGCGTCCTTGGTGCTGGAGGGGCGGTGGTATTGGAAGGCGTGCATGCGAATCTCCTCCTATGGGTCCTAGCGAGCGGTATGCATCGCGCGCCACACGGTCTGCGCGGTGGCGGGCATGGGAATGTCCTTCACGCCGAGGGCGTCGGTGATGGCGTTCATCACCGCCGCAGGCGCGCCGATCGCGCCGGCTTCGCCGCAGCCTTTGACGCCGAGCGGATTGTGCGTGCAGGGCGTCTCGCGCGTGTCGACCTTGAACAACGGCAGATCATTCGCCCGCGGTATGCAGTAATCGGTGAGCGACCCGCTGATCAGCTGTCCGGTGTCGTCGTAGGTGCAGTTCTCGGTCAGCGCCTGGCCGATGCCCTGCGCCAGGCCGCCGTGCACCTGGCCCTCGACGATCATCGGGTTGATGATCTTGCCGAAGTCGTCGACCGCGGTGAA
>DASQAW010000421.1:0-9517 GCA_035635495.1 Burkholderiales bacterium
ATTCACGAGCGACGCGGCGCTGACCGCCAAGGTCAAGACCGCCATCGCCTCGGACGCCGGCCTCGGCAGCGCGGCTGCGATCAACGTCAACACGTATCGCGGCGTCGTGCAGCTGAGCGGCTTCGTCGACTCGCCCGAGAAAATCGAGCGCGCGGCCGAAGCGGCGCGCAGCGTGCAGGGTGTGCGCTCGGTGGAGAACGACATCCGCGTGAAGCCGTCCTCCTAAGCAAATCACCATCAGAAGCTGATACGAGCCCCGCGAACGCGGGGCTTCTTTATTTGCACAATCGGCTGAAGACTTAGCCGGTTGTACGATGTCCAGGCTTCGTGCGGTTTGAGGTTGTCAGCGACTCTTTTTCGGATGACACTCTGCCGTCCTCCCATGCAGCAGAACACACGCGACTACCTGTACCGCGCCTTGCTGATCGCCATTCCAGTTCTACTGGTCGTCGGCGTGGTTCTGTTTTGGGCGGCAATTTCGTTCGAGGGTTATATAGTCGCGCTCATGCTGCTGGCGCTTGCCGGCTGCAGTTTCGCGGGTGCTCGAGAGCTAAAGCCGCAAGAGACGAGGGCATACATGCAAGCGTTAGTCGATCACTTGAGGGGCAAGAGCAGCCACCAAGACGGTTCGACCACGCGCGACTAAACTAGGCCCCGATCATGCGATGGCTCATCCTTCTTGGGCTGCTGGCCGCGCGATGCGCGTACGCGGAAACGATCACCGGGACGGTGGTGAAGGTCATTGACGGCGATACCCTGGTCGTGCAGGACCAGGCGAGGAAGCGCTACACCATAAGGCTGGCGGAGATTGATGCGCCGGAGCGCAAGCAGCCGTTCTGGCTGGAATCGAGCCGCTCACTCGCCGAGCTTTGCCATCAGAAGAGTGCGACGGTCGAGTGGTCCGAGCGCGACCAACGGAAGCGCTATCTTGGACACGTGACCTGCGCGGGCAAGGATGCGAACGCCGAACAGCTAAGGCGCGGGATGGCGTGGGGGTCGCCGAAGGCCGCCAAGCCTACGTCGGGGCTTTATGAGCTCGAGGCCTACGCGAGGTTGCGGCGCATAGGCCTGTGGCGCGACGATAATCCGGTGGCGCCTTGGGAGTTCGCCGCCAAGAAATGAAATCGATCAACCTCGGCCACGACCTGATGGTGGTGAAGGTCAAGGGCGAGTTCAGGTGGCACAAGCACGATGGCACGGATGCTTTTTTCCTGGTGCTGCTCGGCCCGGGCGAGATGTTCGTCATCGAGCCGACCGGCACGCCGAACACCGGCGATGCGAAGACCGCGGCGCCTCGGCGCGTCATTTAGAATCGAGGCATGACACCAAGCATCCGGGCGCTGCGCTCGAGCGCGCCCTTCTGGTCTGTTCGCTACCACGAGGAGAAGCGCGAGACCCTGGCGATGCGCCAGGACACGCTCGAGCCGCCGCGGCTGTCGGTCGATCGCGGCGCGATGCTTACCGCGGTGGTGGACGGCGGCTACGGCTATTGCGCCACCAGCGACCTTTCCACCGCGGGATTGCAGAAAGCGCTCGACCGGGCGACGCGCTGGGCCGACGCGACCAAGGGCAAGAGCGTGGTGCGTTTCGATCCCTCGCGGATGGCGGCGCCCAAGGGTGAGTACGAGAGCCCGTTCGCGAAGAAGCCGCTCGCGCGGGGCGCGATCCACGACCTGCTGGCGGCGGAATGCAAGGCGGCGAAGCGCGATCGCATCGTCGAGCGCTTGGCGCAGATGGAGCTGATCGAGGAGGAGCGCGTCTACCTCACCAACACGGGCGGGGAGCTGCGCCAGCGTTTCCATTTCGCCATCCCGAAGATGCGCGTGGCCGCCAACAACGGCGCGGACACCCAGGTGCGCAGCCACGAGCACGCGCAGCAGGGCGGCTTCGAGCAGGTCGAGCGCGGCGGGTTCATGGGCAGCGGCAGGCGGCTGGCGGAGGAGGCGCTGCAACTCCTCGCCGCGCCGAACTGCCCCTCGGGGAAGATGGACCTGATCCTGATGCCCGACCAGGTGATGCTGCAGGTCCACGAGTCGATCGGGCATCCGCTGGAGCTCGACCGGATCCTCGGCGACGAGCGCAACTTCGCCGGCACGAGCTTCGTCACGCCCGACATGTTCGGCAGCTATCGCTACGGCTCCGAGCTGCTGAACGTCACCTACGATCCGACGCGGCGCGAGGAGCTTGCGGCGTTCGCTTTTGATGACGATGGGACACCGGCGCAGAAGGTCTGGCTCATAAAGGAGGGCCTCCTCACGGCCCCATTGGGCGGGCGCCTGTCGCAGACCCGTGCCGGGCTTCCGGGCACGGCGAACGCCCGGGCGTGTGCGTGGAACCGGCCGCCGATCGACCGCATGGCGAACATCAACGTCGAGCCCGGGACGAGCACGTTCGACGCCATGCTCGCTTCGGTGAAGCGCGGCGTGCTGATGCGCACGAACGTGTCGTGGTCCATCGACGACTCGCGCAACAAGTTCCAGTTCGGTTGCGAATGGGGCGAGCTGATCGAGGAAGGAAAGAGGAAGGGCGTGGTAAAGAATCCAAACTACCGTGGCATATCGGCGACATTTTGGAGGAGTCTTCGGGCGGTGGGTGATGCGAGCACCTTCGAAGTTCACGGCACGCAGTACTGCGGCAAGGGCGAGCCGAACCAGGTGATCCACTGCGGTCACGCGGCGCCGGTGTGCGTGTTCGCGAACGTCGACGTCTTTGGCGGGGCAGAGGGATAGACGAATAGTGACTTCACCTACAAATCGAGGCACGGCGCCTGCTCAGTTCTTCGTATCCCCTGGAGAGCGGAGCCATGAACCTGCGATTCGACGACCTGCACGTGCAGCAGGTGCCGGAGAAGTCCGGCATTTTCTGTCTTTGGGACCGCGCGATGCTCGTCTATGTCGGGCGGACGGCGCCGCGGTCCAACCTGCGTGCGGAGCTGGACCACGCCCTGACCATGGCGATGGCTGCAGACCTGTGCGCTACGCATTTCACCTTCGAGGAGACGGCGTCGCCCCAGACGCGCGCCGCGGAGGAGCTGCGCGACTTCTACGAGCGCTGGGGCAGCCTGCCGCGCTACAACGAGGCGAGGCCGGCGTACGATGAAGGAGGAGTTCTACGGGCTGGCCGCGCGACTTGAGAAGGCGCTGGGCACGGGGGAAACGCTCCTTTGCAATCTCTCTGCCGAGCGCTCGGACTTCGTCCGCTATAACAAGGCGCTGGTTCGACAGGCCGGCAGCGTCGAGCAGAGCTACCTGACCCTGCGGCTGGTGCGCGAGGGACGGCAGGCATCCGCGACGATAGCGCTGGCCGGCAGTGGCGATGATCTTCAGGTCGCGACCGCGACGCTGGGCCAGCTGCGCGATGCCGTCGGCGAGCTGCCGGCCGATCCCTGGCTCCTCATCAACGAGAAGCCGCAATCGACCACCACCGAGCGGCACGGCACAGTGCTGCCGGCACAGGAGGTGGTCGAGCAGGCGCTGCGCTTCGCCAAGGGACGCGACCTCGTCGGCTTCTACGCCGGCGGCACGATGGTCCGCGGCTTCGCCAACTCGCTCGGCCAGCGCAACTGGCACGAGGTGGACAGCTTCAACTTCGACTGGAGCATCTACCGGCAGGCCGACCAGGCGGTGAAGACGAGCTACGCGGGTTTTGGCTGGAGCCCGGTCGAGTTCGCCGCGAAGATGCAAGGCGCCGCCGAGCAGGCGGAATTGCTCGCCCTCCCGGTGCGCAAGATCGAGCCGGGCGAGTACCGCGCGTATCTCGCGCCGCGCGCGCTGCTCGACATCATGAATCTCCTGTCGTGGGGCGGCTTCTCGGCCCGCGCGCGGCAGACGAAGCAGAGCCCGCTCCTCCGCATGCAGGAGGGCCGCACGCTCGCGCCGCAGGTCACGCTGACCGAGAACATCGGCGAAGGCGCCGCGCCCGCTTTCCAGTCGGAGGGCTTCATCAAGCCTCCGATCGTCACGCTCATCGCCAAGGGCAAGCTCGGCGACCCGCTCGTCTCGCCCCGCTCGGCGAAGGAGTATGGCCTTCCGACCAACGGCGCGAGCGGCGACGAGAGCCCGCAGTCGCTCGACATGGCGCCGGGCGGGCTCGCCGAGGCCGACGTGCTCGCCAGGCTCGGCACCGGGCTCTACATATCGAACCTCTGGTACCTGAACTTCTCCGACCGCCCGGCCGGGCGCATCACCGGCATGACGCGCTTTGCCACCTTCTGGGTCGAGAACGGGAAGATCGCCGCGCCGGTGACGCCGATGCGCTTCGACGATTCGATCTACCGCATCCTGGGCGAATCGCTCGTCGACCTCACGCGCAGCCGCGAGATGCTGCCCGATCCGTCGACCTACGGCGAGCGCCAGACCTCGAGCGCGCGGCTGCCGGGAGCGTTGCTGAGCGCCCTTCGCTTTACGCTGTAGGCTGCTCGAGCCAGAACGCCGCGCGGCGCGCGATCAGGTCGATCTCCAGCAGGCCGGCCTCGTCCGGCGCCTGCGGCTCGCCGTAGTGTGTCGAGAGCATGCCGAGCACGGTGCCCGACGAGGCGATGAGCGGCGTCGACTGCAGCGCGCGCACGCCCGCCGCCTCCAGCACTCTGGCGGCCTCCTTCCCGGCGAAGGTCGAATCCGCCGCGACGTCGGGCACGACGACGCGGGCGGGCTGCGTGTCGTTCACGCAGTCGAAGAACTCGAGGAAGGGCTCCTTGAAGCCGCGGTGCGCGACGATGTGCAGGCCGTCGGCGTGCCTGAGCTGCACGTTGCCCATGTCGGCATGCGCCGCCTCGATCGCCGCGTCGAGCGCGGACTCGAGCATCGCGAGCCGCTCGTGCCGGCCGAACGCGGCTTCGAGGAATCGCACCATCAACGGCGAGGGGCGCAGTACGCTCAGGTCGGCCTTCTTCAACTCGCGCGTCTCGGCGACGGCGCGCTGGGTGTCCGCGATGCGCTCGGCCGACTGCCGCACGCGAATCCGTGCGCGCACGGCCGCCGCCGCGGGCAGCACGCCGCCCGCCGGGCCGCTGATGATGTCCACCGTCCTGAGAAAGACGTCCATCGGCGGGGTCGAGGCGCCGTCGAGCCACTCGTCGAGCCGGCGCATGGGGACCCGCAGCACCGCGCGGAGCCGCTCCTTTCCGCCTAAGATGTCGGCCGCGCGCCGCAGCGCGCGCGCCTCGACCGTCACCGGCCTGTCCCCCATGAAACCTTGCTTCTTCCCTTGCGACGAGTATAGACGATGAGCACTGCATTCAGCACGCGCGACATCCTCGCCGGACGCGCGCCGCAGGACGCGCCGGTGACGATCCGCGGCTGGGTGCGCACGCGGCGCGACTCGAAGGCGGGAATCTCCTTCATCCATCTGTCCGACGGCTCGAGCTTCCATCCAATTCAGGTGGTTGCGCCGAACACCTTGCCCAATTACAACGACGAGGTGCTGCGGCTCACCGCCGGCTGCGCGGTGGAGGCGACCGGCAAGGTCGTGCCGTCGCCGGCCAAGGGCCAGCCCTTCGAGATGCAGGCAGCTGCGGTGCGCGTCGTCGGCTGGGTCGAGGATCCCGACCACTACCCGATCCAGCCGAAGCCCCACTCGCTCGAATTCCTGCGCGACGTCGCGCACTTGCGTCCGCGCACCAACGTCATCGCCGCCGCAACACGCGTGCGCCATACGGTCGCCCAGGCGATCCACCGCTTCTTCCATGAGCGCGGCTTCTTCTGGGTCAACACGCCGATCATCACCGCCGCGGACGCCGAGGGCGCCGGCGCGCTCTTCCGCGTCTCGACGCTCGACCTCGCCAACCCGCCGCGCACGCCCGATGGCAAGGTCGATTTCGCGCAGGATTTCTTCGGGCGGGAGACCTTCCTGACCGTCTCCGGCCAGCTCAACGTCGAGGCCTACTGCCTCGCGCTCACCAAGGTCTATACGTTCGGCCCGACCTTCCGCGCCGAGAACTCGAACACCAGCCGCCATCTCGCCGAGTTCTGGATGATCGAGCCGGAAATCGCGTTCGCCGACCTCGCGGCGGACGCCGACCTGGCCGAGGCGCTATTGAAATATGTGTTCCGCGCCTTGTTAGAGGAGCGCGGTGAGGACATGGCCTTCTTCGACGAGCGCATCGAGAAGGGCCTCGTCGCCAAGCTCCAGGGCATCGTGCAGTCGGAGTTCGTGCGCATGGACTACGGCGAGGCGATCTCGGTGCTCGAGCGCGCGAAGGAGAAATTCGAGTTCCCCGTGAAGTGGGGCGTCGATCTCCAGTCCGAGCACGAGCGCTACCTCACCGAGAAGCACGCAAAGAAGCCGGTCATCGTCATGAACTACCCGAAGGCCATCAAGGCCTTCTACATGCGCGTCAACGATGACGGCAGGACCGTCGCGGCCATGGACGTGCTGGCGCCCGGCATCGGCGAGATCGTCGGCGGCAGCCAGCGCGAGGAGCGCCTCGAGGTGCTCGACCGGCGCATGGACGAGATCGGCATCGACAAGGAACAGATGGGCTGGTATCGGGATCTGCGCCGCTACGGCACCGTGCCGCACGCGGGCTTCGGCCTGGGCTTCGAGCGCACCATCGCGTACGTCACCGGCTTGAACAACGTGCGCGACGCCATCCCATTCCCGCGCACACCCGGCAACGCCCGCTACTGATCAGATGCCGCCGCCGCGGCGCGTGGGCATGTCGGCGGTGCGCAGGCGGTTGTCGACGTCCATCACGCCCTTGATGCGCGCGGCGATCTCGGCGCAGGCCTGGCGCTGGCCGCTGTCTTCGACCACGCCCTCGAGCGTGACGCGTCCGTAGAGCGTGGCCACCTTGACGAAGCAGTGCGCGGTCGAGACGTGCATGCGCAGCGCCGCGCGCACATGGTGCGTGATCGCCACGTCGCGCAGCTTGTCGCGCGACTGCTCGGTCTCCTCGAACTGCGGCGACTGCACCATCGCGATGATTTTCTCGACGCACTGGTCCACGCTCATGCGGTCGGTGTTGAAGCCGACGTCGTACTCGTTGATGTCGCGCACGTCGATGTGGAAGTGCCGGCGCATCACCGCCTGCGCCGCATCGTCGTTCTGGTCGACGATGCGCTCGGCGGCGGTCTGGTCGTCGTCGAGGTCGAGGCGCTTCATCATGCGCCTCACCCGCTCGCGCCGCGATGCCGACACGCACACGCGCACGGCATGCGGAATCTCCTTCAGCAGCGAGGTCGCGCCCCAGCCGCGCAGGATGATGCCCTCGTTGTTCTCCGCGGCCGACACGATCTCGTCGGCGGTCAGGATCCGGAGCTTCAGGTTATCGACGGTCATGCGCTCGAGCAGCCCCTGCGTGCCCTCGAGGAAGCTGATGACGTGGCTCTTCCGCACGCGCGCGCGGTTGGCCAGATGATCGATGATCTCGTGGTGCTGGACCTTGAGCCCGAGCGCGTCGCCGAGGCGCTTGGCGACATCCTTGCCGAGCGACCCCATCTCCCGGTTCATTGCAATTAGCGGCATGGCGTCATTTTCCTAGCGTCAGTTGCGTTTGTACGTGGGAAAGTTGCGACCGGACACGCATGCCCGCCGGTATTGCGTCAGATTGTGCAAGGCGAACCTCCCCATCCCCCCCGGGCAAAAGTGTAGTCCAGTTCGTGCATAATCGTCGACGAGGAGGAGGGATCTTGAAAGCGCCGCCATTCGCCTATGCCAAGGCGAAGTCCCTGGCCGAGGCGTTCGAGCTCATCGAGCGGCCCGGCGCCAAGATCCTCGCCGGCGGCCAGAGCCTGATCCCCTCGCTCAACATGCGGCTCGCCTCGCCCGAGCTGCTGGTCGACATCACCGGCCTCAAGGACCTGAAAACCATCGAGCTGAAGCCGACCGGGCTGCGCATCGGCGCGCTCGTCACGCACGCCGAGCTCGAGAAATCCGACACGGTTGCGACGCACGCGCCTTTGCTCGCCCAGGCGGTGCCGCACATCGCGCACCCCGCGATCCGCAACCGCGGCACCCTCGGCGGCAGCCTCGCGCTCGCCGATCCCGCCGCCGAGTATCCCGCGTGCGCGCTCGCGCTCAACGCCACTATCGTCCTCGCCCACCGTCGCGGCGAGCGGCGCGTGTCGGCCTCGCATTTCTTCAAAGGCCTGTTCGACACCGACATCCATGCGGGCGAGATCGTAACTGCCGTCGAGTTCCCGAAGGTCGAACGCTCGGTGTTCCTCGAGCTCGCGCGCCGCCAGGGCGACTACGCCATCGTCGGCCTCGCCGGTGTCGCCGACGCCTCGGGCAAGCGCATCGCCTTCCTCGGCGCGGGCGCCACGCCGGTCTTCGCCAGCAACGCGTCGCGCGCGGTGTCGCTCAACGCCGCGCTGGAGGTGCTCGGCCGCGACCTCGACCCGCCGGCCGACATCTATCACTCGTCCGCGACCAAGCTCCATCTCGCCAAGGTGCTCCTCTCGCGCGCATGGAACACGCTGTCGAAACCACACTGACGGTCAACGGCACGCGCGTCACGCGCCGCATCGCGCCGCGCGTGCATCTGGTGGACTTTTTGAGAGAGGAATTGGGACTGACGGGCTCCCACGTCGGCTGCGAGCACGGCGTGTGCGGCGCCTGCACCGTGCGGGTGAACGGCGAGATCGTACGCGGCTGCCTGATGCTCGCGGTGCAGGCCGACGGGTGCACCGTGGACACGGTCGAAGGGCTTTCCGATTCGAAGGAGCTCGCGCGGCTGCAGAAGGCGTTCCACCAGCACAATGCGCTGCAGTGCGGCTTCTGCACGCCGGGCATGCTGATGGCCGCGCAAGACCTGGTGCGCAGCGGAGCGAAGCTCAGCCGGGAGGAAATCCGCGCGCACATCTCCGGCAACTACTGCCGCTGCACCGGCTACCAGGCGATCGTCGACGCGATCGAAGAAACGCTGCATGGGCAAGGCTGAGCTCCCGCTCCACGCGCCGGGCACCAAGGTCGATCGCGGCTACATCGGCGAGAGCATCCCGCGTCCCAACGTGCAGCGCCTGCTGCAGGGCCGCGGCCAGTTCATCGACGACCTGCGCTTTCCGCGCCTCGCGCATGTCGCGTTCTTCCGCAGCCCGTATGCGCACGCGCTGATCAGGCGGCTGGACTTTTCCGCCGCGAAAAAAGCACCCGGCGTCATCGCGGTGCTCGACGGCCGCGCGGTCGCCGAGTACTGCACGCCGTGGGTCGCGGTGCTTGCGCACCTCAAGGGCATCAAGTCGCCGCCGCAGCACGCGATCGCGATCGAGCGCGCGTGCTGGCAGGGCGAGGCGGTGGCCGCAGTGGTCGCCGAGTCGCGCAGCCAGGCCGAGGACGCGGTGGCGCTGATCGAAGCCGAGTGGAAGGAGCTGCCGGTCGTCGTCGACATGGACGAGGCGCTCGCCGGCAAGACGGTGATCCATCCCGAGCTCGGCGACAACATCTGCTTCAAGCGCGAGCACGACACGGGCGGCGTGCACGATGCCTTCCGGCTCGCCGACGTGGTGGTGGAGGAAACCTTCCATTTCGGGCGCCACACCGGCGTCTGCCTCGAAGGCCGCGCGATCCTCGCCGACTA
>DASQAW010000422.1:0-2796 GCA_035635495.1 Burkholderiales bacterium
AGCGTTGGCGTGCCGCCGGTTCCGCAAGGCCAGCAGATGCAGTACACGGTGTTCGTCAAGGGCCGGCTCGCCGAGACCGGCGAGTTCGAGAACATCGTCATCCGCGAGGCCGGCAACGGACAGGTGGTGCGCCTCAAGGACGTGGCGCGCATCGAGCTGGGTGCCGCGGATTACTCGATCAGCGTTGCGAACGACGACCATCCGGCGGTGGCGCTCGGCATTTTTCTCCAGCCCGACGCGAATGCGCTCGACACTGCCAAGGCGATCCATGAGGTGATGGAGGAGCAGTCGGCACACTTTCCACCCGGCATGAACTACAGGGTGCCCTACACCACCACGCCTTTCGTCAAAGAGTCCCTGAAAGAGGTGGTCAAGACGCTGTTCATCGCCTTCCTGCTCGTCGCGATCGTGGTGTTCCTGTTTTTGCAGAGCTGGCGCGCAACGCTGATTCCGATCCTGGCGGTGCCGATCTCGCTCGTCGGCACCTTTGCCGCCTTCTCCGCGCTCGGCTTTTCGATCAACACGCTGACGCTCTTCGGCATGGTGCTCGCCATCGGCATCGTGGTCGACGACGCGATCGTCGTGGTCGAAGCGGTGCAGCACCGCCTGGACGAGGGCGGCGCCACGCCGCTGCAGGCCGCCAAGGCCGCGATGGCCGACGTGGGCGGACCGGTGGTTGCGATCGCGCTGGTGCTCGCCGCGGTGTTCGTGCCGGTGGCGTTCCTCGGCGGCTTGACCGGCCAGCTCTACAAGCAGTTCGCCCTCACGCTGGCGGTGTCGGTGATTCTCTCGGCGATTTGCGCGCTCACGTTCACGCCGGCGATGTGCGCGCTGCTTTTGCGGCGCGTGGATGCCGCGCAGCATCACGGCGGTGCGCTCGAGCGGTTTTTCGCCCGGTTCAACCGCGGCTTCGATCTCACCCGCAACGGCTATGTCGCCTCGGTGTCGGTGATGGCGCGGCACACGCTGCTCGTGATGCTGACCTTCGTTGCGCTGCTCGCCGCGGTCTGGGGAATGATCGCCACACGCCCCACCGGCCTCGTCCCGCCGGAAGACCAGGGGTTCCTGGTCGCGGTCGCCGCCCTCCCGGCCGCGGCATCGATCGAGCGGACCAATGCGGCCATGGCGCAGCTCTCGCGCATCGCGCGCGAGGTCCCCGCCGTGGAAGAAGTGATCTACCTCAGCGGCTACAACCTGCTCACCGGCCAGGTCACTTCGTATAACGGCACTGCCTTCATCCGCTTCAAGCCGTTCGAGGAGCGCAAAGCGGCCGCACACTCCGTCACGAGCATCAACCGCACGCTGGTGACGCGGCTCAACGGCGAGATCAAGGACGCCAACGTGCTGGTGCTCAACCTGCCGCCGATCCGCGGCCTCTCCACGAGCGGCGGCTTCACCTTCGTGCTGCAGAACCGCACCGGCTCGGATACGGCGGAGCTCTCGAAGGTGCTGCAGGATGTGCTCGGCCAGGCGCGCAAGAGGAAGGAGATCGGCTTCGTCTACAGCGGTTTCGATCCCCGCGTGCCGCAGATCGAGTACGTGGTCGACCGCGACAAGGTCAAGTCGCTCGGCATCCCGCTGTCCGAGGTGTTCTTCACGCTGCAGACGTTTCTGGGCAGCTTCTACGTCAACGACTTCAACCTGTTCGGCCGCACCTACCGGGTGACGGCGCAAGCCGATGGCGCGCAGCGCAACCAGCCCGACGACGTGAACCGCTTCTACGTGCGCGCCGCGAACGGCACCATGGTGCCGCTCAGCACCATCGTGTCGAGCCGGCCGATCAACGGCCCGCAGTACTTCGAGCGCTTCAACGTGTACAGCGCCGCCACGATCAACGGCACCAATGCCCCCGGCTACAGCTCGGGGCAGGCGATCGCCGCGATGGAGGAGATCGCGCGCGGGCTGCCGCCGGGCTTCGGCTACGAATGGAGCGAGGCGACCTACCAGGAGAAAAAGACCGGCGGCCAGACCGGCTTCATCTTCGCCATCTCGCTCGTCTTCGTGCTGCTGGTGCTCGCCGCGCTGTACGAGAGCTGGGCGATGCCGATCGCGATCCTGCTGGTGATTCCGTTCGGCGTATTCGGCGCCTTCCTCGGCCTCGCCATGCGCTCGCTGGAAAACAATGTCTACACGCAGGTCGGGCTCATCATGCTGGTCGGGCTCGCGGCGAAGAACGCCATCCTGATCGTCGAATTCGCGAAGCTGCAGCGCGAGAAGGGCGCGCCCATCGTGCAGGCGGCGCTCGACGGCGCGAAGCTGCGCTTGCGCCCGATCCTCATGACCTCATTCGCGTTCATCCTCGGCACGGTGCCGCTCGCCATCGCCACCGGCGCGGGCGCGGGCGCGCGCACTGCGCTCGGCACCACGGTGGTCTTCGGCATGCTCTGCGCGACGCTGGTCGGGGTGTTCTTCACCCCGGTGTTCTACGTGCTGCTGCAGCGCGTGAGCGAACGCCAGTGGCCCTTCCGGCGGGCCGAGCGCGAAGAGGTGGTTCGCGCATGAGATTTTTCATTCTCTTTACAGTTTTCCTGTCCGGCTGCATGGTGGGGCCCGACTACCGGCGACCCGAGATCGAGGCGCCTGCGTCCTGGCGCCTGGCGACGGCCGAGGCGGGCGAGATCTCCAACCTCGCTTGGTGGCAGCAGTTCCAGGATCCGGTGCTCGCGCGCCTGGTCGGTCAGGCGCTCGAGAACAACAAGGACCTCGAGATCGCCACGGCAAACGTGGACCAGGCGTTCGCCCAGTACGGCATCACGCGCGCCGCGCAGTGGCCGCAGGTCGACGCCGGCGCATCGG
>DASQAW010000423.1:0-6392 GCA_035635495.1 Burkholderiales bacterium
CCCTGAACTCACAGCTGCCGCTTTTTCACGCGGCTGGTAAGGGCGCAGCTGCCCCGTTCAATAGCCAGCTGTTGAAATGGATCGGCAATAAGCAGCGGTTCGCTCCCGAAATCATTTCGTACTTTCCCCGGTCCTTCGGCACTTACCTGGAACCGTTCCTCGGTAGCGGCGGCGTCCTTGGTACGTTGGCCCCGCAGAAAGCGATCGCCGGCGATTGCTTCCGCCCATTAATGGAAATCTGGCAAACGCTCCACGACTCCCCCGCAACACTAAAGCGCTGGTATGCCGACCGCTGGCAGCGCGCCAACTCAGGCGACAAGACGCAGAAGTACGAAGAAATCAAAGCCCACTACAACGTCAAACCGAATGGCGCGGATCTTCTGTTCCTCTGCCGAGCCTGTTATGGAGGCGTGGTGCGGTTTAGGAAAGACGGCTACATGTCCACACCGGTCGGCATCCACAAGCCGATTTCGCCGCAGTCATTCGCAAAGCGCGTGGATGAATGGCACGCGCGCACCGAAGGAACCCGCTTCGTACTCACAGAATATGAGCAGACCATGAGCACGGCCAAGGCGGGAGATTTGATCTACTGCGACCCACCTTATAGCCACAGTCAAGCGATCCTCTACGGCGCTCAGGACTTCAGCCTCCGGCACCTAATGGAAGTAATCGCCGATTGCAAAGCACGCGGCGTGCATGTTGCCCTGAGCATTGATGGCTCAAAGAAGTCGGGTGACGTGTTGTGCGACCTACCAATCCCCGACGGCCTATTCGAGCGAGAAGTGTTCCTGCACATTGGCCGCTCAATGCTCAAGCGTTTCCAAATGGGCGGCAAAACGCTTGAGAGCCACCACGTGTCCGACCGACTGCTGTTGACCTACTCACCGTAAGTGCTAGGCAGCGCAAGAAAAGCGCTTAGCAAGAAGTGCATTAGCCGGGTTCCCTCGCCCCCCACCGCTCCGCAGCGGGTTCCCCACTCGGCGCGGAGCCGCGCCCCGATAGAAAACGGGAGAACCGCCCACACGATTTGTTCGCAGCTGCGAGCCGCCATACCATGTCACCACGGACAAACCATGGTCGAAGGCGTCGCCCTAAATTGGTTCTGGAAGCTGATGGCTACCCTACCCGGCTTCCTCTTACGCTGGTGGTATCCAAGGGAAGCGCTCGCGCGACATATCCGCATTGATGTGCGGCCTCGTCATGCGCCGGTTCAGATCAACGGCGGTGACGTATCAGAAGCGACGATCTGGCTGCAAATCCAGAACACGGGTCCATTCTTCGTCGAATTAGACCGAATGACGGTCCAGCTCAATTTAGCCGGGTACCCGCTCGACTACTACATGCTAGACAGGACGCCTGTCCCGCCAGCTACGACTACAGAAGTCTACGTCCGAGGGCCTATCCCGCACGGCGTAATCAAACACTATGCATTGAACATCAAGAACGGCGACATTGTGTCCCTACAGGTCCGTGCAGAATTCAACTCTAAGGTCCATGACTTCACTGTCAGGACAGAAACGCTCAGTGGCATCCAACCTCGTAACCTCAACATTCCAAACTTAGTAAGCGCCGCTTAGGTGCCAGCAGGGGGACAATACTATGTCGCGCTGGAACCATGCAGAGCGAATCGGCCTAGTAACTACCGCGATTGCGGCCGTGATTATTTTATTTCTCCACAATCCAATCGATGGCTACAGAGTCCAGCGCGTAGTCGATCACAGTGTAGTTGTCTCTAAGAACTGCTCAGAAGACAAAACCAAGGAATACTATGCTTTGGTACAGCTGCCTCGGGACAATAGCCCTCAAGCGATAGAGCGCGGCTTTCGCATAAACCAGCTCGCAAACGAGTGTTTCGAACTCTCGCATCAGTACGAGGAAGAGGTCCTTCCGTTCTCTGAGTGGTCGAGCACTAACCCAATAGTTGCCTGGCTTGGTTCTATAGCTCATTTGCTGGGAACGCTGGCGGCGTTGGGGGCCATCGCGCTCATATTGCGCAAACCATTAAGACCGTAAGCCGCATCCTTTCGAACTGACCACTGCCCGCCCCAGCGGTTTTTCTTGCTGACGCGAAAAGTGGGGATACCTTTGGGACACGTTGAGTCGCTTTCTGGCGTTTTCGGTCGCTGCGGCACGGAGCCGAGCAGCGTAAGTTATTGACGCGCAGCGACCGCTACGCCCAGATTCACGACTCACACAGCAGGGGCCACTGGTTCGATCCCAGTACGACCCACCAATCCCCCGAGCCGGCGTGACGCATGCCGGGAATTGCCCGACTTGCAATTGCGCGCCGTGGCGGCAAGCTTCTCACATGGGCACCACAGGGAAGCGTGTCCTCCTGATCGACGACGAGCCCGACCACGTTGCGACGCTCGCAATGCTGTTGATCGAGGCCGGGCACCGTGTCGAGTGCGCGACCAATGCGCTATACGCGATAGACGTTGCCCGTAGATTTCACCCGCAGTTCGTGTTCGTCGACATCGGGCTCCAGTACATCGACGGCTACCAGACCGTCAGGAAGCTGAAAGAGCGATTCAAGGGCGCACGCATATTTGCTCTTACCGGAAGATCCGGTGAGGAAGCCCGCCGCAAATCGCTCGAGGCAGGCTTCGAGGAGCATCTCGTCAAGCCGGTCGACGTCTCCGTCATCGAAGAGCTTTTGGCTTCGCCCGGCTAAATGGGGACCGATCGCGCCAAGCCGTTCCGCCAACTCAGCCGCGAGGAGTTCGAGCAGCTTTCCCTCGACGAGCGCATGGAATACCTGCATCGGGCGATGAACGAGCTGCGGGAGAAGATCGCGCAGACTCGGAATAAGCACACGACTGTCGGGACAAGGCGTCAGATTAGGACAGAGGAAGCCGGCGAAGCGGCGAAAAAGTGACCTAGGCTACCGGCCGCACGATAGCGCCTTCACGCGAGGCGCCTATGATGGCCCATGGTAGTCGCAGCTGGCAGAGAAGGCCTGTTCAGCGCGATCCGAGCGCTGCGCGATCTCGTCGAGCGGGAGCTGCACAGCTATGGCCATGCCAACCCCCCGACCGACGCCGCTCATGTCGAGCAGCTCCGCGCGCTGCAGCTCGGGATCGACGAGCTCGACGTGATGTGGGAGCAGCTCGACGCGCAATCGCACCATCTCGCCGTGGAGCGCGAGCGCTATGCCGAGCTGTTCGCTTTCGCGCCCGACGCCTATGTGGTCACCGATGGCAAGGGCACCATCCGCGAGGCGAACCTCGCCGCGGTCGATCTGCTCTACCGCGCGGGGAGCTACCTGGCCGGCAAGCCGCTCGCGGCGATGGTGGTGCTGCGCCACCGCAAGCGCTTCCGCGATTTGCTCGGTGCTATCGAGACCGGCACCGTGCGCTGCAGCTGGCGGGGGCTCATCCGCCGCGGCGACGGCGAGGAGACCGAGGTCGAGCTGACCATCGGCCGGCTGCGCGACGGCACGCAGCTCTGCTGGCTGCTGCGCCCGATATAAGCGAACTCGAGTGTCTAGTCGGTCGGCAGCCGCTGCGGATCGTTCCACAGCGGCAGCGAGTGATGCGCGGCGGCGTACTCGCGCAGGAGCTCGTCGTGGCGGCGCTCCGGGTCCGGCACGATTTCCCAGCTGCAGCCCGTGACGCGCTGCGCGCTCAAGGTGCGCGCACGCAGCTGCTCGTCGAGCGCGATGCGGATGGTGGCGGTGCGGCCGTAGTAGACGATGCCGCCGCCCTGCCACAGCGCGAACACGCCGGGCGCTTCGGGCGCGGCGGCAACCAGTATTTGGGTGAACGGGAGACTGCTGCTCGAGATGGACATGTTTCCTCCCCCGAAAATCGGCGCACTCATTCTAGTTCCGGCGTCGACGGCAATGGCGCCTACCTGTCGAATCGTTTCGACAGCCGGGAAACGCGGCGTGATTTCATCGGCTTACCGCAGCTGCGTCATTGGCATAACGGTTGCAGACCGGAAGGCATCCAAAAATTCCGAAAGGCGAGACCACCATGCCGCTAAAACCGAACGGCGCGTTATGCCGCGTGCGGGAACAAATCATCGAAGACGCGGCGAGCGGACTGACGCTGCAGTTCGAGTGCGACGACGGACGGCTGCGCCTGGTGCTCGCGGGTACGCCGCTCACCGTGGGCAACCGCGAGATCCTGTTCGACGAACAGGGCCGCGCAGCGGGCGCCGGCACGCTGCTCGGAGAGTTCCGCCGCCCGACCTGGCTGAAGCCGGTCTAGGCGGCTAGGTCCGCTCGAGCAGCTTCCTCAGCCATTCCTGCGCGTCGGACTCGCCGGCGCGCAGGTTCATGCAGCGGTCGCGCAGGTTGCGCAGCACGTGCTCGACCATGCCGCCGCGGTGCTCGGGCGCGAGGCCGTCGAGCGCGCGGCCGAAGGCGTGGGCGAAATGCGTCTTGTCGATGACGCGGTGCTCGTGCAGCGTCTCGATGATGACGATGTTGGCCGCGGCGAGACCGGCCAGCGTCTCGACCAGCGTCGGCTCGTTCATCGGGCGTGCGGCTGCAGCGGGTCGTGCACGAGCGTGCGCCACAGCGACGCCAGCAGCACATCCATGTTGACGGGCTTCGCCACGTAGTCGCTCGCGCCCGCCTCGAGGCACTTGTCGCGGTCGCCCATCATCGCCTTGGCGGTGACCGCGATGATCGGCAGGTGCTGGTAGCCGTCGAGCTGTCGGATGATGCGCATGGTGTCGAGGCCGTCGAGCCCCGGCATCATCACGTCCATCAGCACCGCCTCGATGCCGGGGGTGTGCTTCAGCAGCTCGATGCCCTCCTTGCCGCTCTCGGCGTGCAGCACCTGCATGCCGTGCGCCTCGAGCGCGCTGGTCAGCGCGAAGACGTTGCGGATGTCGTCGTCGACCACCAGCACCTTCCTGCCGTCCAGGTCGGCCGAGGCCTGCGGCGAAGCGTCCTGCGCCCCCTCCTCGGCGAGCGGCATCGGCCCGGCGTCGGCGGCAATGCGCGCCGGCAGCGCCGGCAGGGGGAGCAGCTCCGGCTCGAGCAGCTGCGGCAGCTCGGCGGTCGTCTCGTAGGTGACCGGCAGGTAGAGCGTGAAGGTGCTGCCCTGCCCCGGCGTGCTCTGCACGCGGATCTCGCCGCCGAGCAGGCGCGCGAGCTCGCGGCTGATCGACAGCCCGAGACCCGTGCCGCCGAACTCGCGGCTGGTGGTGCCGTCGGCCTGCTGGAAGGCCTCGAAGATCAGGCGCTGCTTGCTCGGCGGGATGCCGATGCCGGTGTCGGCGACCGCGAAGGCGACCACGCGCTCGGCGTGGTCGAGCACCGGGTGGCCCGGCGTCCAGCCGCCCTGCGCCTCGTCCACGCGCATCGACACGCCGCCGCGGTTCGTGAACTTGAAGGCGTTCGACAGCAGGTTGGTGATGATCTGCTGCAGGCGCTTGCCGTCGGTCTCCATCGACTGCGGCAGCTTGTCGTCGATCGCCAGCTCGAAATCGAGCGCCTTGTCGTGCGCCATCTGGCGGAAGGTGCGCTCGGCGTAGTCGGTGACGTCGGTGAAGCGCTCGGCGGCGATGTTCAGCGTCACCGTGCCCGACTCGATCTTGGCGAGGTCGAGGATGTCGTTGATCAGCGCGAGCAGCTCCGCGCCCGAGGAGTGGATGGTGCGCGCGAACTCGACCTGCTTCGCCGTGAGGTTGCCGCCGACGTTGTCGGCCAGCAGCCGCGCCAGGATCAGCAGGCTGTTCAGCGGCGTACGCAGCTCGTGCGACATGTTCGCCAGGAACTCCGACTTGTACCTGGACGAGAGCGAGAGCTGCTCGGCCTTCTCCTCCAGCGCCGCGCGCGCCTGCTCGATCTCGCGGTTCTTGAACTCCACCTGGTGCATCTGCTCGGAGAGCTGGCGCGCCTTCTCCTGCAGCTGCTCGTTGGCCGCGCGCAGCTCGTCCTGCTTCGATTTGAGCAGCGCCTCCGATTTCTGCAGGTTCAACGCCTGCTGCTCCAGCCGGTCGTTGGTCTTCTTCAGCTCCTCCTGCTGCGCCTGCAGCTCGGCGGTGAGCGACTGCGACTGGTGCAGCAGGTATTCCGTCTGCATGTTCGCCGCGATCGTGTGCAGCACCACGCCGATCGACTCGGTCAGCTGGTCGAGGAAGGTCTGGTGGATCTCGCTGAACTTCGAGAACGAAGCGAGCTCGATCACCGCCTTCACCTGCCCTTCGAACAGCACCGGCAGGATCACGATGTTCACCGGCGCGCCCGAGCCGAGCGAGGAGCTGATGCGGATGTAGTCCGAAGGCGCGTTGGCGAGCACGATGCGCTTCTTCTCG
Source organism: Burkholderiales bacterium (assembly GCA_035635495.1). Classification (GTDB taxonomy): domain Bacteria; phylum Pseudomonadota; class Gammaproteobacteria; order Burkholderiales; family SG8-39; genus SCGC-AG-212-J23. The sequence goes on from DASQAW010000423.1 coordinate 6,274, forward strand.
AACGCGCACTGCCCCACCAGCCCTTCGCCGAAGGCGATCTTGCGCGGCAGGCTCTTCGAATGCCGCTGGGCGTAGCCGGCGAGCAGCTCGAGCGTCGAATCGCCGCTGCGATGGTCCGC
>DASQAW010000424.1:0-4026 GCA_035635495.1 Burkholderiales bacterium
CGGGATCGAGGTCGACGCGCGACGCATAGTGGCGCAGCTCGCGCACGGCCTCGCCGGCCTGCGCCTCGGCCGATTCGAGCATCTCGACGACCGAGTTCAAATTGGCATCGTGCTCGGACAGCGCGCGCAGGCGGCTGGCGACGGCGGCGAGCTGGCTGAGGGTTGCCCCTTCGGCCTCGGCGAGCGCTTCCAGCGCCGACTGCGCGCCGGCCAGCAGGCTCGAGCCGTGCTGCAGGCGCTTGTGCTCGGCGGCGACCTGCCCCCATTCGCCGTCGCGCGGCGCGAGCTTCTTCAGGTCCTGCAGGCGCTCGCCGACATCGGCCCGCTCGGCCTCGCGCTGCGCAAACCTGGCGCTGGCCTCGGCGGCGACTTCCTCCAGGCGTTTCCAATCCCGGAATGCCTGTGCCGTTTCGCGCGCCAGCGCTTCGGCGCCGGCGTGCGCGTCGAGCAGCTCGCGCTGGGCCGCGGCGCGCAGGAGCGATTGGTGCGCGTGCTGGCCGTGCAGGTCGACGAGCCACTCGCCCGCTTCCTTCAGCTGGGCGAGCGTCGCCGCGTGGCCGTTGATGAAGCAGCGCGAGCGGCCGGCGCGGTCGATCGAGCGACGCAGGACGAGCTGGCCCGGGTCGCCGGCCAGGTCGCGCTCGCCGAGCCAGGTCTCCATCGATTTTGAGACGTCGAATTCCCCCGAGAGCTCGGCACGCTCCGCGCCTTCGCGCACCATGGCGACGTCGCCGCGGCCGCCGACCAGCAGCTCGATCGCGTCGACCAGGATCGACTTGCCGGCGCCGGTCTCGCCGGTGAGGACGCTGAAGCCCTCGCCGAGCTCGAGCGAAGCATGGTCGATCAGCACGAAGTCCCGGACTTCGAGGGCCAGCAGCACTGCTATTCCTGCTTGGCGACCACTTCGCTCCAGCCGAGCTTCTCGCGCAAAGTGGCGAAGTAGCGGTAGCCCGGCGGGTGCACGAAGCGCACCGTGTCGGCCGAGCGCTTGAGCACCAGGCGGTCGCCTTGCTGCATGTCGGCGAGCGCGAGGCCGTCGAAATGCGCGCGCGCATCGAGGGCGTGCTTGAGCGAAATCTCGATCACGCTGCGGTCGCTCACGCTCACCGGGCGCGCCGAGAGCGTGTGCGGCGCGAGCGGCACCACGGCGAGTGCCGGCACTGCCGGGTGCAGGATCGGCCCCTGCGCCGAGAGCGCGTAGGCGGTCGAGCCGGTCGGCGTGGCGACGATCATGCCGTCGGCGCGCAGGCTGTAGACGAATTCTCCGTCGAGCGAGAGCTCGAACTCGATGAGCCGGCCCTGCGAGCCTTTGCCGACCACCGCCTCGTTGAGCGCGAGCGTGCGCAGGACCGATTCGCGGCCGCGCAGGATCTCGGCGTCGAGGAGCGCGCGCTCCTCGATCGTGTACTTGCCGTCGAGGATCGCGCCGATGCCGGCGGTCATGTCGCGATGGCCGATGTCGGTCATGAAGCCGACCCGGCCCTGGTTGATGCCGACCACGGGAACGCGATGGCGCACGAGGTTGCGTGCCGCGGCGAGGAGGGTGCCGTCGCCGCCGATCACCACGGCGAGGTCGGCCTTGCCGCCGATCGCGGCGTAGTCGAGCCCGCGCTCGCCAAGCTCGGTGGCGGTGTCCTGCTCGATCAGGATGTCGCAGCCGCGCTTGCCGAGAAAGGCGATCAGCTCGCGCAGCGATGCCGCGATCTCCGGGCTGCCGAGCTTTCCGACCAGGCCAATGTGGCGGAAATGCAGTTTGCCGGCGGCATGAGGCATCGGCAGCGAGTGTACAATGAATCACATGCTCGACAAGCGCGCACAAATCCTTCTCAAGACCTTGATTGAGCGCTACATTGCCGAAGGTCAGCCGGTCGGGTCGCGCACGCTTTCCAAGTACTCCGGACTCGACCTTTCGCCGGCCACGATCCGCAAGGTGATGGCCGATCTCGAGGAGCTCGGCCTGATCTCGAGCCCGCACACTTCCGCGGGCCGCGTGCCGACGCCGCTCGGCTACCGCTTCTTCGTCGACACGCTGCTGGTCATCAAGCCGCTCGAGTCCGGCGCGCTGCAGCGCATGGAAGGCGAGCTCCAGCCCGACAACCCGCAGCGCGTGATCCACGCCGCGTCGCAGCTCCTGTCGCAGCTCACGCAGTTCGCCGGCGTGGTGATGACGCCGCGGCGGACGATGAGCTTCCGCCACATCGAGTTCCTGCGGCTCTCCGAGAAGCGCCTCCTCCTCATCGTCGTCACACCCGAGGGCGACGTGCAGAACCGCATGCTCTTCACCGAGCGCGAGTTCAGCGCCTCCGAGCTGATCGAGGCGGCGAACTACATCAACCAGCACTACTCGGGGCAGACCTTCGAGGACGTGCGCTCGAAGCTGCAGACCGAGCTCTCCGAGCTGCGCCAGGACCTGATCAAGCTGCTGACAGCGGCGGTCGACGCGGGCACGCGCGCCGTCAGCGAGAGCAACGAGCCGTACGTCATTTCGGGCGAGCGCAATCTGCTGAGCGTGCAGGATCTGTCGCAGGACATGCGGCGGCTGCGCCAGCTCTTCGAGCTCTTCGAGCGCAAGACCTCGCTGCTGCAGATCCTCGACGTGTCGCTGCGCGGCCAGGGCGTGCAGATCTTCATCGGCGGCGAATCGGGCTTCAGCGCGCCCGACGACGTGAGCGTCGTGACCTCGCCCTACAAGGTGAACGGCGAGGTGGTCGGCACCGTCGGCGTCATCGGGCCGACGCGCATGGCCTACGACCGCGTGATCCCGATCGTCGACGTTACGGCCAAGCTCCTGTCCAGCGCGCTGTCCCAACACTAAAAAAAGGGGTCAGAGCAATTTTCCGGTAACACCTGCGGACGTTAGTAGTTACAGGAAAATTGCTCTGACCCCTTTTTCATTTTGAGAAGCATCCTCCTCGTCAATCTCGGCACGCCGGCGGCGCCGACGCCGGCGGCGGTGCGTGCGTATCTCGCCGAGTTCCTGTCAGACCCTCGCGTGGTGCCGCTGCCGCGCTGGCTGTGGCTGCCGATCCTGCACGGCGTCGTGCTGCGCACACGCCCGGCGCAGTCGGCGGAGAAGTACGCGCAGATCTGGATGCCGGAGGGATCGCCGCTGGCGGTGCACACCATTCGCCAAGCCCAGCTCCTCGCCGAGCGGACACAGTTCCGCGTGCGCTACGCGATGCGCTACGGCGCGCCATCCATCCCGGCAGCGCTGCGCGAGCTGGAGAATCCCATCGTGGTGCCGCTCTATCCCCAGTACGCGGAAAGCACCACGGGCAGCGTGCTGGACGCGTTGCCGCCCGGTGTGAGTGCGGTACGCGAGTTCCACGACCACCCGGCCTATATCGCCGCGCTCGCCGCGCTCGTGCGGCGCCACTGGTCGCAGCACAAACGCGGCGCGATGCTGCTGATGAGCTTCCACGGGCTGCCGAGGCGCAGCGCGGGAAGCTATGAGCAGCAGTGCCGCGCTACTGCGTCGTTGTTGGCTCAACAGTTGAAACTGCAAGACGGCGAGTGGCGCGTCACCTTCCAGTCGCGCTTCGGCTATGCGAAGTGGCTGCAGCCGTACACCGAGCAGACGCTGATCGAGCTGGCCCGCGGCGGATGCGGGCGAGTCGACATCGTGTGCCCGGGATTCGTAGCCGACTGCCTGGAGACGCTGGAAGAGCTCGGTATCCGGGCGCGCGCGAGGTTCCGCGGCGCCGGCGGGCGCGATCTGCGCCTCATTGAATGCCTCAACGAAGCGCCGGAGTGGATCGAGGCGCTGGCGGCGCTTGCGACCGAGGCTAGCGGCCGAGCAGGCCCTTGAGCTTGTCCACCGCGGAACCGCCGCTCGGCGCCGACCCGCTGCCCTGTGCGGTACTTCCTTCCGCGGGAGGCTTGCCGCCGCCCAGGCGCTCCTTCAGCTTGTCGGTAATGCGCTCGCCGACCTTGGATTTCGCGAGCTGCGACGCGGCGGCCGCGTAGTTGACTTGGTATTTCATCGCGTCGAAGGGCCCGGTGAGGTGCACTGGCACCGTGAGACCG
>DASQAW010000425.1:0-2006 GCA_035635495.1 Burkholderiales bacterium
GGATTCCATAGCCTCTGGGGATTCTTCCTCGGGCCGAAGCCGCGCGCGACGGCGCTGGTGCGGCGCATCCAGGATCTCGGCGAGCAGCGCCTGGCCGACATGGATGCGAGCGGCATCGCGAAGCAGCTCGTCTTCCTCACCGCGCCGGGCGTGCAGGTGTTCGACCCGGCCACCGCGGTCGCCCTCGCCCAGGACACCAACGATGAGTTGAGGGAAAAGACAAAAGCACATCCCGATCGGTACGCGACGCTCGCCGCCATCGCGCCGCAGAATGCGGCCGCGGCGGCGAAGGAGCTGCAGCGCGCGGTCGGCCTGGGAATGAAGGGCGCCGTAGTGAATTCGCACACGCAGGGTGAATACCTGGATGAACCCAAATACTGGCCGATCTTCGAGGCGGCGCAGGCGCTCGACGTGCCGATCTATCTCCACCCGAACACGCCGCCCGCGTCGATGATCGCGCCCTTCCTGGCGCGCGGGCTCGACGGCGCGATCTACGGCTTCGCGGTCGAGACCGGGCTGCATCTCCTGCGGATCATCGTCGCGGGCGTGTTCGACCGCTTCCCGAAGCTGAAGATCGCGGTCGGGCATCTCGGCGAAGGGCTGCCCTTCTGGCTCTTCCGCCTCGACTACATGCACCGCTCGATGGTGAGCTCCGAGCGCTACGCCGGCGCGCGGCCGCTAAAGCAGAAGCCGAGCGACTACCTGAAGCAAAACGTCTGGGTGACGACGAGCGGCATGCAATGGGCGCCGGCGATCCTCTTCTGCCAGCAGGTGCTCGGCGCCGACCGCGTGCTCTACGCGATGGACTATCCCTACCAGTTCGTGCCGGAGGAAGTGAAGGTGACCGACGAGCTGCCGGTCAGCGACGCGGACCGCGCGCTCCTCTACCGGGAGAACGCGGAGCGGCTTTTCCGGCTGTAAAACGAACCGGGGACCGCGGTTGCTACTTGTCTGTGCGCTGCTGCGCGCCACCCCAGGTGCTGCCGCTGACCGGAGGGGCAACTGCGGGCGTGCCGGTCGATGCGCTGCCGCTCGCGCTGCCGGCGGCGTCGGTGCGGATGCCGCTGCCGCTGGTCCGCGCGTCGATGCCGACCGAGACGTCGGCGGCGGCGGCGGGTGTCTGCGAGCTGTCGATCTGGCCGGTGCCGCGCAGGTCCGCGCCGCGCGAGGTCGTGCCGGTGCGGATGCCGCTGCCCAGGCTGCCGACGCTCGACGCGGTGCCGTTGGCGCCGAGCGAGCCGACGGCGCCGCCGCCGAGTCCGACCTGAGCGGACGCGTCGAGCGCGAAGCACGCGACGCTGCAGGCGATGAGGAAGGATTTCGTCATACCGTTGCTCTCCAGGTTACCGGGCGCATTCACGGTAGCAGGCCGAGATGTTTCACGGCCGCTTGGGCTGCTGCGCCAAAGGGACCACCCGGATGAGCTACCCTTGCTCCGGGGAGACCGAAATGAAAGCGAGCACATCCATCGCGCTGGTCGGCGCACTGATGGCCGCCGCGGCGCCGGCCGCGGCCTGGCCGCAGGCGTACGTCGGCGCGGCGATCGGCCAGAGCAAGCTCGAGGACGCCAACGATACCGCGGCCAAGGTCTTCGCCGGCTATGACTTCACGCCCGGCTTCGCCGCCGAGCTCGGCGTCCACGAACTGGGCAGCGCCCAAGTGGGCGCACAGAGTTCCGACTTCTCGGCGCTCGACGTGAGCTGGGTCGGCTCCTGGCCGCTCGGCAACGGCTTCAGCCTCCACGGCCGCATCGGCGTGTACCGCGCGGAGATCACGGCGCGCGGCAACGACCTCGGTCCGACTTTCGGCCTCGGCGCCGGCTTCGCGCTCACGCGCAATGCCGCGCTGCGCGCCGAGTGGCAGCGCTTCGCCAAGCTCGGCCCGGGCACGGCGCCGGAGATGAACATCGACGTCGTCTACATCGGCGCGCTGTATCGCTTCGGCGGGCCCCGCTCCCCCTAACGTTCCACTCATTTCTCCAAAATCGCGGTGACGCCCATCCCGCC
>DASQAW010000426.1:0-6098 GCA_035635495.1 Burkholderiales bacterium
ATGCGCAGGCCGTCGACGCCCGGCTCGGCCGCGAGCTTGCGGATGAGCGAGTGCGTCGCCTCGAACACGGCCTTGTCCTCCTGGCGCAGGGCGGCGAGGTCGGTGATCTCGAAGAAGCGCCGGTAGTTGATCTCGTCCGACGCGACGCGCCAGAACGCGAGCCGGTAGTGCTGCTTCTCGAGCAGGCGATGCAGCGCGAGCGGGTCGTTCGTCGGCTTGAGGCCGCGCTCGCTCCTGGCGTTGAGCGGAAAGCCCTGGTCGTAATACGTCACCCGCCACGGCCCCTTCTTGCCATCGCGCGACAGCTTGATCTCGCCTTCGTCGAGAGCCTCGCCGTAGTGCCTGCCGAGGACTGGCAGCAGAAGCCGCCCGCCGCCGCGCTGCCAGTCGATGTCGAAGAACTTGGCGTACGGCGACGCGCGGCCCTTCGCGAGCACGTCCTGCCACCAGGGGTTGTCGCCGTGAAGCACGCCCAGGTGGTTCGGCACGATGTCCATCACGAGGCCCATGCCGTGGCGGCGCAGCGCGTCGAGCAGCCCGCGCAGGTCGGCTTCGGTGCCGACCTCCGGATTGATCTTGCCGTGGTCGACGATGTCGTAGCCGTGCATGCTGCCCGGACGGGCCTTGAGGAACGGCGACGCGTACAGGTGGCTCACGCCGAGCCGCGCGAGGTAGGGCACGAGAGCGGTCGCATCCGTAAAGCGCAGGCCCTTGTGGAGCTGGAGGCGGTAGGTCGCGACGGGAACTCGCCTGGGGCCGGACGCAGAGCCGTCTTTCGCCACCGAACGTTGCGCCATGCTGGCGGCGAGCTGCTGCATCCGGGGATCGGATTTCCAGCGCTCGAGCCCTACGGGGAGCTTGCGCCGCCAGTTCGGATGCTGGTCGACGGTGCCCGGAAGATTGGCCTGCTCGACGAGCTCGAACACGTCCTCGGGCTGCACCATGACCAGCTTGCACGGCGTGCGTGCGAGAAAAGCGTGCGCGCCGGCCGCCGAGGTGTCGAAGCCGTGCTGCTCGAGCGCGTCGCGCAGGCGCGCCTTGTCCTGCTCGCGCTGCGCCCTTTCCTTCTCGAAATCGACGCTGAGGCCGAGCTTCGCCCGCAGCGCGAGATCGTGCCCTTCCCAGAAGCCGCGCCAGGTCGGCAGGTCGTGGGTGCTCACGCAGGTCAGCGCCTCGCGCGGATACGCGGACGGCGCTCGGTATGCGCCATCGGCGTCCTTCTCGAAGAACAGCGGCCGGTACGACAGCACCCCCGCGTCGTTCAGCGCTTTGCGCAGCTCCGCGGTGACGGTTCCCAGATCCTCCCCGATTACCATGCAGCGGTTGCGGCGGCTCTCCTGCGCCAGCAGCCCGAGCAGGTCCTCGAGCGGATAGTGGATGTAGCCGCCCCTGTCGGGCTTGTTCCCCGCCGGAATCCAGTACAGGCGCGCGAGCGCCATCACATGATCGAGGCGTAGCGCCCCGCCCTGCGGCATGTTGGCGCGCAGCAGCTCGACGAACGGACTGTAGCCCGCGGCGCGCAGCGCCCGGGGCGAATACGGCGGCAACCCCCAGTCCTGGCCGCGCGGGTTGAATTCGTCGGGCGGCGCGCCGATCGACGCTCCGGTGGCGTACGCGGCGCGGTCCGACCACACCTCGGCGCCGCCGCGATCGGCGCCGAGGGCGAGGTCGAAATAGAGGCCGACCGGCATGCCGAGCTCCTGCGCGCGCCGCTGCACGAGGTCGAGCTGCTGGCGGGCGTTCCACTGCAGGTAGGCGTGGAACTCCACGCGGTCTTTCTCCTTTCCGGAGAACTTCCTGACCGTGGGCGAGGACGGATCCTGGTACTGCGCGGGCCAGCTCTGCCAGCCTCCGCTGCCGAGTTCCTCGCGCAGCGCCTCGTACAGCGCATAGTCGCGCAGCTCCTTCGAGCTCTCGGCATGCCACTTGGCGAAGCGACGGCGCCGAGCGCGGTCCCTGCGGAAGCAGGCGTACAGCAGCTCGAGCACCTCGTGCTTCGCGGCGCGCACCCCGTCGTGGTCGACGAGCTCGGCTTTTCTCAGCTGGAGGAGCCGCGCGAGGAACGCGCGCGACTGCGTGAGTCGCTGCGCCTCGGCACATTGCGCAAACTCGGGAATCGACTCGATGTCGAGGTAGACCGGGTTGAGAGCGTGCCGGCTCGACGGGCTGTAGGGGCTGACGTGGGCCGCGTGCAGCGGGTTGACGCCGATCACCCCGGCGCCGAGGCTCGCCGCGAGCTCGACCAGCGCGCGCAGGTCGCCGAAATCGCCGATGCCCCAGTTGCGCTGCGAACGTACGCCGTAGAGCTGGACCATGAATCCCCAGATGCGGCCGCCCTTCGCGAGCAGCTCCGGCTGGTAGCTCGCGCCTTTCTCCACAATGATCTTTTTTTGGGAACGACGGGGGCCGAGCGCGCTCTCCAGCGCGCGGCGCGTCTCGGGGTCGAGCCTGTGTTCGCGCTGCCAGACGTCGATGTAGCTCGGCGCGACCTCGCTCAACCGATCCACCAGCTCGCCGTCCACGGATCGAGCCGTCGGCCGTTGCCGTTTCCCCAGAGCAAGCGCCCGCGCGGCGCTGGATCGGTCTCGATCGACGCATCCGAGAAATTCGCCCTTAGAACGAGGTCGTCCCAGACGACCTCGAAGGCGTGCTCGCCGAGCATGCGGTAGCGGCCGGGACCGAACTTGCGCGGGGCGATCTCGGCTCGCCTCAGCTCGAGCAGCTGCCGGTAGTGCGTGAGCCAGCCGCGGCCCTGCGTGCCGCGCGCGTCCTTCCAGCGCAGCACGCAGCGCTTGAAGGTCTGCTCGGACAGCGGATCGGGAATGCGCGCGCGCGCCTTGGCGTCGGCGAACGCGGCGAAACGGGCGAACTCCTCGCGCCGGCCGTTGCGCACCGCTTCGCCGAGCTCGCCGTCGAAATCGCAGAAGAACAGGAACGGCTGATGGCAGGCCCATTCCTCGCCCATGAAGATGAGCGGGGGCGAAGGCGCGAGCAGGAGGATGGCCGAAAGCAGCTTCAGCTTTCCGTCGTCGGCGAGCGAGGCGAGGCGCTCGCCGTGCGCGCGGTTGCCGACCTGGTCGTGGTTCTGGAGGAAGTCGACGAAACAGCGCGGCGGCAGATGCGCGCTCGGCTCGCCGCGCGGCGCGCTGCTGAAGGGCGAGACCTCGCCCTGGTAGGCGAACCCCTCGGCGAGGGAGCGCGCGAGGTGCCGCGCGGGCGCGTCGGCGTACGCGGCGTAGTAGCCGTCCGACTCGCCCGTGGCGAGCACGTGGCAGGCGTGGTGCGAATCGTCGTTCCACTGCGCGTCGAAGCGCCCGGGACCGAGAAAGCGCGTCTGGTTGGCGTCGTTCTCGAGCACCAGGTGGATGTGGCGGTCCGGATCGCGCGCGTGAACCGCCAGCGCGATGTCCTCGAGCACGTGGCGCGGCGACTCGTCGACAATCGCGTGCACCGCGTCGAAGCGCAGGCCGTCGAAGCGGTATTCCTGGAGCCAGTAGAGCGCGTTGTGGATGAAGTACTCGCGCACCGTGCCGACGGAGAAGTCGATCGCCGCGCCCCAGGGCGTCTTGTGCTTCGCGGTGAAGAATTGCGGCGCGTAGAGGCCGAGGAAGTTGCCCTTCGGTCCGAAGTGGTTGTAGACCACGTCGAGGAACACCATCAGGCCGACGTGGTGCGCCGCCTGCACCAGAGCCTTCAGCTCCTCGGGCCGGCCGTAGACCGAATCCGGCGCGTAGGGCAGCACCCCGTCGTAGCCCCAGTTGCGCCGGCCGGCGAAGTCCGACAGCGGCATCAGCTCGAGCGCCGTGATGCCGTGCTCCTTCAGGTGGTCGAGCTTCCCGCGCGCGGCGGCGTAGGTGCCCTCCGGCGTGAAGGTCCCGACGTGCAGCTCGTAGATCACGGCTTCCTGCCACGGCCGGCTGCGCCATCCCGCGTCCTTCCACGGATAGCGGCTCGGGTCGATCACCTCGCTCGGCCCATCCACGTCCTGCGGCTGGAAGCGCGAGGCGGGATCGGGCACGAGCTGCCGGCCGTCGATGCCGTACTGGTAAAGCGTGCCGGGCGCCGCGTCGCGGTCGACGAGCTCGAACCAGCCGCCGCCCTGCGGGCGCATCGGTTTCGGCCGTCGCGCGACCACCAGATCGACCGTCTTCGCGCCCGGCGCCCACAGGCGAAAGCGAACGCCGCCCTCCGCCAGGACCTCGGCGCCGAAGGGCATGGCGTGGTTGCCGCTCAACGCTTGCGCCGCGGCCACCAGCGTTCCAGGAACTCCGCCGCCCATTCGCGCCCGCCCAGGCCAAAGGCGAGCGCCAGGGCGAACACCACGCCTGCGAGCAGGATGAGGAAGGTCTCGCGCACGATGTCGCCGCCGATGTTCACCTGGTCGAGCGCGATCAGCACGACGAACGCGAGGATCGCGTAGCGCGCGAGGCTGCCGAGGAGCTCGGCGTCCTGCAGGTGCACATTACGAAAGTACGCGCCGACGGCGTTGCCGACAAAGCGCGCAAAGTACGCGCCGAACGCCAGGATCAGCAGCGCCACCAGCACCTTGGGCACGAACAGCAGCACGCGCGAGAGCAGATCGGTGACGTACGTCAGCCCGAGCAGGTTGAAGCCGACCACCAGCGCGACGAGGATCACGATCCAGTAGACGAGCATCGCCAGGATGTCGACCGCGTCCATGCGGATGCCGCCGTCCTTCAGGAAGCCGTCGATGCCGGCGCGCTCGGTGACGACGTTGAAGTTCACCTTGCGCAGCCCGCGGGCGATGGCGAAGCGCACCATCTTCGCGACCAGCCAGCCGGCGATGAGCACCACCAGCGCGAGCGCGAGGCGCGGCAGGAAGTCCCCGACCTGCACGAGGAACGCGCGCAGCGGCTCGAGCATCACCTCGAAGCGGTGCTCCATCTCAGCCTCCTTCGAGCAGGAACTGCAGGCCCTGCACGGGAATGTGGATCCAGTCGGGGCGGTTCGCCGCCTCGTAGCGCAGCTCGTAGAGCACCTTCTCCATCTCGGCGAGCCGCAGCAGGCCCAGCGCGTCGTCGAACGAGGCAAACACGCCGCTTCCCTCCATCGCCACCGCATAAGCGTCGACGAACGCCTTGCGCGTCGCCTTCTCCCACTCGCCGAGCGCCGGGCCGAGGCGCTCGAGCGCCGGCTCGGTGCGCTCGCGGAGCTGCGTCGAGCCGCGCGCGTAGCTGAACGAGCGCAGCATCCCGGCGACATCGCGCAGCGGCGAATGCTTCTTCCGGCTCTCGGCGAGGGGGCGCGAGGGCTCGCCTTCGAAGTCGATGATCAGGAAGTCGTTGTTCGAGACGAGGACCTGGCCCAGGTGGTAGTCCCCGTGGTGGCGCGTCTTCAGCGCCGATTTTTTGGGCGCCGCGCAGGCGTCGACGAAGGCGAGGATCTTCGCCTTCTGCGCCGCGAGCGGCTTCGCCTTCGGGTCTTTTTCGATCTGGCGCAGCGTCTCCTCGGCCTCCTGCTTCACCCGCGCGCGCCAGGTCTCGACGTCCTGCTGGGTGAGGCTCTCGGGCTCGAACGCCGGGTTGCCGCTCTTTATCGCGAACGCCTTGTGCAGCTCGGCGGTGCGCGTGGCGAGCGTCTGGATCAGCGTTAGGTAGGCGCCGTGGCTCTCGGTCTCGCGCAGGCTCTCGACGAAGCGCTCGAGGTAGGCGAGCGTATAGCTCCAGGCGTCGCCCTGGTTCGGGATGTACGCCTGCAGCAGGGCGACGGCGGCCGACTCGCCCGAGTTCGGCACGTACTCGACCGCTCCGGCCAGCGGCACGCAATTCTTGAAGTGGGCCACCTCGGTGAGGAAGCGTCCGACCTCGAGCTCGGGGTGCATCCCCGGGCGGATGCGCCGGAAGCATTTCAGGAACAGGCGCTCGCCGAGCGTCACCGAGGTGTTCGTGCTCTGCGTGTGCAGCCCGGCGAGCGTAAGGCTGGCCACCTCGCCGCCGGCGATCGAGGCAAAGGCGCTGGTCGGCGTGAAACGCAGCATGCCGCTCGCGGTGGCGAGGTTTTTCTGGTCGCCGATCGCCTTCACCACGTGGCGGCAGAACGCCTCGTCGGCGATGGCGTCGGCCATCACGCCGACGTTC
>DASQAW010000427.1:0-2197 GCA_035635495.1 Burkholderiales bacterium
TCGGCCGCGGTCGCGCGCTCGAAATCATCCTCGGTGCGAACGACTTCGACGGCGAGACAGCCGAACGATACGGATACGTCAACCGGGCACTTCCGGACAGCGAGCTGGACGGCTTCGTCGATGCGCTCGCGCGTCGCATCGCCTCCTTCGAGCGCCGCCCGCTCGCGGCGGCGAAGAACCTGGTTAACCAGGTCTCGCTTCCATCCGCAGACCGCTTGCTCGACGCCCTCACCTCCTTTACGACCGCGCTGAGCTGGCCCGAAGCGCAGCAGCGATTTCAGGCCCTGTTAGACCGCGGACTCCAACGGGAAGGCGACTTCGAGAAGCGATGGCCCGCTCTGCTCGACACGCTCCTCAGGCCCTGAGACGCTCCTGGAGTCAGGAGAGGCTCACATGATGTGTGGCGGTTGGTACTCCGCCACGGCGGAGGCGGTAGTTCCTCCCGGCGAATTCAAGGGCTGCCTGTCGCGCGCGGCCTCGCTCTACTTGCTGGCGTCCATCACGGTCTCTTACCTCGCCAGCTCGAGCGCGCCGACACCGCTCTATCCGATCTACCAACACGAGTGGGGATTCTCGCCCACGGCGATCTCGTTCGTGTTCGGAATCTATGCGATCGCGGTCTTGGCCGCGCTGTTGGTGGCAGGCCGGCTGTCGGACCATGTCGGGCGGCGTCCGGTTCTGATCGTGGCCACGACGGTACAGGCGGCGACGATGTTCCTGTTCGCATTCGCCGACGGTCTGTCGGATCTGGTGGCGGCGCGCGTTATTCAAGGCCTCGCGACTGGCGCAGCCATCGCGGCCGTGGGTGCGGGCATGCTCGATATGCATAAAGCCCGCGGCGCGGTCGCGAACTCCGTGGCGCCGGCAGGCGGCACCGCGCTCGGCGGCATCGTCGGGGGACTCATGGTGCATTACCTGCCGGCGCCAACGCATCTCGTTTACTTTGTGTTGGCAGCGATCTTCGTCGCGCAGCTAGCCGGGCTGCTCTTCGTGCCGGAACTCATTGCGCGACGGAGTGGCGCAATGGGATCGCTGCGGCCCCGATTCAGCCTGCCAGCCGCTGCGCGTCGACCATTCCTGATTGCGGTACCGGTCCTCATCGCCGTTTGGGCGCTCGCCGGCTTTTATGGCGCCCTGGCACCGTCGCTCGTGCGCACCAGCTTTGGACTCGACGCCTCACTGGCAGGCGGCGTCGCGCTGTTCGCCCTTGCCGGGAGCGGTGGCATCTCCGTGCTGCTCACGCAGCAGCTCCAGGCACGTACATTGATGATCTACGGCCCCACCGTTCTCTTCATCGGCGTCGGCCTTGCGATTACGTTCCTCTCCTTGCACCAATCGGCGACGGCGTTCTTCGTCGGATCGGTGCTGGCCGGGAGCGGCTTTGGCGCGGGTTTCCAGGGCGCGATCAGGAGCGTGGTGCCGCTCGCCGCGCCGCACCAGCGCGCAAACGTGCTGTCCGTGATCTTCGTGGTCTCCTATCTCGCCATGGGGGTGCCAGCAGTCATCGCCGGCTACTTCGTGGCACGGTCGGGCGATCTTTTCCTGATCGCTAAGGGATTCGGTGCGGTGGTGATGGTGCTCGCCGCGCTCGCGCTCATCGGAACGCTGCGCCAGACTAGCTCGCGTCCTCACTAAGACGTCGTAACAGCTGGATAGCTAGCTCGGGAGCAGGCGGACAGTCTCCGAGAGCGAGTCGAGGAGCGCGCGCACCGCGGGAACCATTCCGCGCCGCGACGGGAAGACAGCGTGCACGATTCCGACGTGAGCCTTGAGCGACGGCAGGAGTCGGATGAGCGCGCCGCCCTCCAAATCGTTCGCAACGAGGAGACGCGGGACTAGGACTGCACCGATCCCTTGCAGCGCCGCACGCCGCAGCGTGAAGAGATCGTCCGTGCGTAGGCGCGGTGAGTGTGTCAGTTCGACGGGCGCGCCGTCCGCGCCGACGAAGCGCCAAATCGAGCGCTCGTCGGCGCTTGCCATCGAAAGCGTCGGCATTCTTGCAATGTCTTCGAGCGTTTGTGGTTCGCCATGCGCGGCAATCAATTCCGGACTGGCAACGAGGATCACCTCGTCGGGCCCGAACGCGCGCATGGCGAGATCGGAATCCTCAAGCGGCGGCTTGCGAACACGCATGGCGATGTCGAGGCCTTCGTCGACGACGTCGACGGGGCGATTGGTGGCGTCGAGCGCGATACGC
>DASQAW010000428.1:0-1790 GCA_035635495.1 Burkholderiales bacterium
CGGTGGTCGGCGCGATAGCGCTCGGCGAACGACTCGGCAGTGCCGCCGATCGGCTCGCCGCCGACCTCGAAAAGGCGCTGGCGCGTCTTGGGCTCGTCGAGCACCGCCTGCAGGTGATGGTTCAACGTGCGCACGATGTCGGCCGCTACGCCGCGCGGGGCGAAAACGCCGAACCACGCCGTCATCTGCCACTCGGGCAGGCCGACTTCCGCGGAAGTGGGCACCTCGGGCAGTCCACCGAGCCTTTGCTTCGCGCCGGTGGCCAGCGGACGCAGGCGTCCGTCCTTGAGATAAGGCCGGGCGGAGCCGAGGGCCATCGACATCACCTGCACGCGGCCGGCGAGGAGATCGGGCATCGCGCCACCGACGCCCTTGTACGGCACATGGACCATCTTGAGTCCCGCGACCTTGGCGAACAGCTCCATCGACAGATGCGGCGGGCTGCCGATGCCGGCGGAGCCGTAATGAAGCGATTGCGCCTTCGCGTAGGCGATGAATTCGCCGATGTCCTTCGCCGGCACGCTGGCCGGCACGACCAGGATGTGCGGCGTCTGCGCGAAGTTGAACAGCGGCACGAGGTCCGCCATCACGTCGAACGTCAGCCCGCGCTCGAGGAACGGCTTCACTACGAGTCCGCCGCCCGACGCGATCATCAGCGTGTAGCCATCGGCCGGCGCCCGCACCACGTAGTCGATCGCGAGATTGCCGGAAGCGCCCGGCTTGTTGTCGACGAACACGCCCTGCGGGAACTTCTGCGACAGCCCCTCGGCGATCAGGCGGCCGAAGAGATCGGTGACGCCGCCGGGCGAGGTATCGATGATGAGGCGGATGGCGCGGCTCGGATAAGGCTCCTGCGCGTGCGCCACGCTGAAAAACAGCCATAGCGCCAACGCAAGTATCCGCATGGCTTAGCGGTTCTTCAGCTGGCCGCGGAACTTCTGCGCGACCTGCTCGCGCAGCTCGTCCGAGGCGCGCACCACCGGCGGAAACTCCTTCAGCATCTCGTAAGGCCGACAGGCGTCGAACAGGCCGCGCGAGTTCCACGTCACGCCCTTCGGCAGCCGCGGATCGAGCGGGCCACTCCAGGCGCGGCGGATGAAGTCGATGTCCTCCACCGGGTCGCAGCGCGTGCACATCGCCCACAGCACCTGCTCGAGGTTCGTCGGATCGATGTCGTCGTCGACCACGACGACGAAGCGGCCGAGGTAGGAGCCCGACTGGCAGGCGGCGGCGAGGTGCAGCGCTTGCCGCGCATGGCCGGCATAGGCCTGCTTGATGGAGATGACGTTGAACATCCGCGCGCACCCGGGCTCGTGCACCCACACGCCCTGCACGCCGGGCAGTCCTGCGCGCTCGACCTCGTCCCAGATCATGCCGGCCTTCATCACGCACTTCGAGTACGAGAAGTCCGACGGCGGCACCATGGGGCACGCGAGGCCGAGGATCGGATCGTTGCGGTGATAGATGCGCTCGATGCGCACCACCGGCTGCTCGGAGCGCCCGCCGGCGTAGTAGCCGGTGAATTCGCCGAACGGCCCTTCGGGCGCCGTCTCGCCGGGATGCATAGCGCCCTCGAGCACGATTTCCGCGTGCGCCGGCATCGGCAGCCCGTAGACCTCGCTTTCGATCACTTCGTAAGGCGCGCCGCGATGCCCGGCGGCGTAGTCGTACTCGGAAAGACCGAAGCGGATCTCGTTGCCGCCGGCGAGGAACAGCAGCGGATCATGCCCGCACGAGATGAGCACCGGGCAGGGCTTGCCCTGCTTCCAGTACTTCTCGCGGATCTGGCG
>DASQAW010000429.1:0-2386 GCA_035635495.1 Burkholderiales bacterium
CCGGCGTACTCGATCAGCAGGCCGAGGATCGCCACGCCGATCGGGGCGACCAGCAGCCCGAGCCAGAAGTTGCCCAGGATTCCCACGACGGAAACCAGGAAGTACGCGCCGATGGCGAAGAGCGCGCCGTGCGCGAAGTTCGGGATGTTCAGCACGCCCGTGATGAGCGACAGGCCGAGGCCCATCAGCGCGTACAGCATCCCGGTCGCGATCCCGTTGAGGATCTGGCCGAGGAGGAGGTTCAAACGCTAAAAAGGGGTCAGAGCAATTTTCCTGTAACTACTAACGAGCGTAGGTGTTACAGGAAAATTGCTCTGACCCCTTTTGTTTCAGAAGCTGCCGATATCTTTGCAGGCGGCGTATTCCTTCGGCAGCGGCGTATCGCCCGTGGCGACCACGGTGGCAAAGTCCAGCTCCTCCTTCATCTGCGACTTGGGCTTGCAGCGCAGGAAGAAGTAGGGACGCAGCGTCTGGTGCGTCGCCGGGTCCACGCGCATGCGGCCGAGGAGGTCGTTCACCTCGATGCCTTCGAGGGCCTGGATCACGGCCTGGGTGTCTGTGGACTTCGCCTTATCGAAGCCGGCGAGCATCAGGCGCGTCATGGAGTATGCGGCCGAAGGCGCATAGCCCGGCGGCGTGCCGAACTTGGCGCGGTAGTTCTTGACGAACTCCTTCGCCACCGGCGTATCCGCCGTGTAGTAGAAGTTCGTGCCGACCCAGAGGTTCTCGCGGATCTCGGGGGCGAGCTGGATCAGCTCCTCCACGCCCGAGGACCACGACATGATGAGCGGGATCTTCGGCGTGAGGCCGAAGTTGAAGATCTCGCGCGCGCCGGCGACGGCATCCCCGCCGAAGTTGATCATCGCCACCACATCGGGCTTGCTGGCCGCGGCCTTCTGCACGTAGTTCGAGAACTCGCGCTCGCCGAGCGGATGGCGATCGGCGCCGACGAACTCGAGCCCGTGGCTCTTGCCGACCTCCTTGATGTACTTCTCGACCGACCAGCCGAAGGCGTAGTCGGCGACCAGCAGGTGCCAGCGCTTGGCCTTCGGGTTGGCCTGCATGAAGTTGTCGACCACGGTCTTCGCCGCGGTGTACGGGCTCGCGGCCCACTGGAACGAGTAGCGGTGGCAGCGCGCGCCCGAGATGTCCTCGGTGCCGCCGCTGAAGAAATGGAGCACCTTCTTGCGCTTGGCGACTTCCGAGACGGCGAGCGCCACGCCGGAGGACCACGGTCCGACCATGAAGCGCGCGCCTTCGCCGTCGATCGCCTCTTCGGCGCGCCGGGTCGAGGTGCCGGCCTGCGTCGCGCCGTCGCGCGTGATGTACTTGATCGGCTGGCCGAGCACCTTCATGCCGCGCTCTTCGAGAGCCATGCGCATGCCGCGGTCGTTGAGCGGGCCGACGTCGGCAAAGGCGCCGGTCTGGTCCCAGAGCCCGAGGATCACGATCTCCTTCGGCTGCGCGCGAACAATGGCCGGAAAACCGAGCGCGGCCGCCGCGCCTCCAATCTTCAGGATCTCTCTGCGTTTCATGTGCCTCCTCCCTTTGGAAGGGGCGAGCCTACTCCAAACCATTCGGTCCCGGTCGAAGTGTTCCGAATGGACGCGGGCGCACGGGGGGCGCGACAATCGGCCCGTGCAGAGTCGAGATATCGCCACCACCGCCGCCATGCTCGCGGACCCCAGCCGCGCCGCGATGGTGCTCGCGCTTATGGATGGCCGGTCCCGCAGCGCCAAGAAGCTGGCCCTCGACGCCGGCGTGACCGCGCAAACGGCGAGCGCGCACCTGAGGAAGCTGGTGGACGCGAACATGCTCGTCTCGCAGGAGCGCGGGCGCTGCAAGTACTTCAGCCTGGCCGGAAGCGAGGTCGCGCAGGCGATGGAAGCGCTTTCCGAAATTGGTACTCATTCGCTACCACCGGCAGCGCGCGAGATCCGCTTCGCGCGCTGCTGCTACGACCACCTCGCGGGACGGCTCGGCGTGGCGCTTACCGAGCGCCTTCTGCGGCCGGGCAACACGGCGTTGCGCGACCTCGGCATCGATCTCGCCGCGCTCGAAAGCGCGCGCCGGCCGCTCTTCAGGTGCTGCACCGACTGGACCGAGCGGCGCCCGCACGTCGCCGGTGCGCTTGGGGCCGCGCTCCTTGCACGCTACAAGGATGAGCGGTGGGTCGTCGCCGTCGAGGATTCACGAAAGCTCGTCCTCACGCCGGCGGGTAAGTCCGCGTTTTCGCGCCTGTTCAATCTGGATCCGGCTTTCTTCCCACAAGGTTGATTCGATCGAGGCGATCTAGGGAATAATCGCGGCTCCGCATGCCGCCGATTATTTCCATCGCCGGGCTCGAGAAACGCTATGCCTCGGGCCTCCAGGCGCTCAAGCGCGT
>DASQAW010000430.1:0-6242 GCA_035635495.1 Burkholderiales bacterium
GTTCATCTCGCGCACGCAGGTGGCGCAGCGCATCGCCGCCTCCGCCACCGACCTGCCCGAGGGCGTCGTGCCGGAACTGTCCCCGGAGGCGACGCCGCTCGGCGAGGTCTACCAGTTCCGCATGGTGAGCGACCGCCACGACCTCTACCAGCAGCGCGGCGAGCTGCAGTGGACCGTGACCCGCGTGCTGAAGGCGGTGCCGGGCGTCGCCGACGTGGTCTGCTTCGGCGGCTACCTGAAGGAAGTGCACGTGCGCGCGTATCCCGATCGCATGCGCGCGCATGGCGTCTCACTCCCGGAACTGAGCGAAGCGCTGGCGAAGACCAACGTCAACGTCGGCGGCGGGTTCGTGCGCCACGGCGACCAGGAGCTGACCGTGCGCGGCATCGGCTACATCACCTCGGTCGAGGACATCCGCCGCACGGTGCTCAAGACGCGCGACGCCACGCCGGTGACCGTGGGCGATGTCGCCGAGATCGTCATGTCGAACACGCCGCGCCGCGGCGCCATCGGCTACAACGAGCAGAAGGAGGCGGTCGAGGGCTTCGTGCTCATGCGCCGCGCCGAGAACCCGTCGCGCGTGCTGGACGGCGTGCACAAGAAGGTCGCCGAGCTGAACGACAAGATCCTGCCGCAGGGCATGCGCATCGAGCCGTTCTACGACCGCACGCTGCTGGTGGGCAACACCCTGGAGACGGTGAACAAGAACCTGCTCCACGGCTTCATCCTGGTGGTCCTGGTGGCGTGGCTCTTCCTGCGCTCGATCGTGGGCTCGCTGATCGTCGCCACCGTGATACCGCTCGCGCTGCTCGGCGCGTTCACGGGGCTCTACGTCCTCAAGATGCCGGCCAACCTGATCTCGATGGGCGCGATCGACTTCGGCATCCTCGTCGACGGTGCGGTGGTGCTGGTGGAGAGCGTGATGCGCGCGATCCAGCACGAACGGCCCGAGCGCCGGCGCGACTTGCTGAGGCTCATCATCCGCGCCGCCGAGCAGGTGGCGCGGCCGACGCTCTTCGCGATGCTGATCATCATCGCCGCGCTGGTGCCGGTGTTCACCCTCGAGCAGGTCGAGGGGCGCATCTTCCGGCCGCTGGCCTTGACCTACTCCTTTGCTTTGCTCGCCGCCCTGGTCCTCGCGTTTACGCTCGTGCCCGCTCTTTGCGCCTTGGGCCTCGGCCGCGGCCGGCCAGTGTCGGAGCCCCGCTGGATCGAGCGCGCGCGGCAGCGCTACCGGGCATGGCTTACCCGGGTCGTGGCGCGCCGGCGCGTCGCATTGGCGGCGGCGGTCGTGTTTCTGGTTTTGACGCTCGGCGTCAGCACGCGGCTCGGCACCGAGTTCCTGCCGGAGCTCGACGAGGGCGATTTCGTCGTCTTCGTCGAGATGCCGCCCTCGATCGCGCTCGAGGCGGCGCAAACCATGCTCGTGGAGGTGCGCCGGCGCATCCTCACTTTCCCGGAGGTCGAGCAGGTCCTCTCGGAAAATGGCCGGCCCGAGGACGGCACGGATAACGAAAACCCCAACATGAGCGAGACCTTCGTGCGCCTCAAGCCGCGCGACGAATGGCGCAAAGGCTACGACAAGGACCGGCTCGCCAACGAGGTGCGCAGCCTGCTGATGGAGATCCCCGGCGTGCGCTACAACATCTCGCAGCCGATCCGCGACAACGTCGAGGAGGCGGTCTCCGGCGTGCGCGGCAAGGTGGTGCTCAAGGTGTTCGGCCTCGACGCCAAGGTGATGCGCGACACGCTCGAGCAGGCGCGCCAGCAGATCGCCCAGGTGCGCGGCGTGGTTGATCTGGGCCTGTACCGCGACGCGACCGTGCCGCAGCTCCAGATTAAGCTCGACCGCGACGCGCTGGCGCGCGCCGGCATCACGGTGGCGGCGGCGAACGAGTTCATCGGCACCGCGCTCGCCGGGAAGGTGACGACCACCTTCTGGGAGGGCGAGCGCCCGGTTCCCGTGCGGCTGATGGTGCCCATCTCCGCGCGAGAGAACGACATCGCGATCGGCGAGCTCGCGGTGCCGCGCCCGGGCGGCGGCAGCGTGGCGTTGCGCGAGATCGCATCGGTCGGCGTGCTCTCCGGCGCGGCGAACATCTACCGCGAATCGAACAGCCGCTACCTGGCGCTCAAGTTCAACGTCGAGGGGCGCGACATGGGCTCGACGGTGGACGAGGCGATCGGCATCGTCGCGCAGAACGTAAAAGTGCCCGACGGCTACTACCTCGCCTGGGGCGGCGAATTCGAGAACCAGCAGCGCGCGATCAAGCGGCTGGAGATCATCGTGCCGCTGGCGCTGGCCGCCGTGCTCGCGCTCCTCTATAGCGCCATCCAATCCGGTCGGGCCGCGGCCGCCATCCTCCTGACCGCGCCCTTTGCGCTCACCGGCGGCGTGTTCGCGCTCAAGCTCGGCGGCATGCCGCTCTCGGTGAGCGCGGTGGTCGGCTTCATCGCCCTGCTCGGACAGGTGTCGCTGCTCGGCCTGCTGCAGGCGAGCGCGATCGAGCAGCACCACAGCGCGGGCAAGACGCTCGAGGCGGCGATCGTCGAGGGCGCCGTGGAGAAGCTGCGCGCGGTGCTGATGGCGGCGCTGCTCGCGCTTTTCGGCCTCCTGCCGATGGCGCTCTCGCAGGGCATCGGCAGCGAGACGCAGCGGCCGTTCGCGCTGGTGATCGTCGGCGGCATGGTCACCACGCTCGCCATCACGCTCTTCGTGCTGCCGGGCGTCTATTACATGCTCGCCTCGGAGCGCTATACCACCCCCGAGACCGAGGATGAAGCGGCTTAGCGCGGCCGTTCTGCTGGCGGCCGGCTCCGCCTGGGCCCAGCTGCCGCAGACCGTTACGCTGGACGACGTCCTGCGCATCGTCGAGAAGAGCCCGCGCGTCGCCGTCTCGGAGCGCGAGACCGACATCGCACGCGCCGAGCGCGCGCAGGCGGGCGCCTTCGCCAACCCGACCCTCTCGCTCGGGCGCTCGACGGCCTCGAGCGGCGAGCGCACTATCTTCGGCGCCGACTCGCAGCAGCAGGCGACGGTCGAGCTGCCGGTGCCGATCTTCGGCCAGCGCGGCGCCCGCGTGCGCGCGGCGGACCTGCAGGTCGGCCGCGCGGAGTCGGCGCTGCGCCTCACGGTGGTGGAGACGAAGCGGCTCGCCGCGCTGGAATTCGTCCGCCTGGCCGCGGCCCAGGAGCAGCTGAATGCGCGCCGCACTGCGCTCGCCGACGTCGAGCGCATCCGCGGCATCGTCGCCGGGCGCCAGAGCAGCGGCATGGCGAGCCGCTACGATCTCGCGCGCGCCGATGCCGAGCGCGCGCTCGCCAGCCTCGGCGTACAGAAGGCGCTCCACGAGCTGAATGGGCACTCGTCGGCGCTGGCCGCCCTGGTCGACGCGCCGGGCTGGCGGCCGCAGCCGGCGATGGGGGTGGATCAGGTCGTGGCCCAGCTCGGCGACGCCGAATCGGACATCGCCGGAAACGCCGCGCTGCGCGTCGCGCGCGACGAGACCGCGGCGGCGGAAGCGCGCGTCGAGCTTGCGCGGCGCGAGCGCTATCCGGTGCCCGCGCTGCAGCTCGGCCGCACCTGGACCACGGGGCCGTACGGCGCGGCCAACTTCGTCGGCGTGGCGAGCGAGATCCCGATCCTCGACACGCGCCGCGCGCTCGAGGACAAGGCGATCGCCGAGCATGGGGCTGCCAGGGAGCGCCAGCGCATCGTCAGTTCCACCGTTCAGGCGGAGTTCCAGAAGCAGCGCGAGGCGCTCGCCCTGCGCAGGGAAGCGCTTGCGCGCTTCGACCACGACGTGTTCGACCGCCAGTCGGCGTTCCTCGAGATGGCCGAGAGCGCCTACCGCCTCGGCCGCGGCACGCTCTTCGAGCTGCTCGACGCGCGCCGCACGCGGCTCGAGGCGGCGCTCGCGCGCGCGGAGCTCGTCGCGGCGATCGCCGAGACGCAGCTCGAGCTGCGCGCGCTCTCGGGTTCCCTCTAGCTCAGGCTTGCAGCCGTTTGTAGCGGCGCTGACTGCCGGCTTGCACGGAACGTTGCGTAGTTTTTGGCGACTAAACTCGCGCTCCCATGCGTGGTCTGGCGCTGATTGCGATCCTCGTCTGCACGCCGGCGGCGGCGCGCGATCTCACGCTCGCCGGCGCCGAGGAGCTGCTCGCGGCCAATAACCGCGAGCTGCAGGCGGCGCGCCGCGCGGTGGAATCGGCCGAAGCGCAGAAGCTGATCGCCGGCACGCGGCCGAACGCCACGTTTTCCGTCAACAGTACGGCGATCGCCTCCGGCAACAGGGCCGACACGGTCTTTCGCATCGACCAGCCCTTCGAGCGCGGCAACAAGCGCGAGCTGCGCCTCGATGCCGCGGCGGGGCTCGAGCGCGCCGCGCAAAGCGATTCGCTCGATGTCCTGCGCCAGCAGCTCGCCCTCGTGCGCGGCGCCTACTTCGACCTGAAGCTCGGCCAGGAGCGCGCCGAGGTGCTGGCGCAGGCGGCCGAGCTCTTCGCCGGCACGCTCGCGGCCGCGCGGAAGCGCCTGCAGGCCGGCGATCTCGCGCCGGCCGATGTGGCCAAAGTCCAGGTCGACTACGAGCGCGCGCAGAACGACGCGCGCATCGCCCTGGCGGAAGTCGCCCGCGCGCAGATCGCGCTCGCCTACCTGATCGGCGCCGATCCCGACTTGTACGCGTCGGACCCCTGGCCGGCGCTGCAGCACGCCGAACCCGCGGCGCTCGAGCAGGCGATCGAAGTGCGGCCCGACGTCGTCGCCGCCCGCCAGCGCCTCGAGGCCGCGGAGAAGCTGCGCGATCTCGCGCGCGCGCAGCGCTCGCGCGACGTGACGCTCGGCGCGCAGTACGAGCGTTACCCCGGCAACGTGCCCGCGAACTCGGTCGGCTTCGGCGTCGCCGTGCCGCTCTTCACCGGCAACGACTTCTCCGGCGACATCCAGAAGGCAGAGGTCGACCGCTACGCCGCCATCGACGCGCTCGAGCGGGTGCGCGCCGTCGCCCTGAACGACCTGCGGCGCGCCGCCGGCGACCTCGATGCCGCGGCCGACCGGCTCGAGCGCTTCGAGGGCTCGCTCCTCGGCGCCGCGAGCCGCAGCGCCGAGGCCGCCGAGTTCGCGTTCAGCCGCGGCGCCACCTCGGTGCTCGAGGTGCTCGATGCTCGCCGCACCCTGCGCGCGGTGCGGCTCGAGGCGCTCGCCGCCAGGAACGACCATGCGAAGGCGCTGGCGGCATGGCGGGCGGCGTTGAACCGATGAATCGGCTAGTCATCCTTCTGATGGCCCTGGCGCTCACCAGTTGTGGGCAAAAGGAAGCCGAGCGCGAGCCGCAGTTCAAGGTCGAGAGCCACAGCATCGTCATCTTCCCGCCGGAAAGCCCGCAGCTCGCGACCATCACCTCGGTGCCGATCGAGCCGCGGCGCGAGATCACGCTGCGCTTCAACGGGCGCCTGGTCTGGAACGAGGACCGGACCGTGCGCGTGTTCGCGCCGTTCGCGGGGCGGGTGAGCTCCATCGCCGTGCGGCCGGGCGAGCGCGTGAGGGCCGGGCAGACGCTCGCCGTGCTCGCCGCGCCCGAGCTCGGCATGGCGCAGGCCGAGGCGCGCAAGGCGCAGCAGGATTTCCTCCTCGCCCAGCGCAGCCTGGCGCGCGTCCAGGAGCTCTACCAGGGGGGCGTGGCGCCGGCCAAGGACCTGCAGGCAGCGCAAGCAGATGCCGAGCGCACGGCGGCCGAACAGGCGCGGACCGGGGCGAAGCTCAGGCTCTACGGGAGAACAGACGCAGTGGACCAGACGCTCGCGCTGCGCAGCCCGATCGCGGGGGTCGTCGTCGAGCGCAATCTCAATCCCGGCCAGGAGATCCGGCCGGACAGCCAGGGCGACAAGGCGCTCTTCGTCGTCTCGGATCCGACCCGGCTCTGGTTCCTGCTCGACGTGGCGGAGAAGGACATCGGCCGCGTCGCGCCGGACACGGAAGTGAGCATCGCGGCGACCTCGCTCGGCGAGCAGCGGGTGAAAGGCCGCATCGCGCACGTCGCCGACCTCGTCGACCCGCAGACGCGCTCGGTGAAGGTGCGCGGCGCGGTCGTCGGCACCGACGAGCGCCTCAAGGCCGAGATGTACATCGTGGCGGAGCTGCGCGTGCCGGCGCCCGGCGGCTACCTCGTGCCGGCGGCGGCGGTCTACCTGCGCGGCGAGCAGCACTACGTGTTCGTCGACGAAGGCAACGGCCGCTATGC
>DASQAW010000431.1:0-1699 GCA_035635495.1 Burkholderiales bacterium
ACGCCGATGTGCTTGGCGAGCGCCATCACCGCGCGCATCACGTGCTCGATCAGGAGGATGGTCGTGCCGTCCTTGCGGTTCAGGTCGCGGAACACTTCGACCATCTGGTCGCATTCGGTGGGACGCAGCCCCGCCATCACCTCGTCGAGCAGGAGCAGCTTCGGCCGCGTCGCCAGTGCCCGCGCGACTTCCAGCCGCTTGCGATCGGGCAGCGTGAGCGACGAGGCCGGCAGGTCGCGCTTCGGGCCGAGGCCAAGCCGCTCGACGATGTCGCCGGCCAGCTTGCGCGCGGCTTGGGCGTTCTCGCTGCGCAGGAAGGCGCCGACCATCACGTTGTCCAGCACCGTGAGCCCGGCGAAGGGCTTCACGATCTGGAAGGTGCGGCCGATGCCGGCGGCGCAGACCTGGTGCGGGCGCAGGCCGTGGATCGGCTCGCCGTCGAAGACGATCTCGCCGGCGTCGGGCGCATACACGCCCGCAATCATGTTGAAGATGGTGGTTTTGCCGGCGCCGTTCGGGCCGATGAGGCCGTTGATGTCGCCTTCCGGAATCTCGAACGACGCGTGGTTGACCGCGCGCAGGCCGCGGAACGACTTGCTGATGCCCTGCACCTGGAGGAGCGCGCTCACAGGCGCAGGCGCCGCGCGATCGCCGGCCAGATGCCGTTCGGCAGGAACATCACCACGCCGAGGAGGACGAGGCCGTAGAACACCTGCTTGATGCCCGGGATCTCCCAGCCGAGCGCGGCGAGCGCTTCGGTGATGCCGTCGGAGAGGAGGGTCAGCATCGCCGCGCCGAGCACCGGGCCGAAGAGGGTGCCGACGCCGCCGATCACGGGCCCGAGGATGATCTCGATCGAGCGGCTGATGTGGAAGATCTGCTCGGGGAAGAGGTTGTTGTAGTAGAAGGCGAAGAACACGCCCGAGACGGCGGTCATCGCCGAGCTGATCGCCACCGCGAGCATCTTCCAGCGGAAGCTGTCGATGCCGAGCGCCTGCGCCGCTTCCTCGTTCTCGCGGATGGCCTGCCAGTAGTAGCCTGCTTTGCTCCGCAGAAGGAAGAAACAGAGGGCGAGCGCGCCCGCGGCCAGGAACAGCATGGCGTAGTAGTACATGACCGGCGGGCCGCGGAAGTTGAGGAGATCCCACGTGTCGCGCTGCGCGACGCGCAGGAACATCCCGCCCGGGCCGCCGGTCCAGTCGAGGTGATCGAAGCCGATGCGCGTGAACTCGGCGAAGGCGATGGTAAGGAGCGCGAAGTACACGCCCGAGATGGCGAAGCGGAAGGCGAGGAAGCCGATCACCAGGCCGAGCAGCACGCACAGCACGATCGCGACCCAGAGGCCAGCCCAGGGGCCGACGCCGTAGTGATAGAAGAGCGCGCCCGCCGCATACGCGCCGACGCCGACGTAGAGCGCGTGGCCGAGCGAGAGCTGCCCGGCGAATCCCATCATCACGTTCCACGCCTGGCCGGTGTAGGCGAAGTAGAGGATCAGCGTTGCGACCGAGAGCGCGTAGTTGCCGACCATGAACGGCAGCGCGACCAGGATGGCGGCGACGATCGCGAGGGAGATGGCTGCGCGGCTCATCTGCCTTTTGCCGCCCCCCTGTTAAGGGGGGAAGCGAGTGAAACGAGCGGGGGGTTGCGGCTCACACCCCCCTTGACAGGGGGGCGACCCGGAAACGTCATGCGCGTCTCC
>DASQAW010000432.1:0-1988 GCA_035635495.1 Burkholderiales bacterium
AGGCAACTTCTCGCCGGTGCGCCGGCGCGTCGGCATCTCGACGCGCTACTTCGGGCACGACTGCCAGTGGGATCCCCGCCCGGCGACCATGAAGATCACCGGCGACCCGGTGCTGAAGCCCGGCGCGCGGCCGGAAGACGATAGGGTTTTCCCGGTCGCCTATCGTGTCTAGCCTGTCGCGCATGCTGAAGGTGCTCGACCTGTTCACCGAGGAGGCGCCGGCGCTCACGGCCGACGAGATCATCTCCAGGCTGAAGTACAGCCGCCCGACCGGCTATCGCTACGTGCGCGAGCTGGTGGCCGCGGGGCTGCTGGTGCGCGCGCCGCACGGCTACGCGCTCGGCCCGCGCATCATCGAGTTCGACCGGCTGATCCGGCGGCACGATCCGCTGCTGACCGCGAGCCGCGCGGCGGTGCGCGAGCTCGCGAGGAAGAGCGGCTGCGGCGTGACCCAGATGGGCATCTACGGCGAGCGCATCGTCACGATTCACTACGAGCCGGGCCCGGAACCGCTCGAGATCGGCTTCGACCGCGGCAGGCCGATGCCGCTCTTCCTTGGCGCGCCGTCGAAGGCGATCCTCGCCTTCCTGCCCCGCGCGCGCCTGGAGCGGCTGCACCGCAAGCACCGCGGCCGCGGCTTCCCGCGCTTCCTCGAGGAGATGCAGGCGATCCGCAAGAGCGGCTATGCAATCAGCTTCGGCGAGCTCGACCTCGGCAAAGTAGGCCTCGGGGTGCCGCTGTTTCGCCGCGACCGCAGCGTCGCCGGCAGCCTCTGCCTGGTGCTCACGCGCAAGCGCTACGAGGCCGCCGACCACCACCGGCTGGTCGATAACCTGCTGGAGAGTGCGGAGCGCATCAGCGAGGCGCTCGAACCGGTCGACCCGGAGCCGCGCGCGCGCCGTAAAATCACCGCCCCGTCCATCCGGAGCGCCGTCCGACCATGAGACTCGCCACTTTCCAGACCGCACAGGGCCCGAGCTACGGCATCGTCACCGGCAAGGGCGTCGTCGACCTGAAGCGCTACATCGGCAACCGCTTCGCCGATCTCAAGGCGCTGATCGGCGGCAACGCTTTCGCCGAGGCGGCGAAGCACGCCTCCGAGTCGCCCGATTACAAGGAGTCGGATATCACCTGGCTGCCGGTGATCCCGAATCCGGACAAGATCATCTGCGTCGGCTTGAACTACCAGGACCACGTGGTCGAGACCGGGCGCGACAACACCGACCAGCCGGCGATCTTCCTGCGCGTGGCGGAGTCGCAGGTCGGGCACAAGCAGCCGATCCTCCGCCCGCGCGAATCGAAGAACCTCGACTACGAGGCGGAGATCGCGGTGATCATCGGAAGAGCGGGCCGCCGCATCTCGCAGCAGGAGGCGTGGAGCCACATCGCCGGCTACAGCTGCTACAACGAGGGCTCGGTGCGCGACTGGCAGCGCCACACCGTGCAGTGGACCGCGGGGAAGAACTTCGCGCACACCGGCGCCTTCGGGCCGTGGATGGTGACCGCGGACGAGATTCCGCCGAATACGAGATTGACGCTGTCGTGCCGCCTGAACGGCGAGCGCATGCAGCACGCCACCACCGAGCAGATGATCTTCAAGATCCCGAAGATCATCGAGTACGTCTCGAGCTGGACCACGCTGCAGCCTGGCGACGTGCTCGTCACCGGCACGCCCGGCGGCGTCGGCGCGCGGCGCAACCCGCCGATCTGGATGAAGCCGGGCGATAAAGTGGAGATCGAGATCGACAAGGTCGGCGTGCTGGAGAACTCGATCGCCGATGGATAAAGACGCCATCCGGCGGTTGGAAGACCAGCGCTACAAGGCGATGTGCGAAGCCGATGCCGCCACGCTGGAGAAGCTGCTCGCGGATTCGCTCGTGTACACGCATTCCTACGGCGGCGCCGACAGCAAGGCGAGCTACCTCGACGGCATCCGCTCGAAAAAGTGGCAGTACCGCAAGATCGAGCGGCCGAAGGAAAACATCCAG
>DASQAW010000433.1:0-18241 GCA_035635495.1 Burkholderiales bacterium
ACGAAACCAACCCGCGGAGCGGCGCTTCGCGCCGAAGCTGCAGGACTACTTGTCGCCCTCGCCTTTGTCGCTCTTCTGGCCAGAGGGGAAACCGGGGAAGGAAAGGCCCGAGAACATGTTGCGGGCCTGGTTCTGCATCTGATCCTGGAACTGCTGGAACATCTTCTGGCTCTGCTCCATGTACGCCTGCATCAGGCTCTGCATCGCCGGGCCCTGCAGGTTCATGAATTGCGACCAGAGCTCCTGCGAGGCGCGGCCGCCGTCGCCGTACATTCGCTGCGACTGCTCCTGCAGCGCTTTCTGGATGTCCTGGAAGGCGCGGATGTTGCGCTCGAGGTACGAGCCCATCATGCCCTGCATCGCGTTGCCGTAGGAGCGGATCAGCTGCGACAGCAGGTCGGAGGAGAACAGCGGCATGCCGCCCGATTCCTCATCCAGGATGATCTGCAGGAGGATCTGCCGAGTGAGGTCGTCGCCGCTTTTCGCGTCGACCACCTGGAACTCCTCCTGCTTGAGCACCATCTGCTTGACGTCGGCGAGCGTGATGTAGCTCGACGTCTTGGTGTCGTACAGGCGGCGGTTGGGATACTTCTTGATCAGCCGGAGCTGGTTGTCCATCTTGGGTTCGGGAAGCGCCACGGGCTAGTCTACTCCTTAGTACATGTGCTGGCCGCCGTTGATGGAGATGTTCGCGCCAGTGACGAACGCCGCTTCTTCGGAGCAGAGATAGATGATGAGGCCCGCGACCTCGTCGGGCTTGCCCAGCCGCCCGATCGGAATCTGCGGCAGGATTTTCGTATCGAGGATTTCCTTCGGGATCGCCGTCACCATCTTCGTGCCGATGTAGCCGGGCGAGATGGTGTTCACGGTGACGCCCTTCTTCGCGACTTCCAGCGCGAGCGCCTTGCTGAAGCCGTGGATGCCCGCCTTGGCCGCCGAGTAGTTGGTCTGGCCGAAGGCGCCCTTCTGCCCGTTGACCGAGGACACGTTGATGACGCGGCCCCAGCCGCGATCCACCATGCCGTCCATCACCTGCTTCGTCATGTTGAAGCAGGAATCGACGTTGGTGCGCATCACCGCATCCCAGTCGGCCTTGGTCATCTTCTTGAAGGTCATGTCGCGCGTGATGCCGGCGTTGTTCACCAGGATGTCGATCGGCCCGATCTCGCTCCGGATGATGCCGCACTGCTTGGCGCAGGAATCGTAGTCGACCACGTCGACGGGGAAGGCCGAGAACTTGTAATCCCGGCTTTTCATCTCTTCCAGCCAGGACCTGTACTTGGTGTTGGACGGCGAATACGTGACGACCACGCGGTAGCCCGCGTCCGCCATCTTCGTGCTGATCGTCTCGCCCAGACCGCCCATGCCGCCAGTGACGACGGCGATCCTTTCCTTGGCCATAACCTCCTCCTGCCGCTTACCCGCGCGGGGAGGGCCAGTCTACATCATGTGCATGCCGCCATTGACGCTGATGTTGGCGCCGGTGATGTAGCCGGCCTCATCCGATACGAGGAAGGCCACTACCGCCGCGATTTCCTCGGGCCGCGCTAGACGCCCCATCGGGATCGAGGCGACGATCTGCTCGCGGATCTCGGCGCGGATCGCCTTGACCATGTCGGTCTCGACGTAGCCCGGCGACACGGTATTGACCGTGACGCCCTTGCGCACCACCTCCTGCGCCAGCGCCTTGGAGAAGCCCGCCATGCCGGCCTTCGCCGCCGAGTAGTTGGTCTGGCCGAACTGGCCTTTGATCGCGTTGACCGACGAGATATTGACGATGCGGCCCCAGCCGCGCTCGACCATCCCGTCGATGACCTGGCGCGTGACGTTGAACACGCTGTTCAGGTTGGTGTTGATGACCTCCATCCAGTCCTTCTCGGTCATGCGCTTGAAGACAGAGTCGCGCGTGATGCCGGCGTTGTTGACGAGGATGTCGATCGGCCCGACCACCGAGCGCACGTTGTAGAACATCTCGGAGCAGGAGTCGAAGTCGGAGACGTCGCCTTCGGCCGCGTGCACGCGGTAGCCGGCGGCGCGCATCGCGCCTAGCCACTCGTCCTTCTTTTCGTAGCCCGGCAGGCAGCCGGCGACCACGGTGTGACCGGTCTGGCCGAACCGCCGGCAGATCGCGCTGCCGATGCCCCCCATGCCGCCGGAAACGAACGCGATGCGCTTGATCACCGGGCGCGAGCTGTCGCGCCAGATCTCCTGAGCAGCTACCGGCTGATCGATGACTTCCCCTTCTTTGCCCATGTCGATTTCCTTTTTGTTTAACGCTCAACGGCCAAGGCGACACCCATGCCGCCCCCGATACACAGCGACGCAAGCCCCCGCTTGGCGTCGCGCTTCTGCATTTCGTGCAGCAGCGTGACCAGGATGCGGCAGCCGGAGGCGCCGATCGGATGGCCGAGCGCGATCGCGCCGCCGTTCACGTTGACCTTGCTCGTGTCCCAGCCCATCTGCCGGTTCACCGCGATGGCCTGGGCGGCGAAGGCTTCGTTGATCTCCATCAGGTCCAGGTCCTTCGGCTCCCAGCCGGCGCGCGCGAGCGTGCGCTTGGAAGCGGGTACCGGACCCATGCCCATGTACTTCGGATCGACGCCGGCCGAGGCGAAGGCCGTGATGCGTGCGAGCGGCTTGAGCCCCAGCTCCTTCACCTTGCGCGCCGACGCTACGACCACGGCGGCGGCGCCGTCGTTGATGCCCGATGCGTTGCCGGCGGTCACGCTGCCGTTCTTGTCGAACGCGGGCTTCAGGCCTTGCATCGCCTCGAGCGTCGCGCCGTGGCGCGGATATTCATCGTCCTTGAACATCACCGGGCCTTTGCGCGACGGCACCTCGACGGTGACGATCTCGCCGGCGAACTGGCCGGCCTTCTGCGCGGCTTCGGCCTTGTTCTGGCTCGCGACGGCGAACCTGTCCTGGTCTTCGCGCGAGACGGCGTACTCCTTCGCCACGTTCTCGGCGGTGACGCCCATGTGGTACTGGTTGTAGACGTCCCACAGACCGTCGACGATCATCGTGTCGACGAGCTTCGCATCGCCCATGCGGAAGCCATCGCGCGAGCCGTTCATCGCGTGCGGCGCGAGGCTCATCGACTCCTGCCCGCCGGCCACGACGATGTCGGCATCGCCGTGCGCGATCGACTGCGCGGCGAGCATCGCCGCCTTCAGGCCCGAGCCGCACACCTTGTTGATGGTCATCGCCGGAATCATGTCCGGCAGGCCGGCCTTGATCGCGGCCTGGCGCGCGCCGTTCTGGCCGATGCCCGCGGTGAGCACCTGGCCCATGATGACTTCGGAAACCTGCTCCGGCTTCACGCCGGCGCGCTTCAGCACGTCCTTGATGACGAGCGCGCCCAGCTCGGACGCCGGCGTTTTCGCGAGCGAGCCGCCGAATTTGCCGATCGGGGTGCGCACTGCACCGACGATATAGATCTCTTCCATGCTGCCTCCTAGTGAACTATGCGGTGCCGCACGTAGCGGCCTGGCGCCGATTCGATCGGCTTGTATTTGGCGTTGCCGGCGCGCGCCGGTGCCTTGCGCTTGCCGCCGCCGTGTTCATCGAGCCATTTCGACCAGCGCGGCCACCAGCTGCCTTTGTGCTCGGCGGCCTGCGTCAGCCATGCATCCGCATCCTCCGGATAGGCGCTGCCCACCCAGTGGCTGCGGCGGTTCTTCGACGCGGGATTGACCACGCCCGCGATGTGTCCGCTAGCGCCGAGCACGAAGGTCTTGTCCTCGCCGCCGAGGAGCTGCAGCGTGCGGTACGCCGAGCGCCACGGGACAATATGGTCCTCGCGCGTCGCCAGGCCGAACATCGGCAGCCTCACCTTCCCGAGATCGACCGGGACGCCGCAGTTGGTCAGCGCATTCGGAACGCGCAGCTTGTTTTCGAGGTAGGTGTTGCGCAGGTAGTAGCAGTACATCGGCCCTGGCAGATTGGTGCTGTCGGCATTCCAGTAGAGCAGATCAAACGCCGCCGGGCGCCCGCCAAGCAGGTAGTTGTTTACGACATACGGCCAGATGAGGTCGTTCGCGCGCAGGCTGGAGAAGACGAACGCCAGATCGGTTCCCGGCAGGATGCCGCCGTCCCCGATGGTCGCCTCGCGCGCGGCCACCGAGGCCTCGTCGACGAACAGCCCGATCTGGCCCGTTTCGGAGAAATCGAGCATCGCGGCGAGGAACGTCGCGCTTTCCACGGTTTCGTCGCCCTTGGCGGCCATGACGGCGAGCGCCGCACCGAGCAGCGTGCCGCCGACGCAGAACCCAAGGGCGTTCACCTTGTCGGCCTTGGCGATTTCCTGGGCCACGCGCAGGGGAGCGAACACGCCGAGCTCGAGATAATCGTCCCACCCGTAGTGGCCCTGCTCGGGACCGACGTTGCGCCAGGAGACCATGAAGACCGTCTGGCCGCTGTCGACCGCGTAGCCGACGAGCGAGTTCTCCGGCTGCAGGTCGAGGATGTAGTACTTGTTGATGCAAGGCGGGATCATGACCAGCGGCCGCTTGGCGACTTCGGCGGTACGCGGTGCGTACTGGATCAGCTGAATGAGATCGTTCTCGTACACGACCTCGCCGGGCGTAGTCGCGATATTGCGGCCGAGCTCGAAGGCCGTCTCGTCGGTCTGGCTGATACGACCCCTGGTCGCATCCGCGAGGAGGTTCGCCATGCCGCGGGTCAGGCTCTCGCCTTTCGAATCGAGCGCGGCGCGCAGCGCCGCCGGGTTGGTGGCGGCGAAGTTCACCGGGCACATCGCGTCGATCCACTGCCGGGCGGCGAAGCGCGTGCGCTCCTTCGCCTGAGACTCGAGCGGCGCGGCTTCGACGACCTCTTCGATGTATTTCGCCGCGAGCAGGTAGGACTGCCTCAGGTAGTTGAAGTACGGGTTCTCGCGCCACTCGCGCGCGGCGAAGCGCTTGTCGTCATCGTCAACCGGCGATTCCTTGCGGCCGGCGAGGAGCGCGGCCCACAGCTTGGCCTGCTCTTCGAGATAGGACGCCTGCAGCGAGCTCGAGCGCTCGATATCGGGCGCGGAGGAGAGCAAACGCATCCATCCCTGGGTGACCGCGTTGCCCGATTCGGCGATCGCGGCGAGCAGGGCATCGGGGGTAGTGGATTGCGGTTGGACCGACAAAGTAGCCGATTTTGCGACGCACAACCCCCTGCGTCAAATACCGAATAACCTACTGATCCGTAGTTCTATTCGCTTAGTGCGCCAGCAGCAAGCGCACCCCGGCAATAGTGCCGATTCCCAAGGCGATTAGGAGGGCTTGCGAGGCCGTGTCGCGGGGGTGGGGGTGCCGGTGCAGGCCGGGGATAAGGTCGGCCACCGCAACATAAATCATGCTGGACGCGACGATGCCGAGGAGCGCCGCTTCCCACTGCCCAAAGAGGGGCAGGAAGTAGTAGCCGCCGACCCCCCCGACGAGTGTGGCGAGGGAAGACAGCAGGTTCAGAGCCAGCGCCCGGGCCCGCGTATAGCCCGAATGCAGCAGGATCAGGAAATCCCCGACCTCGGACGGAACCTCGTGCGCAATGATCGCGAGGGCCGCGATGATCCCGAGCTCGGTGCTTTGGAGGAACGCCGCGGCGATCAGCACGCCGTCGACGAAGTTGTGCACGGTGTCGCCGACGATGATCAGCGCACCGCTGCGGCCCTGGTCGTGCACGTGGGGATCGTGCACTTCGCAGTTCTCGGTATGGCAGTGCCGCCAGATCAGCAGCTTCTCGAGCACGAAGAAGCCGAAGATGCCGGCGAGGATGGCGAAACCCGCCTCGCGCGGCGCGCCCTTCTCGAACGCGTGCGGGATCACTTCGAGGAAGGCCGCGCCGAGCAGCGCACCGATCGCGTAGGAGACGAGCATCGGCAACCACGTAGCGCGCAGCACCAGCGCGAACGCGGCGAGTCCGACCGACAGCGTGCCGCCGGCGAAGCTCGCCGCGAGGATCCAGGCGAGCGTCATGGGGGAGCGGATTCTACGTGAGCCACACTGCAGCGGCCATGCGTAATTGGCCACGGTCGCGGCGGTAGGAGAAGAAGCGCTCGCGTTCAGTGTAGGTGCAGAACCCGCCACCGGAGATGTGGCGCACGCCGGCCGCCTCCAACCGCGAGCGCGCGACGGCGTACAGATCCAGCAGCCAGTGGCCGGGACGCGTCGCGCGGAAGGCGGTGTCGGGCCCGCCCATGGCGGCGCGCACTTCGTCGCCCACTTCGTACACCGCGGGACCGATCGCCGGCCCGAGCCAGGCGTGGATCGCGCCGGGCGCGCGCATCGCAGCGACCGTCGCCTCGAGCACGCCCGCGGCGAGTCC
Source organism: Burkholderiales bacterium (assembly GCA_035635495.1). Classification (GTDB taxonomy): domain Bacteria; phylum Pseudomonadota; class Gammaproteobacteria; order Burkholderiales; family SG8-39; genus SCGC-AG-212-J23. The sequence goes on from DASQAW010000433.1 coordinate 6,316, forward strand.
GCGCCAGCCGGCATGGGCGGCGCCGACGACGCTTGCCGCCTCGTCGGCAAGGAGCACCGGCATGCAATCGGCGATCCTTACTATGCACACTGATCCTCGTTGCCGAGCGACCGAGGCGTCTGCCTGCACAAGGGTAGCCGTGGTGTCGGCATCGATGACGCGTGCGCCGTGCACCTGGTGCAGCCATCGGGGCTCGGCGGGCAGCAGCGCGCGCAGGCGGGCGCGTCCGTTGTCGCTCGCCATGTCCCCCATCGCGGCGGTGGTGACAAGCGCACCAACGCGCAGCGACCAGTCGGGGCGGATGAAGTCCATCAGATCTCGCACGCGCGCAACTCGTCCACCAGCCGCTTGAAGTCGCGCGGCAGCGGCGAGCGCCACGTCATCTGCTCGCCGCTCGACGGATGCCGCAGGGTCAGCTCCGCCGCATGGAGTGCCTGGCGCGGAAAGCTGAGGCCATGCCGTGTGCCGCGGCGGTACACCGTATCGCCGATGAGCGGGTGGCGGATGTGCTGGAAGTGCACGCGGATCTGGTGCGTGCGCCCGGTCTCGAGCCGGCACTCGACCAGCGCAGCGCGGCCGAAGCGCTCGAGCACGCGATAGGTGGTGAGCGCAGGCTTGCCGCGATGCGTGACCGCCATGCGCGTGCGCGCCTTGGCGTCGCGGCCGACCGGCGCGTCGATCCTGCCGCTTGCCGGCGGGTCGCCCTGCACCAGCGCGATGTAGATGCGGCGCATGCTGCGCTCGGCGAGCTGCTTGACCAGATCGGCCTGCGCTGCCACCGTCTTCGCGACGACGAGCAGTCCGCTCGTGTCCTTGTCGAGCCGGTGCACGATGCCCGCGCGCGGCACGCCGGCGAGCGCCGGCGCATGCGCGAGCAGCGCGTTCAGCAGCGTGCGGTCGGGCTGCCCGGCGCCCGGATGCACCACCAGGCCTGCAGGCTTGTCGATGACGATGAGCGCCGCATCCTCGTGCGCGATCTTGAGCGGCATCTTCTGCGCGCGCGGCGCGCCGCCCTCGGGCAGCCGCGGCGGCGTGAGCGAGATCTCTTCGCCGCCGTTCACCGGCGTGCGCGCGGCCGCGGCGCGCCCGTCGACCTTGATGTGGCCCGCGCGCAGCCAGTCCTGCAGGCGGCTGCGCGAGTACTGGTGGAACAGCCGCGCGAGCGCCTGGTCCAGGCGAAGCCCGCCCATCTCCTGCGGTACCTTGGCCGAGAGCGGGGCGACGAAGCCCGCATCCCAATCGCTATAATCCTTCGCCTTCATGAGTAGAAGTGTAATTGCTGCCGTCCTCGTGGCCGCGACCATCGCCGTCGTGACCGGCTGCAGCTCGCTCGACTCGGCCAACGACGAGACGGTCGGCTGGTCGGCGCAGCGCCTTTACGGCGAAGCCAAGGACGCCCAGGCGGGCCGCGACTGGCAGAAGGCGATCAAGCTTCTGGAGAAGCTCGAGGCGCGTTATCCCTACGGCCGCTATGCGCAGCAGGCGCAGCTCGAAGTCGCCTACTGTCAGTGGAAGGACGGCGAGCGCGCCGCGGCGATCGCGGCCGCGGACCGCTTCATCAAGCTCTACCCGAATCATCCGAACGTCGACTACGCCTGGTACCTCAAGGGCCTGATCAACTTCAACGAACTGCAGGGCATGCTGTCCTGGCTCACCACGCCGGACATGAGCGACCGCGACCCGAAAGCCTCGCGCGACGGCTTCCTCGCCTTCAAGGAAGTCGTAACGCGGTTCCCCGAATCCCCGTACGCCGAAGACGCCGGCGCGCGGATGCGCTACCTCATCAACGCGCTCGCCAACAACGAGGTGCACGTCGCCAAGTACTACATGAAGCGCGGTGCCTATGTAGCGGCGGCGAACCGCGCGCAGTACGCGATCGAGCACTATCCGCAGGCGCCCGCGGTCGAGGAAGCGATGGTGATCCTGATGCGCGCCTACGATTCGCTCGGCATGAAGGACCTGCGCGAGTCGACCGAGCGCGTGCTGATGAAGAACTTTCCGAACACGGTCTACCTCAAGCCCGGCGGCGGCAAGAAGAAGGTGCCGTTTTGGCGCCTGTGGGATCCGGAGTGGTAAAGCGCGCGCTGGTGATCGGCGCGGCCGGCATGATCGGCCGCAAGCTCGTCGCGCGTCTGGCGAAGGATGGCGGCCTGCAGGAGCTCGTGCTGCATGACGTAGTGCCGCCGGTCGGACCGTCGGGCGCAAAGACCATCGCCTCCGACCTTTCCGCGCCCGGCGAGGCGGAAAAGCTGCTCGCCGGTCGGCCCGAGCTCATCTTCCACCTCGCCGCGGTCGTCTCCGGCGAGGCCGAAGCCGACTTCGACAAGGGCTACCGCATCAACCTGGACGGCACGCGGCGGCTGTTCGAAGCCATTCGGAAAGAAGGCGGCAAGGTGGGCGACGGTTACCGGCCGAGAGTGGTCTTCACCTCCTCGATCGCGGTTTTCGGCGCGCCATTTCCGGAGGCCATCGGCGACGAGTTCCTGAGCGCGCCGCTCACGAGCTACGGCACGCAGAAGGCGATCGACGAGCTCCTGCTCGCCGACTACAGCCGCCGCGGCTTCTTCGACGGCCTGGGCCTGCGGCTGCCGACGATCTGCGTCCGGCCCGGGAAGCCCAACCGCGCCGCGTCGGGATTTTTCTCCGGCATCATCCGCGAGCCGCTCGCCGGCCAGGAGGCGGTGCTGCCGGTACCGAAGAGCGTGCGCCACTGGTTCGCGTCGCCGCGCGCGGCGATCGGCTTCCTGCTGCACGCCGCCCGCATGGATACGGGTCAGCTCGGCGCGCGGCGCAGCCTGACGATGCCGGGCGTCTCCGCCACCGTCGGCGAGCAGATCGAGGCGCTACGCCGCGCGGCGGGCGACGCGGCCGTGCGGCGCATCCGCGACGAGCCCGACGCGACGATCATGCGCATCGTCGAGGGCTGGCCGCGCAACTTCGATGCGCGGCGCGCGAGCGCGCTCGGCTTCCGCGCGGACGCGAGCTTCGACGAGATCATCCGGATTCACATCGAAGACGAGCTCGGCCAAAAAACGCCTGCACTTCAGCCAGGTCGCGCGTAGGCTTCATCGGCGGCAGGCTCTTCAGGATCTTCGCGCCGTACGCGCGCGAGAGCAGGCGCGGATCGCAGAGCATCAGCACGCCGCGGTCGGCTTCGTCGCGGATCAGCCGCCCGGCGCCCTGCTTGAGCTGCAGCACTGCCTGCGGCAGCTGCAGCTCGTTGAAGGGATTGCGCCCCTCGGCCTTGAGGGCGTCGATGCGCGCCGCGAGCACCGGGTCGTCGGGCGGTGCGAACGGCAGCTTGTCGATCACCACGAGCGACAGCGCCTCGCCGCGCACGTCGACACCTTCCCAGAAGGATGCGCTGCCGAGGAGCACGGCGTTGCCCAGCCGGCGAAAGCGCGCGAGCAGCTCGCTGCGCGAGCCGGTCCCCTGCACCAGCAGCGGATACTCGATGCGCCCGCGCAGGAGCTCATGCGCGCGGCGCAACGCACGCAACGTGGTGAATAGCAAGAAGGCGCGCCCGCCGCTTGCCTCGAGCACCGGATACGCCGCCTCGATCACCGCGTCGGTGAAGGCGGCATCGTTCGGGTCGGGCGGCAGCCCCTTCGGCAGGTAGACGAGCGCCTGCTCGGCGAAGCGGAACGGGCTTTCCCAGCGCAGCGTCTGCGCCCCGGGCACGCCCAGCTCGCGGGTGAAGTGGCCGAAGTCGTCGCCGACCGCGAGGGTCGCCGAAGTGAAGATCCAGGCGCGCGGATGGTCGTCCATCTGCCGGCGGAAGAGCTCGCCGGAGTGGAGCGGCGTCACATGGAGCTGCACCGACTGGCCGAACACCTCGGCCCAGCGCACGTCCTCCTGCGCATCGGTCTCCATTAGCCGCGTCAGCACCGCGAAGGCATTGCCCGCGCGGCGGGCGCAGGCACCCAGGCCTTCCGAGCGCTCGGCCTGCGCGGCAAGCGCGCGATCGAGCATCTTCAGCGCCGAGCGCAGCCTGATCAGCGCTTCCGGGAAGCCCGCGACCGCGAGCGCCTGCGGCCAGGCGAGGCGCTGCGGCCCCGCTTTTTCGATCCGCTGGTCGAGCGCCAGGCGCAGGTCGCGCGCCGCCTTGTCGAGCCGGTTGGCGAGCGCTTCGAGCTCGGGCGATGCGCCGCCCGCGGCGCGCAGCTCGCCGCGCGCGTCGCGCGAAAGCTCGATCACCTGGTGCGTGGACAGCGTGTCGCCGAAGAAGAGCCGCGCGGTCTCTGGGAGCTGGTGCGCCTCGTCGAAGATCAGCGTATTGCACGCGGGCAGGAGCTCGGCGATGCCCTCGTCGCGCAGCACCACGTCGGCGAAGAAGAGATGGTGGTTGATCACTACGACGTCGGCGGCGAGCGCATTGCGCCGCGCGCGCATCACGAAGCAATCCGCGTAGTCCGGGCAACTCTGCCCGAGGCAGTTGTCGCGCGTCGAGGTGGCCTGCGCCCAGATCGGCGCATCCTCCGGCACGTCGGCAAGATCGGCGCGATCGCCGGTGACGCTCACCGCCGCGAAGCGCTGGATGCGGTGCAGCTGCGCCGCTTCCTCGCGGGTGGCCGCGCCGCCCTCGGTCACCGCACGGCGCAGGCGGTAGAGGCAGACGTAATTCGCCCGGCCTTTCAGCAGCGCCGCGCTTGCGCCCGAGGCCAGCGCCTGGCGCACCGCCGGCAGGTCGCGGTCGAAGAGCTGGTCCTGCAGCGTCTTCGTGCCGGTCGAGACGATGACCTTGCCGCCGGCGAGGAGCGCGGGCACGAGATAGGCAAAGGTCTTGCCGGTGCCGGTGCCGGCCTCGGCCACCAGCACCCCGGTCGTGTCGATGGCCTCGCCGATTGCCTGCGCCATCTCGACCTGCTGGCCGCGCTCGCGATAGCCCGGGATCGCCCCCGCGAGCGCGCCCTCGGGCGAGAACACCTGCTCAAGGGACTTCATCGACACGCACCCAGACCCGCCGCGTCTCGCCGCCGGAAACGCGGCCCGCCGAGGCGATGCCGCGCTCGTCGCGCGCACCGCCCATCGCCACCTGGCCGAGCTCGAACCATTCGCCGAGCCGCCCGCTCGCCGTGGTCGCGGCGGCGCTGCCGGGGCGCTGCCCGGCGATCTGCACCTGCACGGTGTCGCCGACCACGCGCGGGATCACCTCGAATCCGGACGTGGTCTCCTGCACCACGGTCACTTCCTGCGAGATCACCCCGGCGGGCGTCTGGATGTACTGGCGCTGGCGCACCGGACGCGATTCGCCGGTCAGGATCATGGCGCGGCCGCCATCGATCGCCTGCACGCGCTGGTCGACCCGCTCCTGCGCCTGCGTGCGCGAATCCTGCCCGCGAACCTCGATGCTGGAGCTGCGGTTACTGATGCGCCCGCTCGCATCGACGCCGCGGTTCCCCGCGTCGAGAGTGCTATCGAAACGCACCGAAATGACGAGGCGCTTCTGTGGCCGGTCGATTTCCTCCAGTGCCCGGCGCACCTCGACGAGGTTCGCGGGGCTGGTGCGCACGAATAGCTGTGTGCCCTTGCCGGAAAGGGTGGCGCCCTGATCGAGCAGGGGCTCGAGCGATGGGATGACCTGCTCGGCGGTGCGGTGACGCAGGCTAATGATTTCCAACGCGTTCTGCGCCAGCACGGGCGTAGCGAGCATCAGCAGCGCAGCAATTCGGATCAAGGCTCCGCGATTCATCTTTCTTCCTGAACGCGCCAACCTTCGCCCGGTCTACGCGCCGCCTCATTATGGGACACAAGTTCCTGTTTACCTGTGCGTTTCTTGCGCTGCTGCCGGCGGCAGCGGCTCGCGCCAGCACGGACGCGAAGCGCGATTACCGCGCCGAGGCGGCGCTACAGGCACTGTTCGCCGTCGGCACGCGCTACCACTACGGCGGCGACTCGCCGGAGACCGGATTCGATTGCAGCGGCCTCGTCACGCACGTGTACGACCGCGCCTGGGGCATGGCGCTTCCGCGCAGTACGAAGGAGCAGCGGCACGTCGGACGCGCGGTCAAACGCGCCGAGCTGCAGCCCGGAGATCTCGTCTTCTACAACACGCGCAACCGTCCGTACTCGCACGTCGGCATCTATCTTGGCGACGGCAACTTCGTTCATGCGCCGCGCCGCGGCCAGCGCGTGCGGGTGGAAAGCATCAACTCGCCGTACTGGCGCGCGCGCTTCAACGGCGCGAGGCGCCTCGACCCGCCCGTCTTCTAAGCGAGAACTGTTCTCATTGACACCCTCAATGAGAGTCGTTATCGTCTGCGCATGAAATCGCTAGCGATGCTTTTGGCCGTATGCGCCTTCAGCGCGACGGCGCAGGAAAACGTAGTGAACGTTTACTCGTCGCGGCATTACAAGACCGACGAGGCGTTGTACGAAAGCTTCACCAAGGCCACAGGCATCAAGGTGAACCGCATCGAAGGCGGCGAGGACGCGCTGATCGAGCGGGTGAGGAACGAAGGCCCGCGCAGTCCCGCAGACGTGCTGATCACGGTCGACGCGGGGCGCCTCTGGCGCGCCGAGCAGCTCGGGCTCTTCCAGCCGGTGAAGTCGAAGACTCTCGAAGCGCGCATTCCCGAGAACCTGCGCGACCCCGCCGGCAACTGGTTCGGCTTCTCGATGCGCGCTCGCGTCATCGCCTACAACAAGGGGCGAGTCAAGCCCGGCGAGATCGAGACCTACGAGCAGCTCGCGGATCCGAAGTGGAAGGGCCGCGTGTGCATGCGCTCCTCCACCAACGTCTACAACCTCTCGCTGATGGGCGCGCTGATCGACCACCTCGGCGAGGCGAAGGCCGAGACATGGGCGAAGGGCGTGCGCGCGAACCTCGCGCAGGAGCCCAGGGGCGGCGACACCGACCAGCTGATGGCGGTGGCCGCCGGCCAGTGCGACGTCACGGTCTCGAACCAGTACTACTACGCGCGCCTCGCGCGCTCCGAAAAGCCCGAGGAGAAGCAGGCCGCCGAGCGCCTCGGCATCGTGCTGCCGAACCAGCAGACCTGGGGCACGCACGTCAACATCTCGGGCGCCGGGGTGCTGAAGAACGCGCCGCACCGGGACGCGGCGGTCAAGTTCCTCGAGCACCTCGCGAGCGACGATGCCCAGCGCTACTTTGCCGACGGCAACAACGAGTGGCCGGTCGTGGCGAAGCTGCCGATCGACAACCCGGTGCTCGCCGGCTTCGGCGACTTCAAGCGCGACCGCCTGAACGTCGCCGTGCTAGGCCGCAACCAGCCGGCTGCTCAGAAGATCTACGACCGCGTCGGCTGGAAGTAGCGCCGGGTGACGTAGAGCACCGGCAGCAGCCCCACTGCCACGATGACGAGCGCCGGCGCGGCGGCTTCGGCCAGGCGCTCGTCGTTCGCCAGGTTGTAGGCCTCGATCGCCAGCGTGTCGAAGTTGAAGGGGCGCAGGGCGAAGGTCGCCGGCAGCTCCTTCAGCACGTCGAGGAAAACGAGCAGCGCCGCCGTGGCGAGGCTCGGGGCGAGCAGCGGCACGTGCACGCGCAGGAGCGCGCCGGCGGGCTTTGCGCCGAGCGAACGCGCCGCGTCCTCCATGCTGCGGGTAATCTTGGCGAGGCCCGCCTCCAGCGTCTGCAGCGACACCGCGAGCAGGCGCACGAGATAGGCATAGACGAGCGCGGCGACCGTGCCGGTAAGGAGCAGCCCCATGGGCTTTCCCGTCCATGATTCGAGCCAGCCGGCGAGCGCGTTATCGAGCCTGCCGAGCGGCACCAGTACCCCGACCGCGATCACCGCGCCGGGCAGCGCATAGCCGAAGCCGGCTACGCGGTTCACGCCGAGCACGATGCGGCTGCGGGTAAGGCGGGCCGCGTAGGCCATCACCAGCGCCAGGAGCACCGCGATCAGCGCCGTCAGCCCCGCCAGGCTGAAGCTGTTGGCGACGAGCGCGAACATGCGCGACCCGAGGTAGGCGCTGCGTTCGCCCCACGCGAGGTGCGCGAGGAGGAGCGCCGGCAGGACGAAGCCGAAGATCACCGGCAGCGCGCACGCCGTTGCGGCAAGGAGAGCCTTTGCGCCGCGCAACGGATGGGGATGCGTCCTCCTGCGGCCGGCGGTGGCGTACGCCGCCCGCCCACGGCTCGCGCGCTCGAGCGCAAGCACGAGCACGACGAACGCGAGGAGGCAGCCCGAGAGCTGCGCCGCGGCGACGCTGTCGCCGAGCGAGAGCCAGGCCTTGAAGATGCCGGTGGTGAAGACCTCCACGGCGAAATAGGACACGGTGCCGAAATCGGCGAGCGTCTCCATCAGCGCGAGCGCGCTGCCCGCGACGATCGCCGGCCGCGCGAGCGGCACGGCGACGCGGAAGAACGCGCCCCAGGCATTGAGCCCGGCAAGCCGGCCCGCCTCCACCGCGCTGCGCGAGAGCTCGTGGAACGCGGTGCGCGCGATGAGATAGACGTAGGGATACAGCGCGAGCGACAGCATCGCCGCCGCGCCCCATAGCGAGCGGATCTCCGGAAACCAGTAATCGCGCGCCTGCCAGCCGGTGAGTGAGCGCAGGGTGGTCTGCACCGCGCCGGTGTACTGCAGCCAGTCGGTGTAGACGTAGGCCATGACATACGCCGGCATGGCGAGCGGCAGCATCAGCGCCCATTCGAGCAGGTCGCGCCCGGGAAAACGGTACGAGCTCACCAGCCAGGCCGCAACCACGCCCATCGAGATGACGCCAGCGCTCACCATGAGCAGGAGCGCGAGCGTGTTGCCGACATAGCGCGGCAACGCGGTGGCCGCGAGATGCTGCCAGGTGTCGCCCGCGCCGGCGAAGAAGCTCGCGAGCACCGAGACCACCGGGAGCGCGAGCGCAATGCCGATGACGACGGTGACGCCCCCCAGTACGCCGAGCCGATGCATGCGGGGCAGTCTAAATGAGAATTACTATAATCTCCGAATGCCGCTGCTCGAAGTCGAGGACCTGCGCCATGCCTACGAGGATCGCCGCGTCGTCGACGGCGTGAGCTTCGCGCTCGATCACGGCGCCATCGGCTGCCTGCTCGGCCCGAGCGGCGGCGGCAAGACCACGGTACTGCGCTGTATCGCCGGCTTCGAGGCCGTGCAGCACGGCGCGATCCGCCTGAATGGGGCGACCGTGTCGGCGCCGGGCACGCTGGTGGCGCCGGAAGCGCGCCGCATCGGCATGGTGTTCCAGGACTACGCGCTCTTCCCGCATCTCACCGTCGCCGACAACATCGGCTTCGGCCTGCATCGGCTCGCGCGCGCGGAGCGCGAGGCGCGCATCGCCGCCCTCGCCGAGCTCGTGCACCTGTCGAGCGAGCTGCGCCAGTATCCGCACGAGATTTCGGGCGGCCAGCAGCAGCGCGTGGCCCTCGCGCGCGCGCTCGCGCCGCGGCCCGAGCTTCTCCTTCTCGATGAGCCCTTCTCCAACCTCGACGTCGAGCTGCGCGAGCGGCTCTCGCTCGAGCTGCGGGAGATCATCAAGGCGAGCGGCGCGACCGCGGTGCTGGTGACGCACGACCAGCAGGAAGCCTTCGCCATCGCCGATTTCGTCGGCATCCTGCACGACGGCCGCATCCAGCAGTGGGACACGGCGTACAACCTGTACCACCGGCCGGCGAATCGCTTCGTCGCCGACTTCGTCGGCCAGGGCGTTTTCCTGCCCGCGCGTCCGCTCGAGGGCGGCAAGCTCGAGATCGAGCTCGGCACCCTCCAGGGCGTTTCAGCGGACGGAAAACCGCTCGAAGTGCTGCTGCGGCCGGACGACGTGGTGCACGACGACGCGGCGCCGACGCAGGCCGAGGTGGTGCACAAGGCGTTCCGCGGCGCCGAGATCCTCTACACGCTGCGGCTCGCAAGCGGCCGCAAGGTGCTCGCGCTCGTGCCGAGCCACCACAACCACGCGCTCGGCGAGCGGATCGGCATCCGCCTCGACGTCGATCACGTGGTCGCCTTCCGTCCCGAGGGCAGCTAGCGCTTCAGCGCGTAGACCACCGGCACTTCGAACTCGAAGTCCTGCGCGCGCAGCGCGCCCGGCAAGGGCATCGAGGCCGCCGCCCGGCGGAACATGTCGAGCGCCTGCGCATCGAGCAGGTGGTGGCCCGAGCTCCTCGTCACGCTGATCGCGGCAGCGCCGCGGCCCGCGGCGAAGCTCACGCTTACCACCACCGCACCTTCCACCTCGGCGTTGAGTGCATCGGGCGGATAGTCGAGAAAGCGTGCCGCCGAGCCGATGAACTGCTGGCGAAACTGCGCCACGGTGGCGGTGTCGGCGGGCGGCAGCGGCGGCACCGGCATTGCCTTTTGCCGCGCCGCGCGCTCTTTCGGCGCCGGCTTCGCTGCCTCGAGCACCACCGGCTCCGGTGCAGCCAGCCGCGCGACGATGGGCAGCGAGTAGGCGTGCCCGGGAACCTGCTTCAGCATCGCGGCGACGGCCAGCAGACCCAGCGCATGCAGCGCCAGCGACGCTGCCGTCGCATAGCTTAGCGGCGCAGCGCGCGCCATAGCTTCTCGCCCGTCAGCGGCATATCCATGTGGAGCACGCCGAGCGCATCGAGCACGGCGTGCACCACCGCCGGCATCGCGCCGATCGTGCCGAGCTCGCCGCAACCCTTCACGCCGAGGAGATTCGTCTTGCAGGGCACGCTTTCATCGAAGCTCGCGCGCATCGGCGGCAGGTCCGTGGCGCGAGGTACGCAATAGTCCATCAGCGAGCCCGTAAGGAGCTGGCCGCTCTCGGCGTCGTAGACCGCCTGCTCGTAGAGCGCCTGCCCGGCGCCCTGGGCGACGCCGCCGTGCACCTGCCCTTCGACGATCATGTGGTTGATGATGCGCCCGACGTCGTCGCAGCTCGCGATCGACGCAAGCTGCACCTCGCCGGTCTCGCGATCGATCTCCACCTCGCAGACCTGCGCGCCGTTCGGCCAGGAGGGGGTCGAAGGCGTCTCCGTGGCCGACACGCGGAAGACCTTGCGCGCCTGTCGCTCGGCGAGCTCGCCGAGCGTGATCGCGCGGTCCGTGCCGGCGATTCGAAACCGACCGTCGCGATAATCGATGTCCGCCTGCGCAGCCTCCAACGCTTCTGCCGCCAGCGCCTTTCCATCGACGATGACACGCCGGCCCGCCGCCACCACCGCCGAGCCGCCGACGAAGGCGGAGCGCGAGCCGACGCTGCCGACGCCGTTGGCGCGGTCGGTATCGCCTTGCACGATGCGCACCTTCTCCACGGGCACGCCGAGCACCTCCGTGACGAGCTGGGTATATGAGGTTTCGAGTCCCTGTCCCATGGCCTGGGTTCCCGAGAAAACGGTTACCTGGCCCTCCCCGTTGACTTCGATGTCCACCGTCTCGGTGGGCAGCGCGCCGGTCCACTCGAGGTACACGGACAGGCCGCGCCCGCGCAGGCGCCCCCGCCTTTGCGACGTTTCGCGCCGCGCCGGGAAGCCCGCCCAGTCAGCATGCGCCAGCAGCTTGTCGAGCACGCCGCCGAAGTTGCCGCCATCGTAGGTGTCGCCGAGATGCGTGCGGTAGGGAAACTGCTCCGGGCGGATGAAATTGCGCCGGCGCACCTCCGCCGGATCGAGCTTCATCTCGCGCGCCGCCTTCTCGATCAGGCGCTCCATCAGGAAGTTGGCTTCGGGCCTTCCGGCCCCGCGGTACGCGCCCGTCGCCATCGTGTGTGTCAGCACCGCGCGCACGCGGTAATGCACCAGCGGCACGTGATAGACCGTGGTCTGCACCTTCGGCCCGAGCTGCAGCGGAATGATGGCGGAGGAGCCGACCGGTACCGCCCCCATATTGCCAAGCGTGTCCACCTCGAGGGCCAGGATGCGGCCCTGCCCGTCGAGCGCGAGCCGCGCCTGGTTGTGCTGGTCGCGCCCCATGTGCGCGGCGAGGAAGTCCTCGCTGCGGTCGGCGCGCCAGCGCACCGGCCGGCCGAGCTTGCGCGCCGC